>JAYUGT010000067.1:0-5576 GCA_043738315.1 Gammaproteobacteria bacterium
GCTAACAGCGCCGCGGGTACGCGCAGGCGTTGCAACTGCTGGTTGTGAAAATCACGCATTGACCGTGGCCTCCCGACGGGGCTAGCTTACCGTCATGCAGCTTCGCAACACCAATACCGCCTGGGGCGCCGTCTCGCAGACTCTGCACTGGCTGATCGTCGCCTTGATCGTCCTGCAATACCTGCTCGCGGAAACTGCCGAGGGCCTGCCGCTGGGTATGGCGAAGCTCGCAACGCTTGCAAGGCACAAGTCAGTCGGCATGACCATCCTGGGACTTGCGATCTTGCGATTGTTGTGGCGTCTCGGCAATCGGACCCCCGCGCTGCCGCAGGCCATGCGCCCCTGGGAGCGGCTCCTGGCGCGCGTCTCGCATGCGGGGCTCTATCTGTGCATTTTTGCGCTGCCGCTTACGGGTTGGCTGATGTCTTCCGCCAAGAATTATCCGGTCAGCTGGTTTGGCTGGTTCCAGTTTCCCGACCTCGTGGCGCCGGACCCGGGTCTTTTCGACACCATGCGCGCCACCCATGGGATTATTTTCAACTGCCTGTCAGGCTTGGCGATCCTGCATGTGCTGGGGGCGGCCAAGCACCACTTTCTAAACCGCGACGATGTGCTGACCCGGATGCTGCCGCTTGGCCGGAGGTTACGGTGATCGTACGCGCCGGCATCCTGGCCTTGTCGATCGCGGGAGCCACCGCATTGGCGGCTAACAGCACTGCCCCGCCGCCGCTGTTCACGGCGGATCCGGCGCGCAGCAGCTTGCAGTTTTCCTTCCGGCAGGCCGGCGCGATCAGCAACGGCCGGTTCGGGCGGTTTACAACCGAGTTCCGCTTCGATGCCGGCAACCTCGCCGCCAGCTCGCTCGCCGTGAACGTCGACATCGCATCGCTCGATACCAAAGACAAGGAACGCGACGAGCTGCTGCGCGGCCCAGACCTGTTCCTGGTCGCCAGATTTCCCAGTGCAAGCTTCCAGTCCACGGCTCTGTCGCGCCGCAAGGACGGTAACTATGAAGCGCTCGGAAAGCTGACCATCCGCGGTGTCTCGAGCCAGGTGCGCCTGCCGCTTGCAATCCAGATCACGCGCCGTGTTGATCTAACAACCATGAGCTTGCGCGGTACAATTGTCATCCGGCGGCTCGATTACGGCGTCGGCCAGGGCGACTGGAAATCCACAGAGTGGGTCGACAACGACGTCACGATCCGGTTCGATGTACTGCTAACAACAAAAGCCGCTCCCGCAAGGGGGAAATGACAGGCGACGAGCGCCGGTTTGCAAAGTTCGGGTGGCGCGGTTAGGGTTGCTCCATGCCCGTGCTGAAGCCGCCATTTTCCGCAGCGAAAAGAATTGCCAGACTCGCGAAACTCACCGCGGCACGCATGTTCTCCGGCGGACAGCCGCTGCTGGTGGATACACGCGCACTGGACTTGAGGTTTCTCGCATCTCCCGCGGATGACATCGGCCGCCACATCGTTCGCGATGGCGTGCACGAACCGGCGAACAGCGCCTGGATTCTCGAGCATGTGCAACTGGGTGATGGCGATATTGCGCTGGATATCGGCGCCAACATCGGCTGGTATAGCTGCTTGTTAGATCGTTTGGGTGCCGGCGCATTCGACGTGTATTGCTTTGAGCCCGAGGCGCTGAATTTTGCGATGCTGTCGCGCAATATTGAGCTCAACCGGGCGGGCCACGTTCATCAGCAGCAACTGGCGCTGGGCGACAGCGCCGGCAGTATCGACCTTTACCTGTACAAGGACAGCAATCGCGGCCGTCACTCGGTGTTGCCGGTGCACGACGGCGAAAAGATCCAGGTGCCCGTTACACGCCTTGACAGCTGGTGGCAAAACCAGAACCTCGGTGCGCGGCGCCTGCGATTCGTCAAGATTGACATCGAGGGCTACGAATTGCCGGCGCTGCGCGGCGCGGGCGATTTGCTGAGCCGTTGCGATACGCTGATGCTGGAATTTTCTCCCGCCTACATGCGCAAGGCGAATCTCGATCCGGTCGCGCTGTTGCAGTTGCTGGTGCAGGCGGGATTTCGCGTTTGCACACTGTCCAATGGCTCGTTGCTGCAGGCCGACGCCGCCGCGCTGGGCAGATCCGATCAGCAATTGGACCTGATCTGCGTCCGTAACTGAGTATTATTTTTTCCCAGCCGAGAATTCATCCGGCAGGATGCCGGTGTCGCGCGCGCTGGCGGATGTTTCCAGTACCCGCGCGCCGCGTTCATACCAGCCGCGACTGTCGTTGACGATCTTCACCACCGACAACATCACCGGCACTTCGATGAGCACGCCGACCACGGTGGCCAGTGCGGCGCCGGATTCGAATCCAAACAGGCTGATCGCCGCGGCGACCGCAAGCTCAAAGAAATTGCTGGCGCCGATCAGCGCCGAGGGGCCCGCGACACAGTGCGCTTCGCCCGAGGCTCGATTCAGCAGGTAGGCCAGGCCCGAATTGAAATACACCTGGATCAGGATCGGCACCGCGAGCAGCGCGATGACCAGGGGCTGACGCAGGATCTGTTCGCCCTGGAACCCAAACAGCAGCACCAGCGTCGCCAGCAGCGCAGCGAGACTCAGCGGCCCTAGACGCTCAAGCACACTCGGCAGGCGAGTCGGGCGCTCCGTAGCTAACAAACTACGCCGCGCCAGCTGCGCGATGATCACCGGCACGACGATGTACAAGCCCACTGACAGCAGCAGCGTATTCCACGGCACGGTGATCGCCGACAAGCCGAGCAGCAGACCGACCAGCGGCGCAAATGCGAACACCATGATCAGGTCGTTGAGCGCCACCTGCGAGAGCGTGAAGTGCGGCTCGCCATGGGTCAGGTTGCTCCAGACAAACACAATGGCGGTGCAGGGCGCAGCCGCGAGCAGGATCAGCCCGGCAATATACGAGTTGATCTGCCCGGCCGGCAGGTAGGGCCGAAACAGGACGCCGATGAACAGCCAGCCCAGCAGCGCCATCGAGAATGGCTTGACCGCCCAGTTCACGAACAGGGTGACGCCGATGCCGCGCCAGTGGCGGCGCACTTCACCCAGCGCGCCAAAGTCGATCTTCATCAGCATCGGGATGATCATCAGCCAGATCAGTAGTGCGACTGGCAGATTCACTTTTGCGATTTCGGCGCTGCCGATCGCCTGGAATATACCCGGGAAGAAATGACCGAGGCTGACGCCGACGACAATGCAGGCCGCGACCCACAGTGTCAGGTAGCGTTCAAAGGACGACATGCTCAGGACCTGCCGATTTCGTTGAGGCGTTCCTGCAGCTTCATGCGATCGAGCGAGGCAATCGGCAGGCTGGTAAATGCCTTGATGCGATTCTCCATTGCCTTGTAGGCCTGCCTGAATGCCAGCCACTTCTGGACGTCAGTTCCCTCGACGGCGGCGGGATCGGGAATCCCCCAGTGGGCAGTCATCGGTTGGCCGGGCCAGTAGGGGCAGACTTCGCCAGCGGCGTTGTCACACACGGTGAACACGAAATCGAGACTGGGTGCGCCGGGCGCTGCGAACTCATCCCAGCTCTTGCTGCGCAGGCCCTCCACGGGCATGTTCAGGTGCGTCAGCAGTTGCAGTGCGATCGGATGAACTGCGCCTTTCGGAAAACTGCCCGCGCTGAAGCCGCGGAATCGGCCATTGCCGACGTGGTTGATGATGGCCGCAGCGAGGATGCTGCGTGCCGAATTGCCAGTGCAGAGAAACAGGACGTTATAAATGCGTTCGCTGGTTGTCATCGGCAGCATCCATTCGTGAAGCCTGACCCGCAGGCGAAGCACCGCTCATGATTCCAAAATTATCAGTTAATGTTTGGTGAACAGGCGACCGGCGCAAAAAAAAGGCTGGCGGGGGGGACCGCCAGCCTTGTCAATCCAGTCGCACACCCGGGAAAAGTGGTCGTCGACCGGCTTCCTTCAACCCGCACATCATGTACCGCAAAGATTGCAGTTTGATGACGCGGACTTACAAGAACAGCAGATTGGTGCCGACACCCAGCGCGAGGCCGATAACCGCACCGGCGGCGACATCGGACGGGTAGTGCAGGCCCAGTACGACGCGCGATAGCGCGACCGCAGTCGCGAACGGGACTAACAGAATTGCCAGCCAGGGTACATAGCTGCAGGCAACGAAGGTAAACGCGACCGCGTGCAGGGTGTGGCCAGAGGGGAAACTGTAGCGATCCAGCGGCGGCATGAAGCACTGAATGCCAGCGAGACGCACGAAGGGCCGTTCCCGGACCAGCCGTTCCTTGAGCTGGCGATAGATCAGGAGTCCCAGGCCGCCGGCGAGCAACATGTGTATTGCGGCAATCAGGCCATGTTGGCCGAGCAACAGCGGCATCGCGGCGGTCAATGAATACCAGAACACGCCGTCGGCGAGGCGGCTGACGACACGGAAAAACCGCAGGGTCGGATTGCTGAGTGCGATGCGATTGGCGAGCATGCAGAGACGTACGTCAAGCCGATTGGCATTGTCGAGCAGCTGCGAGCGTGTCATGGGCTATCCTTTCGCTTCCGCCAGAAACTTGTCGGGGCTTGCAGCGGCGTGCAGGCCGCGTAGGTCCTGGTACAGGTCCGCGGCGCGTCTCGCACACTGCACCGATGACCAGCGCGCAGCATCGCCCTTGGCAGCGACGCTCAGTTTTTCACGCAGCGCCGGGTCCTTGAGGACCAGGGCCACCGCGTCGCTGAAAACCTGCGCGCTCTCCTGGCTGACGATCGCGCCCCTGGCATCGCGCAGGACTTCTGCGGTCCCCATCACCGCGGTGGACACGACCGGCGTGCCCTGCGCCATCGCTTCCAGCAGCACCAGGCCCTGGGTTTCGGTGCGCGATGCGAACACAAAGACATCAGCCGCGTGATAACAATCGAGCAGCGTCGAGTTGCGCTCGAGATAGCCGATCATCTGGGTGTTAGCACCGAGACCGGCATTCGCAATTTCCTGCTTCAGGTGCGGCACAGCCGGGCCCTCGCCGGCAATCACGAGCAGCACATCCGGGACTTTCTCGATCAGCCTGCGCAGCATCACCAGCAGGAAATCGATGTTCTTTTCGTGCGCGACGCGTCCCACGAACAACGCCATGGGACGAGACCCGATGCCGTGCAGCGTGCGGAATTTCGCGCCGTCGCCGTCCTGGAAGCGGCTCGGATCGAGGCCGGTCGGGATCACATGCAGGGGCGTCGCGACGCCGTAGGCAGCTAACACATCCGCCATCGGCTGTGACGGCGAGATCAGCGCGTCGACTTGGCGGCACTGGCGCTGCGTAAACCAGCGCGAAAAGGCCCGTAACCAGGATCCCGGCACGGCCGGGACGTAGTGCTGCAGGTAGTGCTCGAAATAGGTGTGGTACGTTTCAAGCACCGGCACGCCGAGCCGGCGCGCGATATCGATGCCGGCATAGTGCGCGACAAAGGGCGTTTGTACGTGAACGATGTCAGGCTGGGCAGCCTGGATGACCGGCCACAGCGCGCGGATCGCGCGCCGCGACATGTAGCGGTCCTCGGGATCGCGCGGCACCTGCCAGGATTTCACGCGGATGATGTCCGTATCCGGTTCGGGCGCCAGGCC
>JAYUGT010000068.1:0-14051 GCA_043738315.1 Gammaproteobacteria bacterium
CCACGATCCCTGCCGGTGTTTCGATGCGGTGCGCGCCCGGCTGCATCCGGCCGAGCCAGAGCAGCGTTGCGACCAGGCCGATGGTGCCGTGGCCGCACATGCCGAGATAACCGACGTTGTTGAAAAATATGATCGCGGCGGCGCAATCCGCCTGGGTCGGTTTTTGCAGCAAGGCTCCGACCAGCACGTCCGAGCCGCGAGGCTCGTTGACCACGGCAGAGCGGAAATCGTCGTAATGGCTGCGCAGTTGCTCGACCCGCTCGGCCATGCTGCCCTGCAGCTGCGGCCCGCCGTCGATGATGACCCGGGTCGGTTCGCCGCCCGTGTGCGAATCGATGACTCGCAGCCCGCCGGGCCGTTTGTCAGGTCTCGGCACGAATCACGCCGCTTTCAGCCAGGCCGGCCGGGTCTGGTCCGCATCGCGCAACAGGCGCAGCACCGCGGCGCGCTCCTGGCCGGTCAGCGTCAGGCGTGGCGCGCGCACGCACTCGGTGCCATAACCGCGCGCCGCGCAAGCCAGCTTGATGTATTGCACGAACTTGATCGCGGTATCGAGGTGCAGCAGCGGTGTGAACCAGCGATACAACTCCAGTGCGCGCGCCTGCGACTTGGGACCGCCGGTGAGCAGATCCCAGAGCGCCTGGCCTTCATGCGGATAAGCGAGATTCATGCCTGAGATCCAACCATCGGCGCCGAGTGCAACTGCCTCGAGCAACAGATCGTCGACGCCGCAGAACAGCTGATAACGATTGCCGACAAACAAGCGCAGGTCGGTGAAACGCCGCACGTCGCCACTTGATTCCTTGATGGCGACAAATCGCTTCTCGTCGGCCAAGTCCGCAAACATCGTGGGAGTGATATCGATGTTGTACGCGAGCGGGTTGTTGTAGCAGATCACCGGCAGGTCCGCAGCCCGCGCCACGCTGCGGTAGTGGGTCAGTGTCTCGCGCGCATCCGCGCGATAGACCATCGCCGGCAGCACCATCAGGCCCGCGGCGCCGGCTTTCGCGGCGTTTTCGGCGTACCGGCACGCCGCCAGAGTGCTGGTTTCGATGACACCGGATATTACCGGCACCCGACCGCGCGCGGTCTTGACCGCGGCGCGCACCACCTGGATCTTCTCGGCGGTATCCAGCGTCAGGTTTTCGCCCAGAGAACCTAACATGACGATGCCGCTGGCGCCCGCTGCGATCATGGACTCGATGTGCCGGCAGGTCGCAGGAACATCGAGCGCGAGTTGGCGGGTAAACTGCGTGGTCATGGCTGGAAACACCCCGGTCCAGCGCGCTTGGTCAGATATCGGTCGTTTAATTTTCGCCATGGTCGTAGTGTGCGTTCCTTCGCAAATTCTATCGGATCACGTCCGCATAATGCCGCCAAGCCATGGACATCGCAGCAGCCAGTGAGGAAATCAGCCCGTACGACCGGCTTTACTGGCCGGACGAGCAGCTGCGCCATTGTCTTGCGAGCGGCGAGCAGCGTCGCGAGCTGAGCGTTTATCTGGGCGCCGATGCCTACCTGGAACTGTCGGCGCTGGCGCGCACGGCGGCGGTCGCGGTTCGAGCCGGCGACGCTCCCAGGGTCTGGCTGGTACCCGGAATCATGGGTTCGCAGCTCGGGATTCCGCGCGCCGCTGGCGCGCCGCCCGATCTCATCTGGCTGGACCCCATCGATATGATCCGCGGCGATCTGTACAAGCTGGCCCTGACGACTGATTCGCCGGTGCGTGCGCTCGGCCTGGTGCACCACAGCTATCTGCGCCTGTGGCTGCGTTTGTTAGCTGCCGGTTTTGATGTCAGGCCCTTTGCCTACGACTGGCGCCGTGACATTCTGGAACTCGGCGCCGCGCTGGCGCAGGCGATCATCGCCGGGCAGCAGCCCGTGATGCTGGTCGCGCACAGCCTCGGCGGCCTGGTCGCACGCGCTGCGCTGCTGGACCCGCTGGCCGACGCGAGCGTGAGCCGGGTCGTACAGCTGGGAGTACCTAACAAAGGAGCCGTTGCGGCACTGCTGGCGCTGCGCGGTTGCTACCCGGTGGTACAGCGCAGCGCGATGCTGGATCGGCGACACAGCGCCGAACAGCTCGCGCGCGACGTTTTCGCGAGCTTCGCGAGCGTGCAGCAACTGCGACCGGATAACGCCGGGTTCTGGCGGCGATTGCCATCCGAAGATGCCCGCTATCGCGTTATTGCCGGCATCGGGCAGGTTACCTGCGATGCTGTGACCGGCAGCGGCGAAGAGGCACGCTATCGCTACTCCCGGGCCGGCGATGGCACCGTGAGTTTTGACTCTGCGCGTCTCGAGAATGCGCCCTGCTACCTTACCCGCACCGAGCACAGCGATCTGTCGCGCGACCCCGCGGTCACCGCCACCGTCATCGACCTGCTGCGCGACGGCCAGTCCTCCCGCCTGCCGAGGATTACCACCCAGGAACCGTTGCCCGTCGCTGCTGACCAGGTCCGGATCGTCAGCGCCACTGATCTTGCGCCGGATGCGCCCGCGAAAATCGACTGGGCCGCGTGGTCCAGCGAAGACCGGCGGCATTTCCTCGAAAGCCTGAATGCGCCCCTGGCGCTGCCCGCGCTGGCGGGACTCTAACTGTGCCGCTGCAGCCAGGCCGCGATTATGTCGTCCACCCCGACGGGTGCGGGGATCCGGTCAACGCTTTAACCGCCACAGCGTTCTGTGGTGGGAATTGGGAGGGTCGTGCATGTTGAAATTCGATCGCGTGCGTTATGCACAGGGTTTGGCGCTTGCGGCCGTGTTGGCGGCGAGTTCGCCTGCTATCGCGGGCTATGACCTGACTCTGTCGGGGCTTACCGACGAGGATGGCGGCGTCAATTACGATGCCTTTCTGGCCGTAGCGCCTAACGACAATTGGACGCTCAATGCGAACGTCGGCCATACCACCTCGTCCGTGGAATTCAGCGATTTTTCCGGCACATCCTTTGGGCTGGGCGCTGACGTGCACAACGACCGCTTTGGTGCGAAGCTCGGCTGGCGCAGCTGGGACGACTCCAACAATTTCGAATCCCGGATCACCAGCGGCAAACTGTACTGGCGCAACCAGGCGCTGGAGATCGGCTTGCTGCTCGAGAAGCGGGATTTCAGCGTCCGCTTCACCTTTACGCCGCCGATCGTCGGCGCGCGGCCCATTTCGCGCACCGCCAGTTTTGCCGGCAACGGCGTTGGGCTTGCGGTGAGCTGGTACGGCGATGCCTGGGGCGCCTATGCGCAGTTTCAGGACAACAGCTACGACTCCGCCTTCACCAGCGCCATCAACACGCTTGTTAGCCTCAATCCCCAGCGCCGGCCGGGGCTCGCGGCACTGGCTGCCTCGGTAATCACGAAATCGAACGGCGTCACCGACAACGAGTTCGGCGCGGGGCTGGACCGTTCGTTCGCGCGCAGCGGCCTGCGGCTCGATGCCTATCGCGTCAAGGACCAGATCAACGGCGGCAACAGTACTGGCGTCAGCCTGGGCTATCGCTATAGCATCAGCTCCACGGTCACCATGGAAGCCACTGTCGGTTCTTCGGACAGCGATGGCTACCAGAGTCAGATGTACGGCGGATTATCGGTGACTTTCCGCCGCTGACAGGGGCGGGCATGGTCAAACATATCGTCGTCTGGCGCGTCAAGGACACGCCAGCCAGCAAGCTTGCTAACGCGCAGGAGATCAAGCGCCTGCTCGAAGGCATGCGTGGCAGGATTCCCGGCCTGCTGAAGCTGGAAGTGGGCGTCAACTTCGTCGAGGATCCGCTGGCCGGCGACTGCGTGCTGTACAGCGAATTTACCGATCGTGCCGCACTGCTGGTCTACCAGACCCACCCGGTGCATGAGGCGGTCAAGGCGGGTATCCGCGAGTTATCGGTCGAGCGCCGCGTCGTGGATTACGATTGTTAGGCGGAGCGACAAACAGGCGCCTGTGGTTCGCGCGTGCGGTCGTTGTCTACGGCCTGCTGATATTTTCTTTCCTGGCGTATCTCTATCTCGCCGAGCCGCTGCAACACATCGAGCGTTTCGGCATCAGCGCCAACGGCGTACCGGAGTCCATCGCCTTCCTGCGGGTCGGGCCGGGTGCGATGTTCCTGTTCCTGGCCGTCACGGCTTTGTATGGCGTGCTGCGCAGCCAGATGCTGCGCACCAGCCTGATCATTCTGGTGGCGTTCAACGCCTGTGTGGTTGGCGCCCGTCTGTACGGCATCGCGCATGATGGTGTGAGCCCCCTGCAGCTGACCGAGTTGCGGGACGAGGGCATGTCCTGGCTGCTGTTCGTCGCGGCGCTGTGGGCGTTGCGTGGTGTTCCGATGCGCGGTCGCAGCGGTGGTGGTGGCTGGAACTGACGCCGCTGGCGCCCGCTCAATCGCTGCGCGACATCGCGCGCAATGCTGCCCGGCCTTCCGCTGTCAACATCGCGATGGGCCAGATTGCCGCCATGAAAATGGCGCGAAAAAATGCAGCCGATGCCGCGACGCTCTTGCCGAACAGCATCTGCGACAGGCCGCGCGCAAACACGACGACGGCGCCGATCATCCAGATCACGTACAGCAGCCGGAAGAAAGCAAACATCAGAACAACGCCGGGTCAGCGCTTACGACACTGGCCGCACCGGAGCTGACGATTGCCGCGAATGCCGTGGCCTGCGGCATTATCTGCTCCGCATAAAACTGCGCGGTCTGCAATTTCGCGCGGCAGAATCCCGGGTCGCCCGCGCCGCTTGCCAGCAGCTGCGCCGCGACGCGCGCCGAACGCGCCAGCAGGCAGCCGCCTAACACCGTGCCGCAGAGCCTGAGGAACGGTACGGCTACCGCCTGCGCCGCGGCCGGGTCGCTGGCGAGAGCCGCAAGCAGCTTGCCGAGCGCCGCACGCAGCTCCTTGATGCCGGCGGCCGATGCCGACACGATGGCCTTGACGCCGGCATCGCTGTCGGTCTTGCCGGCCAGTTCCTGCGCCAGCTCATCCAGCAATTCCGTCAGCACGGCACCACCGTCGCGGCTGATCTTGCGGCCGATCAGGTCGTTGGCCTGGATGCCGGTCGTGCCCTCGTAAATGGTGGCGATCTGCGCATCGCGCAGCATCTGTGCCGCGCCGGTCTCTTCGATGAACCCCATGCCGCCGTGCACCTGGATGCCCACCGAAGCCAGGGTCACGCCGTTCTCGGTGGACCAGCCCTTGACGATGGGAATCAGCAGATCGAGTCGCGCCTGATGCTTTTGCCGTACGGCCGCATCGGGATGGCTGTGCGCGAGATCCAGGTGCAGGGCAGCCGACAGACCTAACACGCGCATCGCCTCGATCTGGGAGCGCATCGTCAGCAGCATGCGCTTGACGTCGGCATGGTAGGCGATCGGCAGGGGCCCGTTTGCGCCCGGCGGCGTCGCGGCCGCGGGCTTGCCCTGGATGCGCGTGCGCGCCCACTCGAGCGCCTGCTGGTAGGCGCGCTCGGCAATGGCCCAGCCTTCGAGGCCCACCGACAATCGCGCCGCATTCATCATGATAAACATGTACTCGAGGCCGCGATTCGCTTCACCGACCAGGTAACCGATGGCGCCATCCTTCTGCCCGTAGGCCATGACCGCGGTCGGGCTGGCGCGGATGCCGAGCTTGTGCTCGATCGAGATGCAGTAGGCGTCGTTGCGCGCACCTAACGAGCCATCTTCCCTGAGCAGGAACTTCGGCACGATGAACAGCGAAATGCCCCTGACGCCCGGTGGCGCGCCATCTACCCTGCCTAACACCAGGTGAATGATGTTCTCGGTAAAATCGTGCTCGCCGTAGGTGATGAAAATTTTCTGGCCAAAGATGCGGTAATGATCGCCCTCCGGGACGGCTCGGGTCTTTACCTGTCCAAGATCCGAGCCCGCCTGCGGCTCGGTCAGGTTCATGGTGCCGGTCCAGGTACCCGCGATCATTTTGGGCAGGAAAGTGCGTTTCTGCTGCTCGGTTCCCTGCTGCGAGAGCGCCTCGATAGCCCCCTGCGTCAGCATCGGACAGAGCTTGAAGGCCATGTTGGCCGACGACAGGATCTCGGAGACCGCCGTGCCTAACACCGAGGGCACGCCCTGACCGCCAAATTCCGGATCTGCGGTCAGCGCAGTCCAGCCATCCGCCGCAAACTGCCGATAGGCGTCTTTGTAGCCTTGCGGCGTAATGACTCCATCCGGCGTCCAGCGCGAGGCTTCGCTATCGCCGCTCTTGTAGAGCGGATCGAGGACGTTTTCGGCGAACTTGGCGGCCTCCTCCAGCACGCTGGCAGCGAGCTCGGTGGAGTATTCCTCATAGCCCGGATAGCTCGACAATGAACCCGTGCCCAGCACGTGTTCGAGGACGAAATTGAGATCCTTAAGGGGTGCGCGGTACATGCACCAATTCTACCGCGAGTGACTTTACCGGAGGCTGAGCGCCGGGATGATATGCGCGGCCAGAAACTCGACCAGCGCCACAACGCGCTGGTCCTGGGCAAGGTCGTTCCGGTACACGGCGCACAGTGGGGGTTGCTCGGGCAGTTCCCAGTCCGCGAGTACCCGTTTGAGCTTCTGGGTCGCCAGCCCCTGGCGGCACAAAAATTCGGGCAGCAGGCCGATCCCGAGGCCAGCCAGCGTCGAGCTGTGCAGCACGGCAGGATCATTGACGACCAGCTTCGGCTTGAGCGTCAGAGCCACCTGCCGCGAGCCCTTGGTCCAGCGCAGCGCCACACCCGCAGCCGCCGATTCGGGCACCAGCAATGCGTGCGCCGCGAGGTCCTCCGGGTGGACGGGCGTGCCATGCTTTTGGAGGTAAGCGGGAGTCGCGCAGAACACGGCCGGCGGCGAGCCCAGCTCGCGCTGCGCCAGCGATGGAGCGGTCACGCGACCGACGCGGATATATACGTCGCCAGGCCAGTCTGCCCCGGTCGGCGGCAGCGTCGTAATGTCGACATCGGTGAGTTCGACGTCCAGGGCGATGGCCGGAAAAGCTTCCATGAAACGTGGCACCAGCGGCGACAAAAGTGCGCGCCCATAGGCGGGCTCGGCACGTACCCGTAACGGTCCACCGCGCGTCGCCTGCCAGCTCGCCGCCAGCTCCAGAGCGGCGTTTGCATCCTCGACAATTCGCCGGCCATGGGCATAAAGAATTTCACCGGCAGGTGTGAGACTGACGCGCCTCGTGGTACGGTTCAGCAGGCGCACGCCGAGCGCTTTTTCGAGCTCGGAGACCGCGCGGCTGATCGCCACTTTGGGCACGCCCAGAGTCAGCGCTGCCGCGCTGAAACCCTGCAGCTCAGCCACTTTGGCGAAGGCGGCGAGCTGCGCGGGTAGCCAAAGATTATTCATCGGATTCGGCCATCATTGTATCAATATAGAATCAAAGGAAGCCCATGTCTAGTTCAATGTTTCAGTTTTCGGTAATTCAGATGATTCAGAACCTGCGCCAGCTCAAAGTCATCCTGGCCAAGGGTCGCGAGTTTGCCGCCGAGAAAAAGCTCGAAGTCGGCGTGCTCGAAAACGCGCGCCTGGCGCCAGACATGTTTGCGCTGCGCAGGCAGGTTCACCTGACCGCAGACTTCGCCAAGAACAGCTGTGCACGCATCGCCAACGTGTACGAGTCGGCGCCGAAATTCGACGACACCGAAACGACTTTCGAGGAGCTCGAGACACGGGTCCAGAAAACCATCGACTACCTTGAGACGCTCAAGCCGGCGCAATTCGACGGCGCGGATCAGCGACGCGTGGTGGTGCCTTTACGCACGCGGACTCTGGATGTCACTGGCCTGGATTTTCTGCAGCGCTGGACGCTGCCGAATTTCTATTTCCACCTGACCACGACATACAACATCCTGCGCCACAACGGTGTACCCGTTGGCAAGCAGGACTTTCTGGGACCGGTCTGAACCCGTGGTCATCCAGCAGCGCAAGCTCGGCACGCAGGGCCTGACGGTACCGGCACTCGGCCTCGGCATCATGGGCATGAGCGGGGTCGCCGGCGCACCTGCCATGTACGGCGAGACCGACGACACCGAGAGCCTCGCAACGATCCACCGGGCGCTCGAACTCGGCATCAATTTTTTTGATACCGCCGAGGTCTACGGACCCGGGCGTAACGAGGAACTGCTCTGCAAAGCACTGGCCGGAGGCAAGCGAGGCGACGTCATTATCGCGACCAAGTTCGGTTTCAACATTACGCCGGACGGTCGGATCGACGGGATGAATGGTCGTCCGGAAAATGTGCGGCACGCACTGGACGGCTGCCTCAAGCGGCTGGGTACGGACTATGTCGATCTCTGGTACCAGCACCGCCTGGATCGCTCGGTACCCATCGAGGACACGGTAGGCGTCATGGCCGAGCAAGTGCGCGCCGGCAAGGCGCGCTACCTGGGCCTTTCTGAGGTCGGTGTCGCCACCCTGCGCCGTGCCCATGCCGTGCATCCGATCAGCGCCCTGCAAAGCGAATATTCGATCTGGGAGCGTAATGTCGAAGGGCCCGTGCTCGACACCTGCCGCGAACTTGGGATCGGCCTGGTGCCGTACTGCCCCCTGGGCCGGGGCTTTTTGACCGGTACCGTCGCCAGCAACGAAACGCTGGCTGAGAGCGACTACCGGCGACATGACCCGCGTTTCAGCGCCGAGAACCACGACCGCAATCAACGCGTCCTCGCGGCCTTGCAAGCCGTTGCCGGCCGGCACCGCGCGACCACCGCGCAGATTGCGCTTGCCTGGCTGCTTGGTCAGGGGCAGGACATCGTGCCGATTCCAGGCACCAAGCGCCGCCGCTGGCTCGAAGAGAATGTTGCGGCGCTCAAGCTGCGCCTGGGCGCCGACGATCTGCAGCAGCTGAACGGCCTGGGTGCGGCGGCCGGCGAGCGCTATACGCCCCGGGGAATGGCCTCAATCGATCGGGCCATGTGACATAAAACCGCGGCCGCGCTCCACAGCGCCGTTAGCTTGCTCACATCCGTTGGCGTTAACGGGAGTGGCGTCACAGCGATCCGGCTTTTGTCGTGTCAGTCTGTCGGCATGGAACCCAGTGCAAGCGTCGAAATAGCGGAACCGCATACGACGGTCGACTCGCTGGCAGAGGAACTCAGGGCCGCGTTGCCTTTGACTCGAATTGAATCGCTTTCGATTCATGATCGCACCGGCGATCCTGTCTGGATGAGTGGCGACCTGGTCGGGCCCGACGAACATGCGATCGCGATCGAGGCCATAACGGTATTTGAAGTCGAAGGCAGTTGCGCCTTCATCAGCGAGCGCCTGACTCCGGAACTGGGCGCAGCGCTATTTTCAGTCGCCTCGCCGCGCGGTGAATTGCATGGCGTGGTGGTGCTGGTTACCGATGCGCAGACCATCGACACTCTCGGGCCGGCCAAGCTTGTTAGTAACAAGGTCCGCTCGATCTTGCAGCGCCTGGCGATCGTGATGAAGCCCAACACGGCGGCCGGGGCGCAGCGCACCGTGTCATTGCCGCGACCGGCCAAGCCACGGCCAGTGGCGCCTGCGGTCGCCGAACCTGCCAAGCCAGCCAGCGAAACGCAGCGCGTACGCGTTGACGCGCTGCGCGCTGAGATACCGCGCACCGAACCCACGGTGCGAGGCGAGCGGGTGCAGACCACTCAGCGCGTCGCCACGCTCCCGGTCGTCGCAGCCGGCGCCCGGCCCGACCCGGTGCGCGAAATTTCCCTGCACGTCCAGCAATTGATGAAACTGCGTTCGGGCGGCCGCACACGCCGTTATGAAGTGCTGGTGCGCGCCAAGCACAGCGCCGCGGGCGCGGCCATGGACGAAAGCCTGGTCAAGGCGCTGTCGCTGCGCGAATCGGCGGGCGCCATCGATCGACTGGTCGTAGCCGAGTTGGCGAACTGGCTCAAGGCCAATCCGGGCGTATGGAATTCGGACCCGGCGAGCTTTTCAATCAACCTGTCGTTAGGTTCGCTGCTGGACCCGGAGTTTTCACGCTACGTAGCGCAATGCCTGCAGTCATCCGGCGTCGCACCTGACACCATCGGCTTTGAAGTCCCTGAATCTGCCGCGCTCAAGCATCGCGAAGACGTCGCGCGTTTCATCCAGGAATGCGAAAATGCCGGCTGTTACATTGTACTCGACGATTTCACGATGCATTCGGACGCCGTTCCTTTCCTCGGATCGCGTGCGGTCAGGGTGGTCAAGGTGGATCCGAAACTGAGTACCGCCGCGATGCACGACCGGCTGGCGCAGGCGATGGTGATCGCCATATCGCAGGCCTGCAAAGTGTTAGGTCTGCACTGCGTTGCTAAGCGCATTGATTCCACCGCATCCCGGCAGTGGCTCGCCGCGGTAGGAATTGATTTTGCGCAGGGCTATGCGCTGGAAGATCCGCGCCCGATCCAGACCCTGGTAACGCCGTCAGGCGCGACTCAGAAATCTGGCGTTCAGCGGCCCGTGTCCCGCAACTGAGCAGTTCCCAGCCGCGCGACTGTCCTGTCGATGACACGCAGCGCCGGCACCCCGGATTCGCGCGCCTGCGACACGACCACCCCGCCACGCATGTGGATGCGCCGCCCGCAGCGTTCCGCCATTTCGCGATCATGCGTCGAGATCAGGAACGTCGTGCCCGTCTCGCGCTGAATTTCTGACATTAGTGCGAACACCTGGTCGGCGTTTTCCCGGTCGAGGTTACCGGTCGGTTCATCGGCGAGTATCAGCGCCGGCTCGTTCATCAGCGCCCGCGCCACCGCAACCCGCTGCTTCTGGCCGCCAGACAGGCGCGTCGCGCGATAGTTCATGCGATCCCTGAGACCGACGCGTTCGAGCAGCATCGATGCGCGCTCGCGCGCATAGGCGGTCTCGCGGCCAACCCGCCCGGCATGCGGAAACATCACGTTTTCCAATGCAGTGAAGTCCGGCAGCAGATGGTGGTACTGGAATATGAAGCCGATCTTGCGATTGCGAAATTCCGTCAACGCATCCGGACTGAAGCGCGTCAGGTCCTCGCCCAGCATCTGCAGGCTGCCCGATGTCGGCCGCATCAGCGTGCCGAGTATCGTCAACAACGTGCTCTTGCCACTGCCGCTCGGACCTAACAACGCGACCATTTCGCCGCGCTCCAGCGTGAAGGTCACGCCCTTGAGGACCGGCGTCTCGAAATCCTTGTCGATGAAGACCTTGCGAAGGTTCTGGACATCGAGGACGGGCTGCTGGGTCGCGTTCATCGTTGAATTACTCATTGTGAGATCGCCTCGACCGGGTCGATGCGGGAGGCCGAACGTGCCGGCCAGAAGGCCGCGATGATGCTGGCGGCGGCCGCCAGCAACAGCGCTGATTGATACTGTCCCAGCGCAGGCTCCACTGGCAGCTTGCCGCCGCTCGAGGTTGTGATGCCCGCGACCAGCGTGCTGAAACCAAATCCCGCCAGGCAGCCGATCACCGAGCCGATTATGCCGATCAGCGCGCCCTGCAGCATGAACACGCTGAGGACGAAGCGCTCCGAGAGACCAAAGCTGCGCATGATGCCGATTTCCGGGCGGCGGCGCATAGTTGTTAGCAACAAGGCGCTGGCGACGCCGACCACGATGGTAATCAGCGTGAACATCTTGATGATGCTGCCCGAACTGCCCTGGCCTTCCAGCGCCTCGCGCAGCCGCTGGTTCTTGTCCATCCAGGCGGAAACTTCCAGGCCCGTGCCATTGGCGATCTGGCGCGCCAGGTCGCGCGCGGCGTAGATGTTCTCGAGTTTCAGCTCGATCTCGCTGAGACCCTCGGGAAGATCGAACAGCACCCGGGCGGTTTCGAGATTGACGTAGCCGAGACGCGCATCGAGCGAGTCGACGCCGGTGGTGTAGATGCCACGCACCGTCAAGGTCCGTTCGCGGCCCTGGTCGGACTGCACGAAGACCGGCTGACCGACACCGAGCCCGAGGTCGGTTGCAAGTTTACGGCCGATCAGCACGTCGTTAAGCCCGAGGCGCGGCTCGCCCGCAATAATGCTGTCATTGACGGGTGCAATGGCAGAAAGACGCGATGGTTCAACGCCTTTGAGCGTGATTGGCATGGTCATCTGGCCGCGCGACACCAGGCCGGTGCCGAGAATGTTCAGCGACATCGCGGTGACGCCAGGCAGGTTCTCGACGCTGTCAGCTATCGTGCGCCACTGCTTGATCTGGGCCCGACGATCGAGCGAACGCTGCGTCGCGGTCAGGCGTTCCGCGCCATCGGCCGATTTCAGACTGGCCGGTGCGGGCTTGGCTGGCTCGATGATCACGTGCGCCGAGCTGCCGACCACGCGCTGGATCTGGAATTCCGCCAGGCCATTGATCAGGGCCGCGTTGAACGTGAACACCGTGACCGCAATTGCCACGCCGCCGATCAACAGCGCTGACTGCACGCGGTTGGACAGCAGGTAGCGCAGCGCGACCTTGAGTTCAAATCGCACGGCGGGCCTCGCTGCCGCGCGGGCGCTCGCCCGGGGGTAGTTTCGCGAGGTCAGTTACTGCAACTACATGCTTGCCGATGAGTTCGCCACGCGGTGTCAGCAACAGGGTGTCGCCAGGCTTCAGGCCTTTCTCGACGATGACGCGTTCGCTGGGCCATTCGATGAAGCTAACAGGGCGCGACTCGACTACGCCCCGGTTGACCACCAGGACCCGCGCCGAAGATTCCCGGCCGATGATCGCGCTGCGCGCCACGGTTACCGCGCTGTTGCGCTTTTCGATGATCAGATTGATGTCCGCGGTTACGCCGGAGCGCAGGTCGCCTACCGGTGAATCGAGGCTCAGGCGGATTTTGGCGCCGCCGGTGCGCGGGTCGACCTTGGGGGCAATGTAATTGACACGCGCGGGCATCGGCTGATCCCGCCCGGTGATCTGGACGTCAGCGGGCATGCCGACCTTGATTTCGCTCAGGTACTGTTCATCAACTTCGGCTTCAATCTCCACATCTGTCAGCGGCGCGAGCTCGTAGATCACCGTCTGAGTGCTGACGACCTGGCCGCGATCGACCGGACGGGCGAGCACGATGCCGTCGACCGGCGCATACAGCGCGCTGTCGTTGACGCGCACGGCCGCTTCGCGGCGCGTCGCATCGAGACGGGTGAGTTCCTGCCTGGCCTGATCCAGATCAAAGCGTGCCTGCTCGTAGTCGCGGGCGGTGTTGAGGCCGCTGGTGCGCAGCTGTGCTGCACGATCGTAGTTGCGCTGGCGCTCCTCGAGCGTGCGGCGCGCGGCGGCGAGGCTCGCTTCCACGCCATCCAGGCCCGCGCGCGAAGCGGCTGCGTCCATGCGCACTAACAAATCACCGGCGGTGACCCGGTCGCCTTCGTTCTTTGTTAGCAACAGGATCTGGCCGGGCGCTTTCGCCAGCACGGTCAGTGTCACCTGCGGCCGTGTGCGGCCGCTGATGGCAAGCACCCGTTCCGTGGCGGCCGCGGCAATTTGTGCGGCAGCCACCGGCTGCGGGCGGGTCTTGCTGTAGAACATGTAGGCCCCGGCAACCAGCACCAGCGCAGCTAACAAATAGGGTCGCGCGCGACGAAACAGCGAGGGGTTTTCCGTTGGATCCATCGTGAGGCCCTATCCGTGTGGCAAGAAACAGTTGAAATAGATTATACCATGTGTTCTAATAAATCAATGGCACGTACCGCAGGCGCCCGTAATACCCAGTACGACGAACGTCGTAACTCCTTGATTATCAAGGCTAGGGAGCGTTTAGAGCTGCAATCTGGCAGCCCCCCGAGTTTCCGCGAGCTGGCCCTGGCGGCGGGCGTCAGCGTGGCGACGCTGCGTCACTATTTCGGCACCCGCGAGGAGCTGATCCGCAGCGTTTTCGCCTATTACCTGCTGGGTGGCGAGCGGCATCTGGCGCGCGCAGGCCAGGCCGAGTCCGGCGATGTCGCGGCCGCCCTCAAAGGCGTCATGAACCGTATTGTCGTTGGCTGGACCCAGGGCAATGTCGGCGCCCTGCACCGCATCGGCCTGAGTGAAGGCTTGCGCAGCCCGGCCACCGCCCTGCATTACCTGATGGACGTTCTCGAACCCACGCTGCAGGCGCTTGAGCGGCGCCTGGAAGGCTATCGGGAGCGAGGTGTGATTCGCGCCGATA
>JAYUGT010000069.1:0-14009 GCA_043738315.1 Gammaproteobacteria bacterium
CCGGGCGGCACGAAGACCGGGGTTTCAGGCATCGCGTCCGACATGCGGCAAGAACACTTCCTGTAACACAAAATTGTTGTTCGCAACGTGGAACACCGAGCGGCGCGCCCACAGCGACTGCGGCGCCAGGCCTGCGTTACGCAGGGCCGTGGCGACCACATCGTGATGCGGGCCGAGTTCTGAATACTCGAAATCACTGCGCGCGACGCCGCCATGCGCCGCGACTGCCTCGCCTAACGGCGTATCGCCGATGTCAGCCAGCCACGGTGCGGCGGCCAGCGTCGCCAGCGGAAACCGGGTGCGCGCGAACACCCAGATGGCCGCGCCGGAACACATCTCGACCTCGCGCCAGCGCTCGTTGCCCGCCAACCGCTCGGGCAGCCGGTTTACGCGGAATTTCGCACCGCAGCTGTCGCGAAAGCGCTGCGTCAGCAGTCCGGGTGTCAGCAACCAGGAGCGCAGCTGGGCATCGCCGACATAACAATTGAGTGCCTGGCCTGGCAGCCACATTGCCGTGCGCGTGTCGTCCGTTTCAACCAACTCGTCCATACTCTGCCTGTGCGCCTATCCAGCGGGCTGTCAGGGGCGCGATTCTATCGGGATATTGATTCATCAGCAGGTCCGCAGCCTGCTGCACCTTGGGCAGCAGCGGTGCATCGCGGCTGAGGTCGGCAACACGCAGGCGCGCCAGCCCCGTTTGCTGCGTGCCCAGCAGCTCGCCCGGGCCGCGCAATTCAAGGTCGCGCTGCGCGATCTCGAAACCGTCGTTGCTGTCGCGGATCGCATCCAGCCGCGCGCGCGACAGCTGGCCGAGCGGCGCGCGATACAGCAGCACGCAACTGCTTTCGGCGCTGCCGCGACCGACGCGGCCGCGCAATTGATGCAGCTGCGCCAGTCCCATCCGCTCGGCGTTCTCGATTACCATGATGGTTGCGTTAGGCACGTCGACGCCGACTTCGATTACCGTGGTCGCGACCAGCAACTGCACCGCGCCCGCCTTGAAACTCTGCATCATCGCGTCCTTCTTGCGGCCGGGCATGCGGCCGTGGACCAGCCCGACCTTGAGCGCCGGCAGCGCCTGCGTCAGCGCGGCGGCGGTTTCTTCCGCAGCCTGATACAGCAGCTCCTCGCTTTCCTCGATCAACGGGCAGACCCAATAGGCCTGACGGCCCGCGCGGCAGGCTTTTTCGATGCGGGCGACGATTTCGTCGCGACGTGACTCTGCTAACACAACCGTTTTCACCGGCGTGCGGCCCGGCGGCAGCGCGTCGATCACCGAAATGTCGAGGTCCGCATAGGCCGTCATTGCCAGCGTGCGCGGAATCGGCGTGGCCGTCATGATCAGCTGATGCGGGTAGCGGCCGTCGCTGCGGCCCTTGGCAGTCAGTTCCAGGCGCTGCTGCACGCCAAAGCGATGCTGTTCGTCGACGATCACGAGTGCCAGGTCCTTGAACTGCAGGCTCTCCTGGAACAGCGCATGCGTACCGACAGCCAGCGCCACTTCGCCGGACGCGGTGGCCTCCATGGCGCTGCGACGCTGCCGCGCCGGTTGTGAGCCGGTGATCAGCGCCACCGTCACGCCTAGCGGCCGGAACCACGCGTCGAGGTTGCGGTAATGCTGCTCGGCCAGCAATTCGGTCGGCGCCATCAGCGCGACCTGGCGGCTGCTGCCGAGCGCACGCGCCGCCGCCGCCGCCGCGACCACCGTTTTTCCGCAGCCAACGTCGCCCTGCACCAGGCGCATCATCGGCCGCTCGCGGCGCAGGTCGGCATCGATTTCATCGAAGGCGCTGCGCTGCGCGGCGGTCAGCCGGAACGGCAGGCCGGCGAGAAACCGCGTGGTCAGTGCGCCAGGATCCGTCAGCGGCCAGGCCGCCTCGGCCTGTATTCGCGACTTGATCTCGCGCAGCGCCAGCTGATGAGCTAACAACTCTTCAAACGCCAGCCGTTGCTGCGCGGGGTGGGTGCCGGCCGCGAGCTCGGCAAGCCGCGAACCCTTGGGTGGCCGGTGCACGTACTCCAGCGAGCGGCCCAGGCTCGGCAGCTGCAATGACTGCAATACTTCGGCGGGGACCCAGTCGCGTACGCTGTCGGTTTGCAGTTCGTTGAGCGCCTGCAGCACCAGCGACCGCAAGCGTCCCTGCGTCACGCCTTCGGTGAGCGGATAAATGGGTGTCAGCGTTTCTTCCAGTGGCGGCGGTTCCGCGCCGCGCTGCAACCGGTATTCGGGATGCACGACTTCGAGGCCGAGTGGGCCGCGGCGCACCTCGCCATGCGCGCGCAGCCGCGCGCCGCGCGCCAGGCCCTGTTGCTGCGCGCCAGAAAAGTAAAAAAAGCGCAGTGTGATCGAGCCAGTGCCGTCGCTCACACGGCATAGCAGCTGGCGCCGCCGCCGGAAGACAATTTCGCTCAGCTGCACTTCGCCTTCGAACACCGCGCGATCGCCGGTGCGCAAGGCGCCGATCGGCACCAGCACGGTGCGATCTTCGTAGCGCGCCGGCAGCACGAACAACAGATCCTGTACGCGCTCGACGCCTAACGCACGCAGGCGTTCCGCGAGCGCATCGCCGACGCCGCGCAGCGCGGTGATCGGTCTTTGTTCGCGGTTTTCCGGGCCAGTCACGAGCCCAGGTGCAGGATGCACTCGATCTCGACGCGCGCGCCGCGCGGCAGCTGCGCAACGCCGACGGCGGCGCGGGCCGGATACGGTTGCGGGAAATACTGCGCCATGATTTCGTTGACCTTGGCGAAGTTGGCGAGATCGGTGAGAAACACGGTGACCTTCGCGGCCTGCGCCAGCGAGGCGCCCGCCGCAGTGGCGATGGCTTTGAGATTATCGAACACGCGGCGAATTTCGCTGTCGATGTCGCCGGAGACCATCTGCATGGTCGCCGGGTCGAGCGGGATCTGCCCCGAGATGTACACGGTGTCGCCAACGCGAACCGCCTGCGAATAGGTGCCGATCGCGCTGGGCGCGTTAGGGGTGCTGATGATCTGGCGGCTCATGCGCGTCTCCTGGAAAAGCTAGTCGGTATCCCGTTGTTGAATGGTGCGCACGACGCGCATGACTTCAGGCATGCGGCGCAGCACGCGCAGGATCTTCGCCAGTTGCAGGCGATCCCGCACCTTGAGTTCGAAAACCATCTCGGACGTCGCGCTGTCGCGCTCTTCGACCTCGACCTGGTCGATGTTGGTTTCCGCGTCGGCGATCGCCGATGCCACGGCGGCCAGCACGCCCATTTTGTTGGCGACCGAGACCTGCAGCTGCGAACTGAAGAGCCGCGTGATCCCGGGCTCCCAGCTCACCGACAGCCAGTTTTCCGGATGCTTGCGATAGTCCTCGACGTTGGCGCAGTTCTCGCGATGGATCACGATGCCGCGGCCGCTGGACAGGAACGCGATGATCGGATCGTCCGGTATCGGGAAACAGCAGCGCGCGTAGCTGACCAGCAGGCCTTCGGTCCCGGCCACGGCTAACGGCGCCGCCCGCACGCCCGCGGCCTGCTCGGCCGGCGACTGCGGCAGCAGCCGCCGCGCGATCAGCGGTGCGAGCCGCTCGCCAAGGCCTATCTTTTCGAATAATTCGTCCTTGGTGCTGAAGCCGAGTTCGCCCAGCGCGACCGCCATGACATTGTCATCAACCTTCGCCAGGTTCATCTTGAACTCATCCAGGGCCTGGTTAAGCAGCCGCTGACCCAGTTCCATGGCTTCGGAGCGGCGCAGGCCCTTGAGATACTGGCGGATCGCGGAACGCGCCTTCGCAGTCACGACAAAATTCATCCACGCGGGGTTGGGCAGCGCACCCTTGGCGGTGACTACCTCGACGGTCTGGCCGTTGCGCAGCGCCGTGCGCAGCGGCGACAGGCGGCGATCGACCTTGGCGGCGACGCAGCGATTGCCGACATCGGTGTGCACCGCGTACGCGAAGTCCACGCAGGTCGCGCCGCGCGGCAGGCGCAGGATTTCACCCTTGGGCGTGAACACATAAACCTTGTCCGGGTACAGGTCGACCTTGACGCTCTCGACGAATTCCTCCGAGGTGCCGCCCTCCTGGATCTTCATCAGCGTGCTCAGCCACTCGCGCGTGTATTCGTGCTCAGTGACCGGGCTGGAGGCGTCCGTAGACTTGTACTTCCAGTGCGCGGCGATGCCCGCTTCGGCAATGCGATGCATTTCCTCGGTGCGAATCTGCACCTCGATCGGCAGGCTGTTAGGTCCGAACAGTGTCGTGTGCAGCGACTGGTAGCCATTGACGCGCGGGATGGCGATGTAGTCCTTGAATCGTCCCGGCATCGGCCGGAACACGCTGTGCACGACACCTAACGCGCGATAGCAGGCATCGACATCGCCGACAATGACCCGCAGGCCATAGACATCGACGATTTCCGCCAGCGCCGCACTCTTGCGAAGCATCTTGCTGTAGATGCTGTACAGATGTTTCTCCCGTGTCAGCACCTTGCCAGGCAGCCCGGTCTTGCGCAGCGCGGTGATCATCTGGTCGGCGATCTTGCCGAGGAATTCCTTATGGTTGCCGCGCGCGCGCTTCAGCGCCCGGTCCAGTACCCGGTAGCGCTGCGGGTACAGCGCCTGGAAGCCAAGGTCTTCAAGCTCGAGCTTGACCGTGTAGAGACCCAGCCGTTCGGCGAGCGGCGCGTAAATCTCCAGCGTCTCGCGCGCAATCGCGCGGCGCCTGGCCGGCGCCATCGAGCCGATGGTGCGCATGTTATGGGTGCGATCGGCGAGCTTGACCAGGATGACGCGCAGGTCGCGCGCCATGGCTAACACCATCTTGCGAAACGATTCGGCCTGGGCTTCTTCGCGGCTCTTGAACTTGATCTGGTCGAGCTTGGTGACACCATCGACGATTTCAGCCACGCCGGCGCCAAAACGCGCGGCGATGTCTTCCTTGGCGAGCGGCGTGTCTTCAATGACATCGTGCAGGATGGCGGCGATGATGGTGTCCGGATCGAGATGCAGCTCGGCGAGGATTTCCGCCGCTGCCACCGGATGCGCTATGAACGGCTCGCCGCTTTGCCGCTTCTGTCCCTTGTGCGCTTCAGCGCCAAACTCGGCCGCTGCGCGAATGCGTTCGACCTCGGGCGCGGGCAGATAGGCGCCGACGGTAGCGAGTAATTCCTTGAGACCCGGGGTACGCCGACCGCCGGGCAGGAAACCGAGCAGCGTCGACGTGTAATCCATAGTGCCTCAGGGTTCTTGCGGTCCCTAGTCTCCGAGGCCGAATTGCGGCGCGCGCAGGCCGCCCTCGTTATCCAGGATCATCGGGTCGATCGCCGGCGGCGGCTCGGGTACCGGTTCCGGTTCGGCCAGCATTTCCGGGGTGATGTTGCCTTCGGCGATTTCGCGCAGGGCGACCACGGTGCACTTGTCGTTTTCCCAGGGCACGGTGGGCTCCGCGCCATTGGCCAGGCGGCGGGCGCGCTGGGCGGCCAGCAACACCAGGTTGAAAATGTTATCGACGTTCTGCAGACAATCTTCGACCGTTACGCGTGCCATATATGGGGGGTCCTGGTAGGGCCGATCATTATACGAGATCGCGCAATAAAGGCGCGAGATCCGGCCTGCCGGCCCGCAAATCGCCCGCCTTCGGCCCGCCTCGCAGGATGATCTGCAGGTCGCCGACCGCCCGCTCGAAGTCATCATTGACGACGATATAGTCGAATTCCCGGCAGTGGCTCATATCGGACTCGGAATCGCCCAGGCGCCTTGCGATCACCGCCTCGCTGTCGGTCTTGCGGTTGCGCAGGCGGGTTTCCAGGGCCGCCCGTGACGGCGGCAGGATGAAGATGGTGACGCAGTCCGGAATCGCGGCGCGCACCTGGCGGGCGCCCTGCCAGTCGATTTCGAGGATCACATCATAGCCGGCGGCCAGCTTGTCCTCGAGCTGCTGTTTCGACGTGCCGTAGAAATTGTCGAACACCCGGGCATGTTCGAGAAACATGCCGCGCTGTGCCAGTGCCTGAAAGTCGGCCACCGGTATGAAGTAATACTCCCGGCCATTCTGTTCGTTAGGCCGAATCGGCCGGGTCGTGTGCGACACCGACAGGCGCAGCCCGGGCTCGCGGGCGAGCAGCGCATTGACCAGTGTGGACTTGCCGGCTCCTGAAGGTGCAGCGACAACGAACAAACGCGGGCGGCGGCTCATGCGGTGCCTGTCGGCTTACTCGATGTTCTGGACTTGCTCACGCATTTGCTCGATGTTGACTTTCATCTCCACGGACATCCTCGTGGTGTCGAGGTCCTGGGACTTGGACGCCAGCGTGTTAGCTTCGCGATTCAGTTCCTGCATCAGGAAATCCAGGCGGCGCCCCGCAGCCTCGGGCGCAGTCATGATGCGGCGAATCTCGGCCAGGTGTCCGGTGAGACGGTCGAGTTCCTCGGCGACATCCAGCCGTTGCAGCAGCAGTACCAGCTCCTGTTCGAGCCGCTGCGGATCGACGCCGGCGCCCAGCTCGGCAACGCGCTCCTGCAGCCGGCTGCGCACCCGCGCCGCGATTTCCGGCAGGCGCGCCCGCGCCTGCGCGGTCAGCTGGTTGAGTACATCGCAGCGCTGCAGCAGCAATTCGCCGAGCCGCGCGCCTTCGCGGGCGCGCGCGTCCGCGAGGTCGCGCGTGGTCGCCTCGAGCAGCTGTTGCGCGGCGGCCTGCAATTCGGTTGCGTCGGTCTTGGTTTCGCGCACCACCCCGGGCCAGCGCAACAGGTCGAGCGGATTGACACGATCCAGGGACAGGCTGGCCGACTTGGTCACCGCTCTGACAGCCACGAGCAGACGCTGCAGCGTATCGGCGTCAATATCCAGCACACTCGCGGCGCCGGTCGGCGCACGCCAGTACAGGTTGCAATCCACCTTGCCGCGCCGCAGTTGCTGAGCTAACAACGTACGCAACGCCGGCTCGATTGAACGCAGTTCCTCGGGCAGCCGGAACGAGGCTTCCAGGAAGCGATGGTTGACGCTGCGCAATTCGCAACTGAGCTCGCCCCAGGGGCCGCTCGCATCGCGCCGCGCGAAACCGGTCATGCTGTTGATCATGTGACTCTGGTCAAGATTGCCAACCGCGCCGTATCAGCGACGGCGGTCTGATGCTATAAAAGCGTGGCCAGTTTATCGCATCGTCCATGAAAACCCCGTCCGGAGCGCAATGCGCGTTGATTATTCAGAACTGAGTCTCATAGGCGGCCGAGACGAAAACCAGGATCGCTGCGCCGCCGCCGTGTCCGATGACAGCGCGTTGTTGGTCGTGGTCGACGGCATGGGGGGCCATGCCGACGGCGCCAAGGCCGCCGAAATTGCCACCCGGCAGATCGTGGAAACGTTCTGGCATACCCGTCAGCCGCTGCTGGATCCGCTCGGGTTTCTGCACCTAACGATTGGTGCGGCGCATGAGGCGGTAGTTGCGCTGGGCGCCGGCGTACCGCTGGACCAGAAAGCCCGCGCCACCTGCGCCGTCTGCCTGGTGCAGGGAAACATGGCGTATTGGGCCCACGTCGGCGACAGCCGCGTCTACCATTGCCGCGGCCGGGAGTTGCTGGAGCGCACCCGCGACCACAGCCATGTCGAGTTCCTGATCCGCGAGGGCGTCATCACCGCCGAGCAGGCGCAGGTCCACCCGATGCGCAACTATGTCGAAAGTTGTCTCGGCGGCGAGCCCCTGCTGCCGGAAATGACCGTTGTTGCGGGCCGCCGCGTGCAGGCCGGCGACACGCTGATGGTGTGCTCGGATGGCGTCTGGGGCAGCCTGGCCCCGCGCGACCTGTTGGCCTGTCTTGAACCCGCCGAGCGCCCGCTCCGTGATAATCTCGCAAAGCTGCTGGAAAAAGCCGTCGTGGCTAACGGATCCGGCAGCGACAATTCCAGCGCGGCTGCGCTGCGCTGGTTAAGCGCAAGCTAACAGAACTCGGGGAGATCTTATGCCGGACAGGCACCAGGGCCGCGCCAACGACGCGCTGCGGCCGGTTCGTTTCATGCGTCAGTGGACCAAGCACGCCGAGGGATCGGTGCTGGTCGAGTTTGGCGATACGCGGGTGCTTTGCACCGCGAGCCTTACCGAAGGAGTCCCCGGATTTCTGCGCGGCAAGGGGCAGGGCTGGCTAACAGCGGAATACGGCATGCTGCCGCGCGCCACCCACACACGCAGCGATCGCGAGGCGGCCAGGGGCAAGCAAAGCGGCCGCACCCAGGAAATCCAGCGGCTCATAGGCCGCAGCCTGCGCGCGATCGTCGACATGCGCGCACTCGGTGAGCGCACCGTGGTTCTGGATTGCGACGTACTGCAGGCGGATGGCGGCACCCGCACCGCCGCAATCACCGGCAGCTATATTGCGCTGGCGGATGCCTGCCAGGGAGCCATCAAGGCCGGCCGGCTCGCGGCCTCGCCACTGCACGGCCAGGTCGCCGCGGTATCGGTCGGAATCATTGCCGGCGTGCCGATGGTGGATCTCGACTACAGCGAGGACTCGCAAGCCGAGACCGACATGAATGTCGTCATGAACAATGGCGGCGGCTTCATCGAGTTGCAGGGCACGGCCGAAGGTCATGCGTTTCGCCGCCACGAACTCGACCAGATGCTGAACATCGGCGCGAACGCGATTGGCGAATTGTTTGCGCTGCAGAACATGTCCCTGCAGGAAGCGTAGACGCGGCGGCCCGGCATGCATGTAGTGCTGGCGAGTGGCAATAGCGGCAAACTGCGGGAATTCACCGAATTGCTCGCGCCGTTAGGTATCGAGTTCATGCCGCAGTCGCAGCTCGGCATAGAGCCGCCCGAGGAAACCGGCGCGACTTTTGCCGCAAACGCCATCCTCAAGGCGCGCCATGCATCGTTCAGCAGCGGGCTGCCCGCGATGGCGGATGACTCCGGCCTGGAAGTCGACGCACTCGATGGCGCTCCCGGCGCGCACTCGGCGCGCTACGCCGGCGGGCATGGCGATGACGCGGCGAATATCGCGAAATTGTTAGCAGAATTGCGCGCACGTCATGTCGCTTTCGGCCCGGGCGGCACGCGCGCGCGCTTTCGCTGTGTCATCGCCCTGCTGCGTTCGGCAGACGATCCCGCGCCGCAGCTGGCGCATGGCGCCTGGGAAGGCTACATAACGGCCGCGCCGCGCGGCAGCGGCGGCTTCGGTTACGACCCGGTGTTCGTCGACCTTGCGAGCGGCTTGACGGCCGCCGAGTTGCCCGCCGAAGTCAAGAACGCCCGCAGTCATCGCGGCCAGGCCTTGCGCGCTTTGCTCGCTGCGGGTCTGCGGTGAATCCGCAGGACATTCCGCTGGCGGTCTACCTGCACTTTCCATGGTGCGTGAGCAAGTGCCCGTACTGCGATTTCAATTCCTTTGCTAACAAGGAAGCGCAGTTGCCGGAGCAACGCTACGTGGACAGCCTGCTGGCCGACCTCGCGGCGCAACGCGAGCGTTTTGCGGTCGAGCGGTCGGTGACGAGCGTGTTCATGGGTGGCGGAACGCCCAGTCTCTTTTCTCCGGACGCGATGGCCCGGGTCATGGATTTCCTGCGCGCCAATTTCCGGTTGAGTGAGGACGCCGAAGTTACGATGGAGGCCAACCCGGGCACGCTGGAGCGCGGCCGCTTCCAGGCGTATCGCGAGGCCGGCATCAACCGCGTGTCGCTGGGCGTGCAGAGTTTCGACGATGCGAAGCTGAAACGGCTGGGGCGCATTCATTCGGCCGCCGATGCCTGCCGCGCCGCGGAGGAGCTGCATGCGGCCGGGCTGGGGAATTTCAATCTTGATCTGATGTACGCCCTGCCGGAACAAGGCGTCGCGGCTGCTGTTGCCGATATTGCGGCGGCCCTGGCGCTGCGGCCGGCGCATGTCTCCCAGTACCAGCTGACGATGGAACCCGGCACGCCCTTTGCCGCGGAACCGCCGGCGCTGCCCGACGACGACGACATCGCGGCCATGTTGCAGGAGTGCCAGGCTTTGTTAGCCAGCGAAGGCTTCAGCCGTTATGAAGTGTCCGCCTATGCGCGCGAGGGGCGCCGCTGCCGCCACAATCTGAACTACTGGCTGTTCGGCGACTACCTGGGCGCCGGCGCGGGTGCGCACGGCAAGCTGACCACGGACGCGGGGATCTTGCGCACGCAGCAGACCCGCGAGCCGCGACGCTATATGAGCACCGCAGTCGAGGCGTTGACCGTCAGCGCCGTCGTTACGCCGCAAATACCCTTCGAGTTCATGTTGAACGGACTGCGTTTGTTAGGTGGATTCAGCACCGCGGAGTATTGCAGTCGTACCGGACTCGATTGGGCAGCGGTCGCGGCCGCCTGGGAGCGCGGCGTGCAGGCGGGCCTGCTGATGTCGACGCCCGATGATCGTCACTGCGCGACCTCCCGGGGCTTCGATTTTCTGAATGATGCCCTGGTCGGTTTCCTGCCCGCGGCGCGCGGCTGATGCGGGCCTGTTAGTCGCCCGGTGCGGCTCCCCTGGCGCCAGCGGCCGGAAATCACGTGGCCCAACAAGGGCTTACGAGCGATCTGGAGCGACTCCAGCCGGCCGAGCTAACAATGCCTTATGCACAGACGGCTACAGGGGCGTGCAAATGAGTACATTACGTTCAACAATGCCCGCGTTAGGACATAAAGCCCGCGCAAGCTATTGATATATAAAGATTAATAGGCCTGGTCAAATTGTGCTCACAAATACAGAAATGCAGTCTCGCTGCGGATATTTCAGTTAGGTTGCGCCCTTACTCACAGAGTTATCCACAGAAAATGTGGATAGCCCGGGCCTTTGCCCCTTGAGCCTGGGCGGCTGCATCGCTAGACTTCGCGCCCCCTCAGACGAACCCAACCTGGCACTTCCATGAAAACCTCTGGTCATCCCGATTACAAGGTCATCAAAGTCACGTGCTCCTGCGGCAACAGCTTTGAAACCCGGTCGACCCTGGGCCAGGACCTGAGCGTCGAAGTGTGCTCGAACTGCCACCCGTTCTACACGGGCAAGCAGAAGATGGTCGACACGGCCGGCCGGGTCGACAAGTTCCGCAAGAAATACGCGGCCGCTGCCGCGCGCTAGCCGCCCTCCGGCCTGCTGCCGGAACTTCAGCCTTGCTGCTACTCTCCAAGTCCCTACGGCTTTGGATGTCAGGGAGTGCCATGAACCGCATGGATTGGCGATTGTTCCGCCGCAGCGCGCTGGCTGCGGTGCTGGGCTGCGCGCTGGCCTTCAGTGCGGTCGCGGCTGATCCAAAACCCGCTCCGAAGACCGCCAAGGAACCGTCCTCGGTCAAGCGTAATCACGAAGAGATCATCAAGGCGATCGGGCTCTACGATGATCAGGCTATCCAGGACTACGTCAACGAAGTCGGCCGACGGGTGGCGGCGGTCAGTGACCTGCCCGGCGCCGATTTCAAATTCTATGTACTGGACGAAGAAGGCATCAATGCCTTCACCACCGGTTGCTGCCGGGTGTACGTCAACCGCGGTTTGTTAGTCAGCCTCAGCAGCGAAGCCGAGCTGGCCGCGGTGTTAGGTCATGAGATCGGTCATGTCACAGCGCGGCACCCGCAGAAACAGCAGACCGCCGGCATCCTCGCGCAGGTGCTGGCGGCCGGCGCAGCCGTGGCCACCGGCAGCCAGGCAGTGTCGGACCTGGCGAACCTGGGCGCCATGGCCGGGTTTCGCGGTTATGGCCGCTCGCAGGAAATGGAAGCGGACCGCCTGGGCCTGACTTACTTCACCCGTGCCGGCTATCGGGCGGAGTCCATGAGCGATGTGTTCAAGATCTTCAAGGATGGCGAACGCTTTGAGCTGGAACGGGCGCGCGCCGAAGGGCGTGAGCCGCAGATCTACCACGGCCTGTTGTCCACCCACCCGGCGCCAGACGCGCGCGCGATTCAGGCGGCTAAAGGGGCCTCCCGCGTCGGCGGCGCTATTGAAAGTGGCGGGGTAGAGCGCCGCGATGAATATCTGCGCCGGATCGAGGGTATCGCCTACGGCTCCAGCAAGGCCCAGGGCGTGCTGCGCGAAAATCGCATGTATCACGAGCCGCTTGGCATCACGCTCGCCTTTCCCAGAGCCTGGACGGTCGAGAATCGCCCCGACAAGGTGGTTGCGTATACGCCCTCCAAAGATGCGTTCCTGATCATGGAACTGGTACCCAAGGATCCCAAGAAGCCGATGACGTCGCGCGAGGCGCTGCTGGCCTTTGCGCAAGGCCTGTCGTTCTCCGGCGGTGAGGCATTCGATTCAAATGGCATGCAGGGCTATAAGGCGCTGAGCCGCAACGGCTCGCCGCTGGATCAGGGTGTTGGGCCGATGCGATTCGTTGCGATTGAGCGTGGCGACGGCTTCTTTATTTTCTACGGCTCCAGCAAAGCCTCACGCCTTGGCGTCCCGGAGGCTGACGGCCTGATTCAGGGCGTTGCGCAGACGCTGCGGGCCCTCAAGCCCTCGGAGTTCCCGCTGGCGGAGCCTTTCCGCATCAAGATCGAGAAAGCCAAGGACGGCACGCAGTTGTCGAGTTACGCGGACGCCATGCCGGTGGAGCGCTACAAGCGCGAAGAGCTGGAGTTGATCAACGGCGTCTATCCGGGCGGCAATCCCAAGCCGGGGCAGCTATTCAAGGTTGTCGAATAGCGCCCGATACAGTTCCCGGTGCACGGTGCAGTGAAGCGATACGTCGTTTCTTGATTCCACGCGCGCGCCGTGACAGGCTCGTGTAACCGCTTTGCTCTTCCGCCGAAAGTTGCCGCTATGCCCAAGAATTCGTTCGAGATTACCAACACCGACACCGGCAAGAAATCCGTGCTGCCTGTGCGATCCGGAACCATCGGCCCCAATGTCGTGGACATCGCAGCGCTTGGCAAGGACCACGGCGTATTCACCTACGACCCTGGTTTCATGGCGACCGCCGCCTGCGACAGCAAGATCACCTACATCGACGGTGATAACGGCGTGCTGCTGTATCGTGGCTACCCGATCGAACAGCTGGCCGGGAAAAGCACCTTCCTCGAAGTCGCCTACCTGCTGCTGAACGGCGAGCTGCCTAACAAAAAGCAGCTGGAGTCCTTCAAGACCAGCATTTCGCGCCACACGATGGTGAATGAATCGCTGCTGCGCATGTTCCACGGCTTTCAACACGACGCGCACCCGATGGCGATGGTCAGCGGCATCGTCGCGTCAATGTCCGCGTTCTATCACGACACCACCGACATTCATAACCCGCGGCATCGCGAGATCTTCGCGCACCGTATCATCGCCAAGATCCCGACCATCTCCGCGGCGGCGTACAAGCATTCGTTAGGCCAGCCGTTTGTATACCCGCGCAACGATCTCGACTACTGCGCCAACATGCCGCACATGTTCTTCAGCGTGCCCTGCGAGAATTACAGCGTTGATCCGCTGGCCGCCGAGGCGCTGGACCTGCTGTTGATCCTGCACGCCGATCACGAACAGAACGCCAGCACCTCGACCGTCCGCCTGGCAGGCTCGACCGGCACCAATCCCTATTCCGCCATTTCCGCTGGCGTGTCGGCCCTGTGGGGTCCGGCGCATGGCGGTGCTAACGAGGCGGTACTGCAAATGCTGGAGGGCATCGGCAACGCCGACAACATTCCAGCGTTCATCACCAAGGTCAAAGACAAGAACAGCAATGTGCGCCTGATGGGCTTCGGTCATCGCGTATACAAGAATTTCGATCCACGCGCCAAGATCATCCGCGAGATGTGTCACAGGATCCTGAAGCGCATGGGAAAGAGCGATAACCCGCTGTTCGAGCTTGCGCAGCGCCTGGAAGAGATTGCGCTCAGTGACGAGTACTTCGTGTCCCGCAAGCTGTACCCCAACGTCGATTTCTATTCGGGCATCATCTACAGCGCGCTGGGAATTCCGCGCTCGATGTTTACCGTCATGTTCGCGATCGCGCGCACCGCGGGCTGGGCGTCGCACTGGCAGGAAATGATCGCCGACCCAACGATGAAGATCGGCCGTCCGCGCCAGCTGTACACCGGCCCGGCGCAGCGCGAATACGTCGACATCG
>JAYUGT010000070.1:0-5548 GCA_043738315.1 Gammaproteobacteria bacterium
CTAGCCGTCAGTTGCTGGCGACCAGCGCGCGCAGCTCCGCAAGGTCGGCGCGCCGCATCGGCTTGCCATCGACCGGCGAGGCCGGCGCCTGGCGGATCCCATCCAGCGGAAAAACCACGACGTCTATTTCCTGGTCGTTCATTTCCAGGCTGAAACAGGGCTGGGTCAGCATGCGGTCGGCATTCATCTTGACGCGGCGTTCGCCGGTCTCGAACGGCACGCCGTTATCCATGAGCTTGAACGCCACGCTCTCGGCGCGATCGGCAAATACATGTAACTGCACGTGCGCGTGCTCGGTGGCAGTCCCGGACAGTACCGGTCCGACCAGGCGCGGCTGAAAATCCGCCAGGTACTCCATGACTTCCACCGCCGCGAGCCGTTGTGCCAGCAGTGATTGATCATGGTTCTCGCCCTCGAACAGGCGTTGGTATTGGGCCAGCGCTTCCTCGATCTCGACATTGCGCGGCAACAGGCCACCGTCGGTGACGCCGAAGCGTTCAGCGGCCTTGCGCTTGGCGAACAGAAAATCGCGGATGCCATGCTCGGACATCACCCGCGCGGCCTCCTGGGCGATGGCGCGGCGCAGATTTTCTGCGCGCGGCGGCAGTTTCTTGTTAGGCATGTGCGGCGACTCGGTTAGAAAAGCGGTTCGGTGGGCTTGTCCCCTGGCGTGCGCGGCGTACCCGGTGCCGGGCTCGTAGCACCGTCACCAAAAACCATTTCATCGGGCGGTATGTCACCGCTGCCAAGGATACCGCCGGTGGGCAGGTGATCCGCCATGAAGATCTCAAAAATGCCGTCCGGGTCGTCGGCATTCGCGAGCGACCCCGTGTCCGGATTGACGCGCGCCTGCACCAGGCCTTCCGGCATCGGCCGCACATGCTGCGGCACGTTGCGCAGGGCTTCACGCATGAAATGCACCCAGATCGGCACGGCAGTTCGCGCGCCTTCCTCGCCACGTCCCAGCGAGCGCTCCTGGTCATACCCGACCCAGACGGTGCCGACCAGGCCGGTCGTGAAGCCATTGAACCAGGTGTCCTTGGCGTCGTTCGTGGTGCCGGTCTTGCCGGCCAGATCGCTGCGGCCGAGCGCCAGCGCACGCCGCCCCGTGCCGCGCGTGATGACATCCTGCATCATGCTGTTCATCAGCCAGTTGTTAGCTGCGGATATCGCGCGTGGCGCGACCTGGTCGGGTGGCACGAGATCCGCCTGGTTGAATGACAGCGACCGGTTGCGCAGGGAGCTGGCGACGTCGCCGGCACCCTGCGTCACGATCGATCCGCCGCGTTCGCAGACTTCGCAGGCGATCTTCGGTTTCGCCTCGAACACGATTGCGCCGTCCGGTGCAATCACGCGATCGATGAAATATGGCTGGACGGCAAAGCCGCCGTTGGCAAACACCGCGAAACCGGTCGCCACCTCCAGCGGTGTCGCCGGCATCGTGCCCAGTGCCAGCGTCAGGTTGTTAGGCAACTGGTCGCGGCGGAATCCAAAGCGGGTCGCGTAGTCAATGGCGGCGCGCACGCCCATGGCCTGCAACACCCGGATCGAGACCAGGTTGCGCGAGTTGACCAGCGCTTCGCGCAGGCGCGTGGGTCCGTAGAACTTGCCACTGGAGTTCTCCGGGCGCCATGCGTCTTCCATGCCGGCATCGTCAACGATGACCGGCGCATCCATGACCACGGAGGCTGCCGTAAAACCGTTTTCCAGCGCCGCGGAATACAGAAAGGGCTTGAACGCCGAGCCGGGCTGGCGCTTGGCCTGGGTGGCACGATTGAACTTGCCGCGGCCGCTTTCGAAATAGTCGAAGCCACCGACCAGCGCGGCCAGTGCGCCGTCGTCAGGATTGAGCGCCACCAGCGCGGACTCGGCTTCCGGTATCTGCGCCAGTTGCGCAACGCCATTTGCGCCAGCTAACACGTAGACGAGATCGCCGCGCGCCAGCACCTCGGCCGCCGATTTGGGCTCGGGTCCCATTTCATCGTCGCTGATCCTGCGCCGCGCCCATGACAACGCATCCCAGTCAAGGCGCACAAAGCCGGCACCGCGGGCGTAGCCACGCGCGGACTTCGCGGTGACCTCGGTGATCACCGTCGGCGTCAGCCCACCTAACAGCGGATACTCATCGACGTAGCCGGCGAGTTCCGTTTCGCCATCCGCGGCCTGCAATTCGACCCGATTCTGCGCGCCACGCCAGCCATGGCGCCGGTCATATTCGATCAACCCCAGCCTGACAGCGCGATTCGCCGCCGCCTGCAGCCGCGTGTCGACCGTGGTAAACACCTTGTAGCCCTGGTTCGGCGCTTCCGGGCCAAAGCGGCGGATCACATCGAGCCGCACCATCTCGACGATGTATGGCGCCTCGATTTCAAAGCTGGGCGAGTGGATGCGCGCCTTGACCGCAGCCTTTGCAGCGGCTTCCGCCTCCTCGGGCGTGATGAACTTGAGTTCGCGCATGCGCCGCAACACGTAGCCGCGTCGGCCTACCATTTCCTCCGGCGCCGTAATCGGATTGATCCGTGATGGCGACTGCGGCACACGCGCGAGCGTCGCGGTTTCCGCGAGCGTCAGCTGATCCAGCGTCTTGCCGAAATAGGTTTCAGCCGCCGCGGCGATGCCGTACGAGCGATGGCCGAAGTAGATGACATTCAGATAGAGCTTGAGGATCTCGTCTTTGCTGAATTCGCGCTCAAGGCGGTAGGTGACAAACAGTTCCTGCAGCTTGCGGCGCAGGTCGCGCCGCTGTGTCAGGAACATGCTGCGTGCCGTCTGCATCGAGATCGTGCTGCCGCCCTGCAGGCTGTTGGAAAAAATATTGTTGACCGCCGAGCGCAGCACGCCGGCATAGTCGAAGCCGTGGTGTTGGTAGAATCGATCGTCCTCAGCGGCGATGAACGCCTGGCGCACGCGCTGCGGAATCTGCTCGATTTGCATGGGAATGCGCCGCTGCTCGCCGATTTGCGCCATCAACTGGCCGCTACGGGAGTAAATGCGCAAAGGCACCTGCATTTCGGTGTTGCGCATGGCTTCAGTCGTCGGCAGGGTGGGCTGGAGGTAGACGAAAACACAAGCGATCGCGTAAGCCGCCCCGAATGTGAGCCCTATCACAGCCATAAACACTCGCAGCAAATTTCGCGACATTTTTAGGCCCTTGTGGATCCAGTCTTCTTGCGGAGTGTTCCGCCGCTATGCATAGTACCCGCTGCAAACCTGTTGAAAGACAGGGACGCAAAGCCTCCGGTCTAAGGGTCGATGGACCTACGACAGCGGGGTTGCCGGTGCGGTTTCCTGGCCGCAGCGTCTTCCCCAGCGTCGTACCCCCTCCACCCCGCGGCCCGCGGCTGACGACGTGCAATTTGACTTAGTGCTGTATATAGTTGGCGCTAGTTTACAGTAATGTGGCGGCTTGGCCTCGTAACTATCTGAAATATGGACTAATTTAGTGTTCCTTTTCAGCCGAAAATATCGTCAGTTAATTGGATTGGACATAACGACGTCCTCCATCAAGCTGATTGAGTTGTCCTGGTCCGGTAAGCAATTCCGTGTCGAGTCGTACGCGGCTGAGCCGACGCCAGCCAATTCCATGAACGAAAAGAATATCGCCGACGCTGAAGCCGTCGGCGAGGCGATACGGCGCGCAGTCAAGAAAGCTGGCGCCAAGAGCAAGGATGTCGCCATCGCGATTTCCGGCGATGCGGCGATCACCAAAGTCATCCAGATGCCCAGGAATCTGCGTGCTGGCGATCTTGAAGGGCAGGTCGAGACGCAGGCAGATCAATACATACCCTTTCCGATGGATGAAGTCAGTTACGACTTCGAAGTGCTGGGGCCCAGCGAAAAAGACCCGGAAAGCAACGATGTCCTGTTAGTCGCGACGCGCACTGAAAACGTCGAGCAGCGGCAGAACGCGGTCCGTGCCGGTGGCCTGACCGCCAAGATTGTCGATGTCGAAGCTTTCGCGCTTGAGAACGCCTGCCGTCTGATGACGCATCAGATGCCCGATGGCGGCATCGATCGCACCATCGCCGTGGTCGATTTTGGCGCGAGCAGCACCACGTTCAGCGTGCTGCGCAGCCTGAAGGTGGTTTACACCCGCGACTTTCCGTTTGGCGGCCAGCAGCTGACAGAAGAAATCATGCGTACCTATGGCCTGTCCATGGAAGAAGCCGGTCGCGCCAAGAAAGAAGGCGGCCTGCCCGGCAACTACCAGGCCGAAGTGCTGGATCCCTTCATCGACGACATGACGCAGCAGGTCAGCCGTTCGCTGCAGTTCTATCTCGCTTCCGGTTCGGGCCGCGAGCAGCCGGAGAAGATCCTGATATGCGGCGGTTGCGCCAACATCGCAGGCGTCGCTGATGTTATTTCCAGCCGCGTGGGCATCGCCGCCGAGCGCGGTGATCCGCTCGGACAGATGACGCTGTCCTCGCGCGCGCGTGCGCAAGCGGTCAACAAGGATGCCACCGCTCTACTCATCGCCTGCGGCCTTGCGCTGCGCAGTTTTGACAGCTGAGTCGCCGCCATGCCACGAATAAACCTACTGCCCTGGCGCGAGGCGCAACGCAACGAACGCAAGCTCGCGTTCCTGGTTTCGTTAGGTGGCGCGGCGGTCGCCGCGCTGATCACCACGTTCGGCGCGTATCTGTTTTTCGGTTCGTTGATCGACTCCCAGGAAGCCCGCAACGCGTCTCTTAAAGATGCAATCGCGCAGCTGGACCGGCAGATCGAAAAGATCAACAGCCTGGAAGAGCAGAAGAACAAGTTTGTCTCGCGCATGCAGGTGATCGAAAAACTGCAGCGCGCCCGGCCTGAAATCGTGCACCTGTTCGACGAGCTGGTGCGCACGATTCCTGATGGCACCTACCTGACAAGCATCAAGCAGACCGGCCCCAGGCTCAAGATCGACGGTGTCGCGCAGTCGAGCACGCGCGTGTCTGCGTTCATGCGCAACATCGATAACAGCCAGTTCCTGCGCAAGCCTGAACTCGATATCGTCGAAACCAAGCCCAACCAGCCGTTAGGTTCGAGCTTTACGCTGTACGCGGACCAGGTTGTGACCGCGAGCGAAGACGACGAGAAAGCCGCCAAGAAAGGCCGCATGCGCTTTGGTGGCGCGGGAGGGTCGCCGTGAGCTTTCTTGAAGAATTACGATCACTCGATCCCAAGGAACCGGGCCGCTGGCCGTTGCCCGTTCGGGTTGGCGCCGCTGCGGCGTTTTTCGTGGTCCTGACTGGCGCACTTTTCTACACGCTGGTATGGAACGAACGCAAGCCCGAACTCGAAACACAGCAAACCGAAGAGCGCCGCCTGCGCGAAGAGTTTCGGTCCAAGCACCAGAAGGCCGTCAACCTGTCGGTATACGAACAACAGTTGAAGGATATCGAACGGTCGTTCGGCGCCCTGCTGCGTCAGCTGCCCGGCAAGACCGAGGTTCCCAACCTGCTGGTGGACATCTCGCAGACCGGTCTTGCAGCCGGCCTCGAGGAGAAACTGTTCCAGCCGCTGCCGATCGTGAAAAAAGATTTTTATGCCGAGTTACCGATCAAGATCC
>JAYUGT010000071.1:0-2207 GCA_043738315.1 Gammaproteobacteria bacterium
CAACCGCCGGTCCCAGGTTCACTGCAGCCGGGCCCGTGTAGGTCACGCGGCAGTTGGCCGGCGTCGTGGCGCCGTTGCGGGTGAACGTGCCGGTTGCGGCCGTGTAGGTGAACCCCGAAGTGTCCTGCAGCGTGTTAGGCAGCGCGGCACGGGTCGGATAGCCGTTGGTGATCGCGATGTTGTTGCCTTCCATACTGACGGTCGCGGGAGAACCCGATGCCAGCCACATGGAATGCGCCAGGGTCGCGGCGCTGCGCACGCTGCCCGCCAGCCCCTGGATTGACGCTTCGCGCGCGCGGCCTTCGATCGCCGTGAAGCGCGGCACCGCAAAGGCGGCAAGAATGCCGAGGATGACAATGACGACCACGAGTTCAATCAACGTGAAACCGCGGACATTCGAACGACTTGACATAACGACACTCCTCGATAGGTGGAACGGCGGTCTATTCGGATCATCCCGGCTCCGCACACTCTTGTATCGGCAGCCAAGGCCGCGGCTTGATGTGGCGCAGAGGACAGTGTGAACGCGCTCACAAGCCGCGCGATGGCGGCCGGCTTCAGTGCGAACCAGCGACCTTGCCGATCATTTCCCACAGCGGCAGGAAAATGCCGAGCGCCAGGATCAGCACCATGGCCCCGACGATGATCAGCAGGATGGGTTCGATCAGGGCACTGAGGTTGTCCAGCGTGTAGTCGACTTCGCGCTGGAAGTAGAGCGCAACTTCATCTAACAGACGGGTCATCTCGCCGGTCTCCTCGCCGACCTCCATCATCTGCAGCAGCAGCGGCGGGAAGATTTTCGCGGCCATGGCCGCACGGCTCAGCGGCTCGCCCGATTCCAGCTGTTCGCGCATGCCGACGATCTTCGCGGTGATGTAATCGTTGTCGGCGGCGCGCGCGATCAGGTCCAGCGCCTGGATCATCGGCAAGCCCGCTTCGAGCGTCAGACTCAGGGTGCGAACCGTGCGCGCGAGTATCGATTGCAGCAGCAACTCACCGAATATCGGGATCGCCAGCTGCATGCGATGCCAGCGATAGCGGCCGGGCCCGGTCCGCACCGCCAGCATGAATGCGGCCACCGCGCCCAGCAGCACGCCAAGGACTGCGGCCCAGTGAGCCTGTACGAAGTTGGAACTGGCGAGAATGATGCGGGTCGGCACCGGCAGCCCATCGCCCAGTTGCTTGAACAGCGGCGCGAACTTCGGAATGACAAACACTGACAGAACGCCCATCGCCGCCACGATCGCACCGACGACAATCAGCGGGTAGCGCATCGCGCCTTTGACCCGCGTCCGCATCTCGTGCTGATTTTGCAGATACTCGGCGAGCCGCAGAAAGACCGTTTCCAGCGTACCGGTGTGTTCGCCCACCCTGACCATGCTGACGTACAGTTCCGGGAACACTCCGCCATAGTCGCCCAGTGCCTGCGACAGGTCGCGCCCGGCTTCCAGGCTAACAAGCGCCTGCTCGAGTGTTGCCCTGAGAACCGGATTGCGGGTTGTTTCCTGCAGGCTGCGCAGGCCCCTGAGCCAGGGCAATCCGGCCTTGGCGATGGTGTACATTTGCCGGGTAAACAGCACCAGGTCCGTCGTGCTCGGCTTGCCGAAGCCGGCCTTGCGCAGCCACGCCTGCAGCGAAAAATCCTGCCCGGCCCTGGGGTCGATGCGGATTGGCAGCAGACCATTGGTTTCCAGCCGCAGTGCCGCCGCCGATGCACTGACGGCTTCCATCTGCCCGGTGACCGCCTTGCCGGTGTCACTGCGCGCGCTGTACTGATAGAACGGCATGGTTTGTTAGACGCTCAGGACCTTGTCGACCTGGTCCGGTGCCAGTTCAGAGGATTCAATCGGCCCGCCGCCTCTTTCATCCAGTCCCGCCAGCTGGTTGATGACCTCCGCGACCGACGTCTGGCCGGTCGCTGCCGCCTCTAACGCAGCGCTGGTGATGGAGCGAAACCCGGCCTGCCGCCGCGCGGCGTCCTCGACCGCGGCGAGGTCTTCACGACGCACCGCATCGCCCAGAGCGCGATCGAACTCCAGCAGCTCGTGCACCGCCATGCGGCCCCGGTAACCGCTGCCGCTGCAGGAATTGCAGCCTTTACCGAGGAAAAATTTGGCCTGAGATATCTGTTCCGCGCTCAGCTTCGAGCGCAACCAGACCAGTTCGTGATCGTCAGGCCGATACGCGGCGCGGCAATCCGGGCAGAC
>JAYUGT010000072.1:0-5539 GCA_043738315.1 Gammaproteobacteria bacterium
TGGCCCTGCCCGGCGCCCGGTTTCCGGCCGAGAGCAGCCCCGTGCACCGCGAACGCTGCCTGCAGGCGCTGGCGCTGTGGAATACCGGGGGCGCGCAGCCATGACGCTGCCGGCCGCCAGCATCTGGTTGTTAGCATCGTTCCTCGGCGGCGTCGCCCTGCACGCTGACCGGCTGCCATTTCACTACGTACTGGTGGCCATTGTCACCTGCGTCTGGCGCGCGCTGGCCGAAGTCCGCCGCGATATCCGGCTGCCCCCAGCCTGGCTGCGCGGCCTGCTGGCGCTCGCGTTGTTAGCAGGCGTGCTGATCCAGTATCGGACCGTGAACGGCCTCGGCCCGGGCACCGCGCTGCTGGTATCCATGGGCGCGGTGAAACTGCTGGAAACGCGCGGCCGGCGCGATCGCTTCATCATGGTGGCGGTGGCGCTGTTCCTGATGCTGTCCGCGTGCCTTGACCGCCAGTCGATGGTGCGCGCGCCGCTCTACCTGCTGCTGACCTGGGCGTGCTGCGTCAGCTTCATCTACATCGCGAATCCCGGCATCAACCTGCCCGCGCGCCAGGCGCTGCGGCTCACCGCCCGTGCGTTAGCCCTGTCGCTGCCGCTCGCGCTGCTGTTGTTTGTATTCTTTCCGCGCATGGCCGGCCAGCTGTGGGCGCTGCCGTCTCAGGGCTCGGCCAGCACCGGTCTCAGCGATGAAATGACGCCCGGCGGCATCAGCGCCTTGTCGGAGTCCGATGAACCGGCCTTTCGAGTGCGTTTTTTTGGCGCCGCCCCGCCGCCGCAACTGCGCTACTGGCGCGGTCCGGTCCTGCACAAGTTCGACGGTTACAGCTGGCGCCGCGATCGCACGCAGAGTTACCGGTCGATCAAGATGAACTTTGGCGGCAATGCCTATCGATACCGCATTACCCTCGAACCGCACCAGCGTAACTGGCTGTTCGCGCTCGAAACGCCGCAACTGCCGCCGTCGCCAACTACGTACTTCAGCTACGACTCGCAACTGTTGTCCGCGCAGCCTGTCACGCAGGCCATGAGTTACGAGCTGACGTCCTACACGGAGACTTCATCGAGCGATGAACTGAGCGTGCTCGGCCGGCGATCCGAAACGAGCCTGCCGCTGGATCGCAACCCGCGCTCCAATGCGCTGGCGCGCCGGCTGCGCGCGCAGTCCGCGGACACCGCGGGTTTCATCCGCAGCGTGCTGGCCCTGTTCCGCGACGGCGGCTTTACCTACACGCTGACACCCGAGTTGCTGCAGAAGGACTCGGTTGACGATTTCATCTTCAACACGCGCGAAGGATTCTGCGGGCACTACGCGTCGGCCTTTGTATCCATGATGCGCGCCGCCGGCGTCCCGGCGCGGGTCGTCACCGGCTACCAGGGCGGCGAGTGGAATCCGATCGGCGGCTATTTCATCGTGCGGCAGTCGGACGCGCACGCCTGGGCCGAGGTGTGGCTTGAGCGCGAGGGCTGGCGGCGCGTGGATCCGACTGCGGTCGTTTCGCCCGAGCGCCTGACCCGCGGCCTGCTGGATCTGCTGCCGGATGCCGGCACGCAGGTACAACGCTTCGCGCACAGCCTGGCCTGGGTGCAGAACCTGCGCCAGGGCTGGGACGCCGCCAACACCTGGTGGAATGACAATGTCGCGCAGTTCAACGCGCGGGCGCAGCTGTCGATTTTGCGGCGCCTGGGCTTTGATTCGCCGCGCCTGCGGCAACTCGGCTGGATTGCCGCGGCAGGGCTCGCCACATGGGCATTTGCCATGCTGCTGTGGCTGGCGCGCCGTGCGCCCCTGCAACGCCCGGATCTGCTCGGCCGCGGCTATCGGACGCTCTGTGCATGGGCGGGCCGGCGCGGCCTCGCGCGCGCGCCCGACGAGGGTCCGCGCGGCTTCGCGTCGCGGCTGCAAAGGGACAGACCTGAGCTCGCGGCGCGCGCGGTGCCACTGCTGGAGGAGTACGCCGAGCTGCGTTACGGCCGCGCGCGTGACGATGAGCGCCGGGAACGCGTCCGGCGCTGGCTGACGGACGTGCGTCGCCTGCGATTTGCCGCCTGAGCTGGAGCCGCGCAAAATAGCCTGCAATCTCTGCCGGAGTCATGCGCATGGCCACGCTCAAGGACAAATTCACGGCGGCATCCAAGGATGCGCTGAAACTCGCCCGCGAACCTGACAACGATGACAAGCTGCAGCTCTACGCGCTGTACAAGCAGGCGATCGAGGGCGACGCCAAGGGCAGTCGGCCCGGGATGTTCGACCCGGTGGGACGCGCCAAGTACGACGCCTGGGCAAAGCAGAAAGGCAAGACCACGGACGCCGCGATGCAGGCCTATGTCGACTGCGTCACTCGTTTGAAGAAAGGCTGACCGCGTTAGGTTAAATCGGTCCCCGCCCAGCCGACGGATGGCGCCCGTCAACCGACGAACAACCTTGGCGTTCAGGACTATGCAGTCGAAAATAGTCCCCGGGAAACAGCCATGTCGGAACTGAAACGGACCAACAGCGAATTCAGAACACCCAGGCCGGAGAAGTCGGTCTGGGCGCCGGCCGCACGTGCGCAGCAAACCATTGAAATCCTGTTACGGGCGAGCCTCGACCTCGAACCGTCCACGGAACTGCTCGACTCCCACCTGCGCTTTGGCACCGATCCGTACAACAGCGCCGGTCGTCGCGCGCGCGCCGTTCGTTCCGCCTAACGCTCGCCCTGGATCTCGCCTGCGGGCGGCTCCCGGACCAGCAGCAGCAGCAGGCCACCGACCACAAACAGCAACACCAGCGACACGATCGAGGCCCTGGAACTGCCGGTCGCCAGGGCGACCGCGGCCACCAGCAACGGGCCCACCACGGTCGCGAACTTGCCCATCATGTTGTAGAAACCGAAAAACTCGCCGCTGTGGCCCTCGGGCACCAGCCGGCCAAAAAACGATCTCGACAGGCTCTGCACGCCGCCCTGCACCAGGCCGATGGTCACCGCCAGCGCGAAGAACTCCAGCGCGCTATCGAGAAAGAACGCGTAACAGGTGGCCACCGTGTACACCGCCAGCGCTAACAGAATGCCGCGCCTTGCGCCGTGCCGCCCGGCGTAGCGGCCGAACCACAGCGAAGCCGGGAACGCCACAAACTGCGTCAGCAGCAACGCCTGGATCAGTGCGCTGGCCGGCAGCCCGATGGCGATGCCATAGTCGACCGCCATCTTGATGATGGTGTTCACGCCATCGATGTACAGCCAGTAAGCTAACAAAAATATCCAGAGCTCGCGATACTTCGGCAGGCGGCGCAGCGTCGCCGCCAGTTCGCGCATGCCGCTGCCGGCTGCGGCCGCGAGACCCAGGCGTTGCGCGGGCAGCTGCTCGACCACCCGGCGCGCCAGCGGAATGGTAAACAGGGCCCACCACAGCGCCACGGTCAGGAATGAAATGTGCACCGCCTCGGTGGCGTCCCTGAGGCCGAACCACTTCCAGTTGCCGTACATCAGCACGTTCAACAGGAACAGCAGGCCGCCGCCCAGGTAGCCGAGCGCGTAACCGTAGGACGACACCCAGTCATAGTCGCGCGGCCGGGCGACATCCGTCAGCAGTGCGTCGTAGAAGATGTTAGCCGCCGAGAAGCCGATGGAGCCGCCGACAAACAGCCAGAAGGCGGCCAGCCATTCGCCCTGCGTCACCCAGAACAGCGCGCCGGTGGACACGATGCCGAGTCCCGCCCAGAACAGCAGGAAGGCCTTGCGCCGCCCGGCGCTGTCGGCCACCGCGCCTAACAACGGCGCCAGCACCGCCACGATGAAGCCGGCCACGCCATTGGCGATGCCGAGTCGCGCGGTGCTGGTGGTCGGATCGACACCGACGCTCCAGAACTTCTGGAAGAACAGCGGGAAGAACCCGGCCATCACCGTGGTCGCAAACGCTGAATTGGCCCAGTCATAGAAAGCCCAGGCGCGAATCTGGCGGGTTTTTTGCGGGTCATTCACCGCCTGATGTTAAGACGCCGCCGCGCTTTCTGCATGCTCACGCGTCTTGCGGAAGCTGAGATCCGGCCAGCGCTCGAGCGTCAGGCCCAGATTGACCCGCGTCGGGGCGAGGTACACCAGCGAGCCGGCATGATCGACAGCCAGGCTGTCAAATGCCTTGGTACGGAATTCCGCGAGCTTTTTGTCATTGTCAGCCACGATCCAGCGCGCGGTATGCACGTTGATGGGCTCAAACACGCACTGCACGCCGTACTCGTCGGCGAGACGGAATGCCACCACCTCGAACTGCAGCTGGCCGACCGCGCCCAGGATCATGTCGTTGTTGCGCAGCGGACGAAACAACTGCGTCGCGCCCTCTTCGCACAATTGCATCAGGCCTTTCTGCAGCGCCTTCATGCGCAGCGGATCCTTGAGCACGGCGCGGCGGAACATTTCCGGAGCGAAATTCGGGATGCCGGTGAAATGCAGCGCCTCGCCCTCGGTAAAGGAGTCGCCGATGTTGATGGTGCCGTGGTTGTGCAGGCCGATGATGTCGCCCGCGTAGGCCTCCTCCGCCTGCTCGCGATCCGCGGCCATGAACGTCAGCGCATCGCCGATGCGCATCTCCTTCGCCAGCCGGACATGGGTCATGCGCATGCCGCGCGCATACCGGCCTGAGCAGATCCGCAGGAAGGCAATCCGGTCGCGGTGCCCCGGGTCCATGTTGGCCTGGATCTTGAACACGAAACCGCTGAGCTTCGGCTCGTTGGCCTGGACGGTGCGCCCGGTGGTCGCGCGCGGCAGCGGTGGCGGAGAATGGGAGACGAAGTAGTTGAGCAGTTCCTGCACGCCGAAATTGGACAGCGCGGAACCGAAGAACACCGGCGTCTGGCGTCCGGCGCGGTAGGCCTCGGGGTCGAACGCCTGCGTCGCGCCGCGCACCAGCTCGATTTCATCGCCGAAAGCCCGGGCCCGGTCACCCAGCAGTTCCTGCGCCTCGGCGCTGGCCAGGCCGTCGATGACCTGCGTTGCGCCGGCGCGGCCCTTCTCGCCGGCCTGATACAGGAAAATCCGGTCCTCACCCAGGTGGTAGACGCCAATCAGGTCGCGGCCCATGCCGATCGGCCAGGTGATCGGTGCGGTCGCGATCTTCAGCACCGATTCGATTTCATCTAACAACTCGATCGGCGGGCGCCCTTCGCGATCGAGCTTGTTGATGAACGTCATGATGGGCGTGTCACGCAGCCGGCACACCTCCATCAGCTTGATGGTCCGCTCCTCGACACCCTTGGCGCAGTCGATCACCATCAGGGCCGAATCGACCGCGGTCAGGGTGCGATAGGTATCCTCGGAGAAGTCTTCGTGGCCCGGCGTGTCCAGCAGGTTCACGATGCAGTCGCGATACGGAAACTGCATCACCGATGAGGTGATCGAAATGCCGCGCTGCTGCTCGAGCCGCATCCAGTCCGAGGTCGCGTGCCGCGTCGCTTTGCGCCCCTTGACCGTGCCAGCCATCTGGATCGCACCGCCGAACAACAGCAGTTTTTCGGTCAGCGTGGTCTTGCCGGCGTCCGGGTGCGAAATGATGGCAA
>JAYUGT010000073.1:0-5531 GCA_043738315.1 Gammaproteobacteria bacterium
AAGGCGTGGTCAAGAGCTTCGTGTTTGGACTGGCGTGCAGCCTGATCGCCGTCTACGAAGGGTTTCATTCGGCGCCGACCGCCGCCGGCGTAGGCCTCGCGACCACGCGCACCGTGGTGACATCCTCGGTGCTGATCCTGCTGCTGAATTACCTGTTGACCGCCTTTTATCTTTAAGAGCGTACCTGCAAGGACTCATGTTATGCGACCCAATCGCGCACTCGAAATAGGCACCGGCCTGTTCATATTGTTAGGTTTTATAGCGCTCGTGTTTTTGACGACGCAATTGCCGAGCAGCGGCCTGAAGATCCGTGATGCCGGTGTGTACCACCTGACTGCGACGTTCGAAAATATCGGCGACCTGAAGGAAGGCGCGCCGATCAGCATGTCCGGCGTCAACATCGGCCGTGTTACCCGCATCAGCTATGATTCCAAACAGTACAAGGCCGTCGTCGAAGTCAGCATCGACAGTGGTTATGACAAGATCCCGGATGACAGCGATGCCAGTATCCAGACCCAGGGGTTGCTGGGTGGAAAATACATTGCGCTCACGCCGGGCGGGTCGGAAACCTATTTCAAGGACGGCGGTCGAATCGGATTTACGCAGTCGGCGATCGTGCTTGAGAACCTGATCAACAAGTTATTTGCCAGCATTGCGGACAAGGGCAAGGATGATGCGAGCGCGCCAGCGCCTGCCGCTGAAGGAGCAAAAAAATGAACTGCGCAAAGTTGTTAGTGACGAGTTTGGGAATCGCCGCCGCCGCAATGGCAGCGCCGGCTTGGGCCGGGAAACCGGCGCCCGCGGCTCCGGCCGCCACGGCGTATTCGGCTTCAGCCAGCGAAGTGGATCCGAGCAGCCCGCAGCGACTCATCGAGACCGCCGCGCAGGCCATGATGCGCGACATCGAGGCCAATCGTGCCGTATATCGCAAGGATCCGATGCGGTTGTATGCGCTCGTCGACCGGATATTGCTGCCGTATTTTGATGTCGATTATGCCGCGCGCCTGGTGCTGGGCCGGCACTGGCGCGACGCTACGCCCGAGCAGCGCAAGCGTTTCATCGAGGCGTTCTACCGTTCATTGCTGACCAACTACAGCCATGCGCTGGTCGAATTCAAGAGCGACCGCCTCAAGGTATTGCAGGCGCAACTCGATCCCGGCGGCAAGGCCGCGTCGGTGCGCTCGGACGTCAAGCGCAGCAACGGCCAGAAGGTCCCGGTCAGCTACTCGTTGCGCCTGACGCCGCAGGGCTGGAAAGCCTGGGATGTCGTGATCGAGGGCATAAGCTACGTCAAGAGCTTTCGCGAGGACTTCGGCGCGGAAATTGACCAGAAGGGGCTGGACGCCGTGCTGGTGCGCCTGGAACACCAGAATGGGGCGCCTGCCCGCAAGACATGAGCCGTTCGCTGAATTTGTTAGCTTTCAGGGCTTCGGCGGTTCCGCAGACTCCGGCGTGTCCGGCTCGGGATCTTCAAAATCTCCAGACTTGCTGGCCACGTTGCCATCGCGGACTTCATATTCGCGATGTTGCAGCCAGGCGCTGCGCACAAAGGTGTACTGATCGGCTGCGCGGTCGAGCAGCGCGTCGCCTTCAAGCAGGTTGGCCCGGTCGTTGAGCAGCCGCAAGGCGGTTACGCCATAGCGCGTGGCCGAGTCGTCGATGTAATGCGTGGCGTTGGTCAGCTGGTCCGGAATCTTGCCAAACGCGTCGCGCACCGACGAGGGGCCGAGTACCGGCAGCATCAGGTACGGCCCCGAGGGCATGCCCCACTTGCCGAGCACCTGACCGAAATCTTCGTCGTGCCTGTCAAGGCCCATGTCAGTGGCGACATCAAACAGGCCGCCGATGCCCATGATGCTGTTGACTAACAGACGCCCGGTATCGCTGCCGGTTTCCGCCAGCTTGCCCTGCAGCAGCTGGCTGATGATGACCCGCGGATAAGCGGCATTGCTGAGCACGTTTCCCAGCCCGGTCCGAATCGGACGCGGCACGATCTTCTTATAGGCACGTGCCGCCGGGCGCGCCACGGCGTGATCCAGGTTCTGGTTGAATTTGAATACCGCGCGGTTGCCGCGCTCAAAAGGATCGCGCACATCGTCCTGCGTGCCGTGCGGCAGTAACGCGCAGCCGGTCAGCATCGTGAGCATCAGCAACAAAGGAAGCGCTGCAGGTCGAAAGCCAGTTCTGGTCATGATCCGATTTTATCTGATCCGTCATCGCGCTGCTCGCGCTTGCGCTTGCGCTTGCCGGCGCCTTCCTCGATGACATCCTTGATTTCCTTGAGCCGCGCGGCGTATTTCTGCCGCTGGATTGGCGTAATATCGCGCGCCGCCAGCGCCAGCTCCAGTTGCTCGCAGGCCAGCGGCAGGTCACCGCCCGCAATGTGGTACTCACTCATGTAGTAGTACGCGTCGCCGGTGTCGCCGGCGCTGCTGGCGGCAATGGCTGTTAGCTTGATCTGTGCCTGCGTCGGCGGCACGACGTTGAATACATCGAGCAGGGCCTGGTGCGCCAGCCGGGCACGGCCCTCGGCTAACAAAAGTTCGGCGTAACGAACGGTCAGCGGCACGTTACGCGGCGAGATCTTCAGCGCGCGTTCCAGTGTATCGATGGCGCCATTCTTGTCGCCCGCACCGGCCTGCGCGGTCGCGAGCGCGGTCTGCAGGAAGGGCAGGTCGAGGCGGTCCTGGCCGATCTCGCGCAGCGCCGGCAGCGCGGCAGCAGCGTTGCCCGCCTGCAGCTGTGCGAGCGCCGCGCCGAATTGCTCGCCGCGTGTCGGCGGATTGCGGTTGGCCCGGTCAGTGTAATAGGCGCGCAAATCGCTGTCGGCAGGACTGGCCATGACGCGCACGCGCTCGCGCATGAAGGTGTAGCTTTCGGTTTCCGGCCGGATGCTGGTCGCCAGCTGTCGTGCCCGCTCGCGCGCCTCGGCGATACGGTTGCTGCTGACCGGATGCGACTGCAGCAGTTCGGGGACGATTCCCGAGCTGAGCCCACTGCGCCGCCCGATGGTTTCGAAGAAGTCCGCCATGCTGTTAGGGTCGAAACCCGCAGCGGAGAGAATGCCGATGCCGACGCGGTCCGCTTCGTATTCATTGGCGCGCGTGTAGTTGAGCTGCGCCTGCGCGGCGCTGCCCTGTGCGAGCGCGATGCCCGCCGGGACGACGTCCGCCGATCCGGTCGCCGCGCCGATCAGGATGGCGGCAACCAGGGCCGCGGCCGTGACCAGGCCCTGTCTGCTCTGCGAACGGGCCGAACGCGCCAGATGCCGCTGGGTCACGTGAGCGATTTCGTGCGCTAACACGCCGGCCAGTTGCGCTTCATTGGTGGTGGCGAGGACCAGCCCCTGGTTGACGCCGATGAAACCGCCCGGCAGCGCAAAGGCATTGATGTTCGGATCGCGCACCACGAAAAACGTGAAACTCTGTGTGCCGTCGGTCGCCTGCACCGCGATGCGCTGGCCTAACGACTGTATGTAGTCGGCAACTTCCGGGTCCTCGAACAACTGGCCCTGGTCGCGCAGGCCGCGCACCACCATGCGGCCGAGCGAGTACTCATCGCCCTTGGTAATGACAACGTCCGAGGGGGTGCCGATATCGGGCAGCTCGGTCGGGGCGTTTTGGGCAGCCGTCACCGTGCTGGCCGCCGCCAGCAGTGTCAGGGCGAGGGCGCGCATGATGTCAAGTGGGGTGGCCAAGTGTAGTTTGACTGCAGCCGGTCCGGCAAGTTCCGGCCCGGCGCTGCCTAGAGTATCTCGCTGGCCTGGTCCGCGAGGCGCGAACGCTCACCTCGGACCAGCGTGACATGCCCGGCGTGCTGCCAGCCGCGAAAGCGCGTGACCACGAAGGTCAGTCCGGATGTTGTCTCGGTCAGGTAGGGAGTGTCGATCTGCGCGATATTGCCCAGGCACACGATCTTGGTGCCAGGGCCGGCGCGTGTGACCAGCGCCCGCATCTGCTTCGGTGTTAGGTTCTGGGCCTCGTCGAGAATGACGAACCTGTTGAGGAAGGTGCGGCCACGCATGAAATTCAGCGAACGGATCTTGATGCGGTTGCGCAGCAGGTCATTGGTGGCGGCCCGTCCCCAGCTGCCACCCTCGGACGACTGGGTCAGCACCTCGAGGTTGTCCACCAGTGCGCCCATCCAAGGTTCCATTTTTTCTTCTTCGGTGCCCGGCAGGAAGCCGATGTCCTCGCCTAACGGAATCGTGACCCGGGTCATGATGATTTCCGCGAAGCGACTGCCATCCAGTGTCTGCGCAAGGCCGGCCGCCAGCGTCAGCAGTGTCTTGCCGGTGCCGGCGGGGCCGAGGATCGACACGAAATCGACTTCCGGATCCATCAGCAGGTTGAGGGCAAAATTCTGCTCGCGATTGCGCGCGCCAATACCCCAGATGCGGTTGCGCTCCGAGCGGTAGTCCCTGACCAGTTCCAGGGTCGCGCGGTCACCATCGATCTTGCGGACCATCGCCTCGATGCCGTTAGCACGTTCATCGAAGACAAATTCGTTGACCGCCCAGTCGCGCACCGCCGGTCCGGCGATTTCATAGTAGGTGCGGTTGCCCTCTTTCCAGGACCGCAGGTCCTTGCCGTGCTTGTCCCAGAAATCCGGAGGCAGCTGCGCGATGCCGGTATCGAGAATATCGGCGTCCTCGATGCTCTTGTCGCTGAAATAGTCTTCCGCGTGCACGCCGACCACGGCCGCCTTGATACGCAGGTTGATGTCCTTGGAAACCAGCACCACGCGCGCATCGGGATGCAGGGCCTGCAGGGCCAGGGTGTGCGCCAGGATCGCGTTGTCGGCGCCGTGCCCGGGCAGGTGATCCGGCAGCGCACTGGCCAGCTGCCGGGTCTGGAAAAAAAGGTGCCCGCTCGAGGGCTTCTTGCCGTGATTTCCCGACATGTGCGAAGGAATGGGCAGGCCCAGGTCGATCTGTTCCTTGGTGGCGCCGTGCATCAGGTCGTCCAGGAAGCGGCTGACCTGACGCACGTTGCGCGAGGCCTCGGATAGGCCTTTCTTGTTAGCATCCAGCTCCTCGAGCACCTCCATCGGCAGGTAGATGTCGTGCTCCTCGAAGCGATAGAGCGCAGTCGGGTCGTGCATCAACACATTGGTGTCGAGGACAAACAACCGTCTCTGGTGGCCGATGCTGCGGCGGCGCGACCCGCGCCGCGCATCAGAGGCCGCGGACTTCTTCAAGTACTTCTTCCGCGTGCCCGTCGACCTTGACCTTGCGCCATTCGCGCACCAGCTTGCCTTCCGCATCGATGAGAAAGGTGCTGCGTTCGATACCCCGGACTTTCTTGCCGTACATGTTCTTGTCCTTGATGACATCGAACAGGTTGCACAGATTGCTGTCTTCGTCGGCTAACAGAGTGAAATTGAGCTTCTCTTTGGCGATGAACTTCTGGTGCGAGGCGCAGCTGTCGCGCGACACGCCGACCACCATGGCCCCGGCCTTGCGGAACCTGGCCTGCAGGTCGCGAAAATTCTGCGCTTCGATGGTGCAACCCGGCGTCAGGTCGCGGGGG
>JAYUGT010000074.1:0-13886 GCA_043738315.1 Gammaproteobacteria bacterium
CGCCACGTCACCCAGCATCGTCTCGGGTCGGGTGGTCGCAACGGTCAATCCGATCACGCCATCTTGAGCGCCATCGGCAAATGGATAGACGATGCTCCAGAGCTTCCCATCTTCTTCCTCGCTCTCGACTTCGAGATCCGATACCGCAGTAAGGAGGATCGGGTCCCAGTTCACCAAGCGTTTGCCGCGGTAGATCAATCCTTGCTCGTAGAGGCGTACGAACGTTTCCGTCACGACACTCGACAACTTCGGATCCATCGTGAAGTACTCGCGCGACCAATCAGTCGACGCGCCGAGCCTTCGCATCTGCTGGGTGATGGTGGAACCTGATTGCTCTTTCCACTGCCAGACGCGAGTGTTGAATGCCGCTCGCCCCAGTGCATCACGAGACAGACCTTCGGCTTCGAGTTGACGCTCGACGACGATCTGCGTCGCGATACCCGCGTGATCGGTGCCGGGGACCCAGAGCGTGTTGAATCCCTTCATCCGATGGTATCGGGCGAGCGCGTCCATGATCGTTTGATTGAACGCGTGGCCCATATGCAGCGTGCCCGTCACGTTAGGTGGCGGGATGACGATGCAGTACGGCTGGCCCCGGCCCTGCGGGGCGAACTGGCCTGACGAATCCCAGCGCGCGTAGATCCGGGATTCGATGTCCCCCGGTGCGTAGAGCTTGTCCATCGCGCTTAAGCGCGTCTGGTCTTGCCGGGGGTCTTGCCGGATTCCCCGATCAGGAAATCAGCTAACAAGCCCAACGGCCGGCCGCTGGCGCCCTTGCTGGCACCACCGAACCATGCGGTACCGGCGATGTCGAGGTGCGCCCAGCGCAGGCCCTGCGTGAACTTGCCGAGAAACGCTGCCGCCGTGATCGCGCCGCCATCCCGGCCCGCGACGTTGGCGAAATCCGCGAAATTGCTCTTGAGCTGCTCGCCATATTCCTCGGTGATCGGCATGTGCCAGGCGCGATCGTCGGCCCGCAGGCCGCTCTTGACCAGCGCCGCAGCGAGCTCGGCATCGTTGGCGAATACGCCGGTGTGGTGCGCGCCGAGCGCCACCACGCAGGCCCCCGTCAGGGTCGCGACGTCGAGCACCAGCCGCGGCTTGAAGCGGCGCGCGTAATGCAGCGCATCGCAGAGAATCAGGCGGCCCTCGGCATCGGTGTTCAGGATCTCGACACTGTGGCCCGCAGCGCTGACGATTACATCGCCGGGCTTGACCGCGCGGCCGGACGGCATGTTCTCGCAGCACGGCACGACGCCGACCAGGTTCACTGGCAGCTTCAGCTGCGCAACCACCGACACGGTCGCCAGCACCGAGGCCGCGCCGCACATGTCGAATTTCATCTCATCCATCGCCGCCGGGTCCTTGAGAGAAATGCCGCCCGAGTCGAAGGTGACGCCTTTGCCGACCAGCGCGATCGGCGCGTCCTTGGGCTTGCCGCCGCGGTACTCCAGCACAATGAAGCGCGGCGGCTGCTCGCTGCCCTGCGCGACAGCTAACAGGCAGGCCATCTTCTCGGCGCGGATCGCCGCTTCATCCAGCACCTTGACCTTGAGCTTCGGCACGCCGCGCGCCATGTCGGCGGCGAAATCCGCGACATAGGCCGGCGTGCAGCGATTGGCCGGCAGATTGCCGAGATCGCGCAGGATCTTCTGGCCCGCGATCATCGCGGCGCCATGCGCCAGCCCGGTGCGCGCCGCCGCCGCCGCCGTGTTGCGCACCGGACCTAACAGCACCTGCGCCGGGCGGTTGAAATGGGGTTTCTTGGCGGTCTTCTGGTCGTTGACCTGGTACAGGGCCGCACCGACCGCATCGGCGAAACCGCGCGCGTGCAGGTAGTCGTCGAGATCACGGCCCGCGGGACGCTCCAGTGCGAACGCGACGCTGGCCACTCGCAGGCGGCTCAGGGCGACCGTGGCCTGCGTGACGGCCTTGCGCCAGTTGCGCCGTGACAGCGAGGCGCCCGAGCCCTGGCCGACCAGCAGCACCCGGGGCGACTTGATCCCGGGCAGATCGCCTAACAGCGCGGTCTCGCCGAGCCGCAGCGCATGGTCGCCGCGTTGCAGCAGCCGCGACAGGGCGCCGCCGCTGGCCTTGTCGATCGCGGCAGCATGGCTGCCGAGCACGCCGTTGTCGTGCACGCCGGCAACGAGGCAATCGGCGGAGAGCGCAGACAGGGTCTGCGAGAAAATGTCGAATTTCATCCGCCCATTGTAACCCAATATTGGGCGTTAGCTGCGGGGTGCCGGCGGCGCAATTTCATCGCGTTTCCGGAAAATGGCGTCGTATTTCCAGGTCGGGATTTCGAATTCGTGACCCGCTACCAGCTGCCGGATGCGTTCCGCAGCACCGGCAGCGGCGCCCTGGCCGGCCGCGGCGCCGATACCTACCCAGCGCTTGTCGCCTTCATGCAGGCCCGCGATATCCAGCGTCAGCCCGTCAAAAGTCTGCAGCTGCAGCCGCTCGACCGCCGGGGCAGCGGGCGTCGCCTCAGCCCGCACGTCCTCAAAAGCCAGGCTGGTGAAAGCACCTAACAAACCGCGGATGACGTTCTGGTCGGGCGCGGGCGCGGTCCTGGACGTGCCGCGATCCAGCGTCAGGTTGGAGTCGCTGGCGGTGGCGCGGCTCAGGGTCCAGGCGGCGCCGCTGGCCGGGGTTGCCTGCAGCTGCCGGATCTCGCCCGGCTTTATGTCGATCAGCGCCGTGTCCAGCCAGCGCGCAGGTGTCGCATCGATGACCGGCGCCGGACGCAGCAACAGGCCGGGCCGGTCAGCCGGCCGGCGCGCGTAGATCTCGCGGCTGCCCGCCGATTTTCCGGCAATCAGCGCAAACGCCGGCGGGGCACCGGTCTTGCCGGCGATGAGCAGTTCTACCAGGGTCCCGGCTGCCGCCGGCGCCGTCGGCGCGTCGATACCTAACACCGCGTAGCGCTGCGGGTCGCTGGTTTTCTCCTCGAGAATCTCCAGCGCCATCAGGTCGAGCAGCAACTTGCGGATCTTGCCGGCATCGGCGGCGTAGCGGCGCTCCTTGACCTGCCAGCCCGCCGGCGTGCGTTGCAGGGTGACCAGGCTGCCATCGCCGCGCGAGATGCGGATTTGTTCAACTTGATTGAGCTGCGCCGCGAGATCGGGCCACAGCTTGCCGGACTGCCCGGCGAACGAGCGGCCGGACTGTCCCCGGTCGACCCAGACTGCGGCCAGCGCCACGACCACGGCGGCGATGGCGAGCCAGGCGACAGCGCGGCGACTCATGGCGCCTGCGTGCCGCCGTCGCGGCCCTGTTCCAGCATGCGAATCGCCGCATTGCGCCGCTTGCGCCAGGCCGGATACAGCAGCGCCAGTCCTGCCACCAGCAACGGCCAGGCGACGATGTTGAACAGCTTCACGTTGCGGCCGAGCGCTTCGATATCGCGGTTCAGGTCGAGTTTCACCGTGCGCAACTCGCGGCGTATGCGGCTGCGCTCGGCGCCGAAGCGATCAAGCTCGGCCTTTTGCTCGGCGCTCAGGATGGTTGCCGCCTTGTCGCTGCGACGGGATTGCAGCTCGGAGAGTTTTTGTTCCGTGGTGGCAAGTTCGGCATCGAGACGCTGTTCCTGGTCCCGGAACCGGGATTCGGCGCTGCGGCGCAGGTCCTCGACCCGGTCGAAGGGGCGCGAATAGCTGCCGCGGCCGCGCAGGCTGATGAGATCGTTGCTGCCTGCGAGGTTTTCCAGCGAGTTCAGCACGAAATCGCCATTGTTAGCAGTCGGCGTGACCACGCGCTGCCCGAACAGCGAATTGGACTCGAGCCACAGGAAATCCTGCAGCAGGTCAGAATCGGCGACGATGATCGCGTTGAGCGGCTTGCCCGACTTCTGCAGCGGCCCCTGGCCCGGGAAGGCGCTGTTGACCGGCCCGGAGACGCGCGCCGCGATGCTGAACTGGCCCTGCGGCTTGAATCCATCCAGCAGCACCGCCGGGTCCATCAGCATCTGGAATTTCTCGCCAGCTAACAGCGCGGCATCGACGCTGGAGCGCAACAGCGGTTCGAACCGGGTCGCGGCGCCCTTGGCGGGTTTGATGGCGCCGGCGGAGTACAGGATGATGCTGTGCAGGCCGCCGGTCACGACGTCTTCGCGAGCGAGGTTGGCATCGCGCAAGCCGATGACGCCGATATGCCGCGTGGGCGCCGCCCCCTGGCGCACGGTGACCGACAGGCCCAGGCCGCGGTCGCCCAGGACCTTGGCGTTGTCGAAGTCCACGCCCCAGGCTGCCAGCAGCGGCGCGAAATTCGACTTGCGGTCGACGCCCATCGCGCCTAACGGATTGCCAGGCTCGGCGCCTTCGGTGTCGCCTTCGGCGCTCGGGTCGACAAACAGCAGGATGCGTCCGCCACGCAGCGCAAACTGGTCGATCGCGAGCAGCGCAGGTTGCGGCAGGTTCTTCGGATGGACGATCACCAGCACATCGACCGCCGGTTCGATCTGTGTGAGCTTGCTGTCCAGCATGCGTACGTCGTACTGCTGCTGCGCCTGCTCCAGAATCACCCAGGGGTCCGTGGGCCGGCCGGCCTGCTGGTCGAAGCTGCCGGCCATCGGCAGACCCGTCAGCCAGCCAACGACGGCTTTTTTCGGCGTCGCCAGCTGCTGGATCAGCTTGACGACGTCATATTCCAGAAAGCGCTCTTTCTGGTAGTCGAAGAAATCAATGTTGGCCTTGCCATCGGTTGCGTTGGTGGCCGCGAGACCAAAATAGAGCGTCTCGCCGCCGGCGCCGATTGGCAGCGCGCGCAGGCCCGCTTCGCTGGCGCGATCCTCATCCTCGGATAACGGTTCCGGATCGATCACCTGCAGGCGCAATTTGCCGTTGCTGCGCGCCGCCAGCTCCTGAAGGAACTCCTGGACGCGCACCGCGTAATTCTTGATCGGCGGAAACTGTTCCGCGGCCTTGCTGCTGAAATAGAAATACAGGTTCACCGGCTCCTTGAGACCGCCGATAATGCTGCGGCTGCCGGGCGCCAGGGTATAAAGTTTGTTAGCTGTCAGGTCCATGCGCGCGCCGCGCAGGCCGCGGTTCGCGAGTGCGATGAGGCCGATGAACAGCATGCCAAGCAGCACCAGTCCGAGGGCATTGAGTGGCGCGCGCTTCATACCGCACCCCGGCGCGCATCCAGCACCACGCAGGTTGCTGCCAGAAAGAAGCCGATCAGCAACAGGTAAAAGAGCACGTCGCGCAGATCGATGACGCCCTTCTGCAGCGACTCGAAATGCGTATAGAAGGACAGCGATGCGAGCGTGTCGATCAGCAGGCTCGGCGCCCAGCCCGACACCGCATCCAAGACTGCCGGGTAGCCGATCAGCAGCAGCACAAAGCACACCGCCACGGCTAACACGAAAGCGACCACCTGATTGCGGGTCAGCGCCGACATGCAGCTGCCGACCGCGAGAAATCCGCCCGCCATCAGCAGGCTGCCGAAATAGGCGGCGGCAATCGCGCCGTTGTCCGGGTCACCCAGGTAGTTGATCGTGATCCAAATCGGAAAAGTCAGCGCGAGCGCGATGCTCATGAAAGCCCAGGCTGCCAGAAACTTGCCCATCACGGCCTGCCACAACGTGATCGGTTGCGTCAGCAGCAGCTCGATCGTGCCGCTGCGGCGCTCCTCGGCCCAGAGCCGCATCGCCACCGCGGGTACTAACAACAGATACAGCCATGGATGAAACGTGAAGAACGGCTGCAGATCCGCCTGGCCGCGTTCGAACAGGCGCCCGAGCTGAAACGCCATGGCGCTGGCGGCCACCAGGAAAATGAGCACGAACACGTACGCCAGTGGCGTGGCGAAATAGCTGCCCAGTTCACGACGGAAAATACTGCGAATGTGGTTCATGCGGTGATCCGGCGGAAAACATCGTCCAGTCGACCTGCTTCGACCGCGAGCGAACGCAGGCGAAGTCCCATCTGCTCCAGCGCACGATTGACCGCCGGCGCGAGTTCCTGATCCCGCGCCGGAATCACCGTGATGCGGCCATCCTCGGCCGACGCTTCGATCTCGCTGACGCCGGGCAGCGCGGCCAGCGCGCTGCGGGCGCGTTCGGTATCGCCGCGATCCTGCAGCCTGAGGCTGATAGCGCGGTGATAACGCGACTGCGCGGCGAGTCCCTGCGGGGTCTCGTCGGCGACAATCCTGCCGCGCGCGATGATGATCGCGCGCGTGCACACCGCGTCGACCTCTTCGAGGATATGCGTCGATATGACCACCAGCTTGTTGCGGGCCATTTCCGCGATCAGGCCGCGCACCTCGTGCTTCTGGTTCGGATCGAGGCCGTCGGTCGGTTCATCGAGGATCAGCACCGGCGGGTCATGCAGGATGGCCTGCGCCAGTCCGACGCGGCGACGGAATCCCTTCGACAGGGTCTCGAGTGTCTGGCCTGCGACGTCGGCGAGCTGCAGGCGCGCGGTCACTTCGCGCAGTCGCGCCACGCGGCGCTCGCGTGTCAGGCCGCGCAGATCGGCAACAAAGCGCAGGAAACTTTCGACCGTCATTTCGCCGTAGCCCGGCGCGCCTTCTGGCAAATAGCCGAGCTGCCGTTTGGCCGCAATCGGGTCGGACTGGATGTCATGACCGCAGATGCTGGCGGTTCCTGAGGTCGGCGTCACAAAGCCCGCGATCATGCGCATCGTGGTCGATTTGCCGGCGCCGTTGGGGCCCAGGAAGCCGAGCACCTCGCCAGCCGTGGCCGAAAAGCTCACACCGTCGACGGCGGTCAGCGCGCCATATCGTTTGATCAGACCATCAGTTTTGAGCATGTTCTTTTGCTTCGGTGAGCGACTCACGGCTCCGGGGGCCGCGATTTTGGTCGGGATGGGTCAAGGAATTCAAGCTCTGCTGGTATTCTTTGCGCCCATGCCCACTTTGGTTAAGCGAACCACTTTGATTGTGTGGTCGCTGGAACGTTCCCGCGACTTCTATCGCGACGTGCTCGGCCTCAAGGTCTGGTATGACGATGAGATCGTCCTGTCGGGCGTGGGCCTGGCCGCGGGCAGGGCGGGCGACAAGACCCACCTCATCATCATGCAGGCGGCCGACCCGGTGGTCGGCATGATCGGCCTGCTGCAATTCACTGAGCCCGGCCTGCCAGAGCCGCCGCGCCGCGAGCGCCTGGGTATTGGCGACATCGTCTTCGTCATGCAGGGCGAGGATGTCGCTGCCGTGCATCAGCGGGCCCTGGCATTTGGCGCCCGCATTCATGCGCCGCCGCATACCTTCGAAGTGCGCGGCGCCACCGGCCAGCAGCTCAAAATGACTTCACTCTCGTTATGGGATCCGGATGACTACTTCATCGAATACAACCAGCGGCACGGAAGCTAACAACACGGCAGCGCCGCAAGCGGGGCAGGTGCTGGTCTGGGACCTGTGGCTGCGAGTGACGCACTGGCTGCTGGTGCTGACGGTCGCCGGCGCATGGGCGACGCGCAAATTGCCCGGCGACTGGTTTCAACTGCACACCTGGCTGGGCTATTGCACGTTCGTGCTGGTGGTCACGCGCCTCGCCTGGGGTTTCGTCGGCACGCGCCATGCGCGCTTCACGCAGTTCGTGCGCGGCCCTGGCGCGATCTGGCGCTACGTCACTGGTTTGTTAGCAGGGCGGACTGTCCCGGCCGCCGGCCACAACCCGCTCGGCGCGCTCTCGGTGCTGGCGCTGCTGGGCCTGTTGTTAGGCCAGGCCTGCACCGGCCTGTTCGCGAGTGATCCCGATGTATTCGAGTATGGCCCGCTGATGGGCTATGTCTCGCAGCAGCTGTCGCGCCAGCTCACCGGCTGGCACGAGGAAATCGCGGAAATCATGCTGGTTTTCATCGGCCTGCACGTGCTGGTGGTGCTGGCGCATCTCGTGGTGAAACGGGAAAACCTCATCTGGCCGATGGTTACCGGCCGTAAGTTCGCCGGCCAAGTGCCGGCGGGCGAGGGCATCGCCGGCTCGCGGCTGTGGCTCGCGCTCATTATCATCGCCTTGTTAGGCCTGGCGCTGGCCTGGGTGGTGCGCGCCGCGCCGGTCGCAGAGCCGGCTTATTTCTAGCGGCGTCGCGGCTGCGGCCTAGCGCTTCGGCGCGGGTCGCGTCTGCGTGCGCGTGGTGGTTGGAACCTCGCGGCCGCGACGCGCCAGCGCCTCGCGCAACAGCCACTCGATCTGCCCGTTGACGCTGCGCAACTCCTGCGCCGCGAGCGCCTCGATGGCGTTCGCGACCGCAGGATCGAGCCGCAGCAGCAGGGGTTTCTTGTCGGGGCTGGCCATGCCGCCTGACGCCTACTGATACAGCGTTCCGGCGTTGATCACCGGCTGCGCCTCGCTCTCCGCGCACAGCACGACTAACAGATTCGACACCATCGCGGCGCGCCGTTCATCATTGAGATCGATGATGCCGCGTTCGCGCAGCCCGTCGAGCGCCATTTCCACCATGCTGACCGCGCCCAGCACGATCTGCTTGCGCGCGCTGATGACCGCTTCGGCCTGCTGGCGGCGCAGCATGGCGCCGGCGATTTCCGGCGCGTAGGCGAGGTGCGTCAGGCGCGCATCTTCGACCGCGAGGCCGGCTTTCTCGAAGCGGGCCGACAGCTCCTTCTTGAGCTTCTGGATGATGACCTCGCCACCGCCGCGCAGCGTCAGCTCGCTGGTCTCATCCTCGCTGTGATCATAGGCATGCTCGCTGGCGAGATGGCGAATGGCCGACTCGGCCTGGATCGGCACATAGGCTTCGTAATGATCGACATCGAGCACGGCGCGGGCGGTGTCCTGCACTTTCCACACCACGGCGGCCGCGATCTCGATCGGGTTGCCGCGCTTGTCATTGACCTTGAGCCGCTCGCTGATGAAATTGCGAAAGCGCAGGCTGATTTTCTGCTTGCTCATGAACGGATTGGTCCAGCGCAGGCCGGTGCTGAAGTCCGTGCCGCGATAATCGCCGAACAGCATCAGCAATGCGGCCTGGTTGGGCTGCAGCATGTAGAAGCCCTTGGCGGTAAACACGAACAGCAGCATGAAGCCGATGCCCCACAGCTGCGTGTTCTCGGCAAACACCTGGAAGATGCTGGCCAGGGCCAGCGCCACCAGCAGGACGGCGACGACCAACATCAGATAGCCGGACAGGCTGCGAAACGGGATTTCCTCGGTGGCATTTTGCGGTGACGGTATGGGCATGTGGATCTCCTTCCTCAGTTATTAAAATGATATCACTTTGATAGCGACGAGGCAAGAAGGCGGCCCCAAAAGACAAAAGCCGGCGCCCCGTCGTACGGAGCGCCGGCCTTTTGACAATAAAATTACTCGGTCCGGAACTTGTCGTGACAGGCCTTGCAGGCGTCGCGCGTCGCGTTGAAGGCCGGTGTGACCTTGTCCAGCTTGCCGGTCTTGGAGGCTGTTTCCAGCGCTGCCATCGATTTCTGCAGCTTGCCCATCAGCTCATCGAACTCGGCGCGGTTGGTCCAGATTTCCGGCTTGGCGCGCGTCGGCTTGCCTTCAGCCGATTCCGGCGGAAAACCCTCGCCGATCATCTGCGTCAGGTAATGGGCGCGCGCCGCACGCAGCTGCACCGCCTTGGCATCGAAGGGCACCTTGCCCTGGGTCATAGGCAGAATGCGGACCCAGTTGTTGAACATCACCTGGTACATGGCCTTGCGATAGGCGACAGCCGAATCCGCAGGTGACGGTGGGGTCTGAGCGATGGCCGCCCCGACAAATAGCGTAACGGCCGAAACGGCCAGCGCGAGCAGTGACTTGCGATTCATGAACGGTTTCCTGTGTTGGGTCCGGGTCATTCCCGGAGCGCGCCAAGACTAACCGATCAAATGCAGCCGCCGCTAGCGCCGCCCGAGCTGGCGTTCAATGTGAACGCGATAGTCCTTGATGATCTTGCGTACGTCCGCCGCGGTAGGCCGGCCGCTCATCGAGGCGATCAGGTCGGGCAATTCATGCGTAGCGCGGCCCCAGCCGATCAGGCGCAGAACATCATCGACCACCATCGCCTCCACCGATCGCGGCGCCGGCTTGGGTACGACCTCTTTGGCAGAGGCAATCAATTTCTGTGCCGCCAGCTTTTGTGCCTGAATGGATTTTGCGGAGCGCGGCTTGTAAGGCACGCCGGCACGCTGCGCCAGCAGCAGGCGACCCATTTTTCCCGGCTGCAGGGCCGGCATCTCGCGGGTCGCGTCTTCGCGCGCCGCAGCTTTGTCACTGGCGGGCTTCGCACTGGCGGGTGCCTTCAGCGTGTCGCGCCGCTCGGTGGCCGGATCAGCCAGCGGCACGTAACGTTCAATGTTCTGCAGGCCGACCAGGTTCGCCAGGAATGCCATGAGTTCCATGGCCTCGATGAACTCGCGGTCCTTGTGCTGCAGGCGTTGGCGCGTGATGCGTTCCAGCGCGCTCAGTTTTTCCTGGGCAAGCTTGATGATCCAGGCGACCGGTCGCTCGTGCCTGTGCCAGGGCTGCACATGAAAATAATGCTCATCATCGAGACTCGCATAACGCTGGTGCAGGTCGAGGCTGCTGCGCCAGCGGTGGAGCAGAGTTTCGATCTGTGCATTGGATTCCCGTGATGCGGCGGTCACCACCGTAGCGTAGCGAAGGTCTGGCCGCCGGGCTTGCGACCTGCCGCACACTCGGCGGCAACTATTGCCTCAGTCTGTGATCTGTCGCCGCTGCTCTGCACGGCGGGCTGCGCGCAAGGCCTGCAGCGGGGCGGTCGCGATCAGCGTCTGCGGCTCGCCGCCGCTCGAGCGGGCTAACAATTCATTGCCGCGGCTACGCACTTCGGAACGGAACGGGCCGAGATCGCTGGCGATATCCGGGCAGCCTGGCGGCACCGAGCCATAGGCGCGGCCCTGGGAGATGCAAACCAGCGGCGCGCGCGCCTGCGTGGCCAGTGGCCGGCTGGCGCCCAGGACGATCCATTCTGCGCCTGCGGCCGACAGGCGCTGTTGCGCCGGCTCGTCCGGCGCGTTCGCGAGGCGCAGCCAGTTGCCGATATCGGTGCGCACGATCTGCTCACCGAGTTCGAAACGCCGGCCGGACGGGGCAACGAGCCACGTAACGTTGGCGGCCACGGCTGCATTCGCCGGCCGCCACCAGCCACCTAACAAGAGGTACACGTCGTGACGCTGCGCCAGCGCCGATAACAGCGCCAATTCGGCGCCGTCGGCCGCCGGAGCGATGATCGCCAGTTGCTCAGGTTGCCAGTGATCCCAGCCGCAGAGGGCGTGGTCGGGCAGCAGAATCACATCCGGCCGGCTGGCAGCCGCGCACAGGCGCTCGATGTCGGCGGCGCACTGCGCGAGCAGCGCCGCGCGATCGTGCGCGGCACCAGCGACGTCAACCGCGGGACTCGTGGCATGCAGCAACGCCAAGCGAACATCGGCGCTGCGCAGCGCGACATCCAGGCTGCCTGGTGCTGCCGGCCCGGACTCGCGCCAGTTGTTAGCGGCGAACGCGCCCGCCGGCAGCGCGGCGCCGGCGGTTGCAAGAAAGTCCCGCCGCCTCAACGCTCGGCCCGCTGGATGACGCCGGCCTTGACCAGGTTCTCGTAGGCTTTCTGCTGCACTTCGAGAATGCGCGCCTTGGAGTCCATCGGCGCATCGGCAAAGCTGTTAGGCGGATAGAGCGTCGTGCTGTTATACAGCGGCCGGTAAATGTCGAGCCGCTGCCTGAGCAGCCGGTTGCCCGATCCGGGGATCGCGCGGATGCGCCGCAGCGCCTCGACGTCGATCCAGTCCGCGCACACCGTTGATTCGCCCGGGCCGCCGCTGTCAGCTAACACGCGGCCGTCCCAGTCGTAGATATGCGAGTGGCCCATGGTCTGGCCCTGCGGGAGGATGCCGCCGATCTGGCCGGTCTGGTTGGCGGAAACCAAAAACATCATGTTTTCCGAGGCGCGCACCTTCTTGGCCGACTCCCAGCTCCAGCGATCCGCCGCGCCGTGATCCGAGGTCGGATGCAGCAGCACTTCAGCGCCGCGCAGCATGAACATGCGCGAGGCCTCCGGGTACATGATCTCGCCGCACGGCATCATCGCGATGTTGCCGAGGTCGGTTTTCGCCACCGGGAAGGTACCCTCGATGCCGTAACGCGCCAGATACTTGTCCATGAAATCGTGCGGTGAACCGGTCTGCACGGTGTTGATGCGGCGGTACTTGAGCACCACGTCGCCGCTCGGGTTGATCAGGTACGAGCAGTTGAAGTAGCGGCCCGGCCAGGTCGGATCGCGCTCGTAGCTGTTAGCTCCGATCCAGAGCTTGAGGTTCTGCGCCTCGCGCTGCAGGCGCTCGGTCACCGGACCTGGGATTTCGATACAGGCTTTTTCGATCCACTCCGCGGCCGACTCGCTCAGCGGAAATCCCGTCAGGCAGAACTCGGGAAACAACACCAGGTTGCGGCCACCGCCGTCGCGCACCACGCCGCGCATCAGCGTGATCCAGCGATCGATGGAGCGGTTGATAATGACCATCGCTTCGTCGCGATTGCGCGCCGAGTTCACGAGGTTGCAATAGACCTGCATGCAGGTCGCGCGCCAGGGCTGAATCATGCTGTGTCTCCCGAATGAACCCGCTAACATTGTGGGCATGAAAACGCGCAACGTCATGCCCCGTATTCTGGTTGGCTGCCTACTGGCCGCGCAGGCTGCTGCTAGCGATCCAGCGGCCAGGTCCGCGGTCAGGGTCCCCGGAAAAATCGAGCTGCCTGCGGTCGCGCGGGAAGCGCTGGTCAATGCCGATTATCGCCAGGGCATGGTCGCATTCCAGACCCGCTGTGGCGCCTGCCACTCGCTCGCCGACGGCGGCACCAACCTCGTCGGGCCCAATCTGTACGGGATATTCAAGCGCAAGGCTGGCGGCAAGAGCGACTTCAGCTATTCCGACGCGCTCGAGAGCGCCGGATTCGACTGGACGCCGGAGCGGCTCCTGGCCTGGATTGCCGATCCGCGAGGCTTTGTGCGTGGCACCAGCATGATGCTGCCCGAGCCCGTGCCCGAAGCGGATCGCATCGCACTCGTGTCCTACGTGATGCTCGAGACCGGCGCCGCCGACTGGCCAAAGCCGCAGGCGCCGCGCGCTATCGCGGCTGCCGGACCTAACGCGCCGCTGGCCGAGCGTTTCCCCGGTTTCTGGAATCACCTGATGAGCAATACCACGCGCTACAGGATCCAGGGACCGGGCGGTGAACTGCGCTTTGATGCGTATTTCAATCCGGACGGCACGGTCACGACCTCGGTCACCGAAATGCGCGGCTTCTGGCGCGAGATGCCCGGCGAGAAATTCTGTTATGCGTTGATGGACATGCCCAACGAAATGCGGCAGCTGGTCGAGTGTTTCCCGATCGCTGCCATGAGCATTCCCCGATTCCGCGAAGATTTCTGGAAAACGGCGCCTGCGCCGGGTTTTCAGCTAACAGGCGGGATCGTGGCAGGGCGGCCGGCTAAGTAGTTGGTTGGTAGATTCCTCCACCCATGCGCCGTTTGCATCATTTTCTGGGCCCGCTCCTGGCGCTGCCGCTGGTGCTGTGGGTAGTGACGGGACTTTTGTTCCACGTCAAGCACCGCTATCGCGAGGCCTACGAGGTGCTGACAGTGCAGCACGCCGCGCCGGCAGACTGGTCGTCGGCCGTAATCGCGCCCGCGCAGGTGATTGGACGCGGCCTCGCCGCGGCGCCCCTGGTGCTCGATGTGCATCCGTCAGGTCGCCTGGTCTACTTTGGCAAACAAGGTCTGCAACCGGTCGCGATCGACGCGGGCACCGGCGTTGCTGTGCCGCCGGTGTCGGCCGATACGGCGCGTGCCTGGGTGGCCTCGGCACTGGCGCATTCCCACAGCGCACATCGCTATGGCCAGGAGATTTCCGCACAGCCGAGCACCATGCGTTCGGCC
>JAYUGT010000075.1:0-2185 GCA_043738315.1 Gammaproteobacteria bacterium
AAACCGCCCGGCCGCCGGCCTGGTCCACGAGTTCGCGAAAACTCCACGCCAGTTCCTCGCGCCGTTCCTCGGGACCCACCGGATCGCCTAACGCAATCCAGCTGCGGCCCGACACCTGGTACATGACGAACGCATCGCCGGCCGGATGCAAGAGCAGGCGTTTGTCGCCGGTCAGGGCCGCATTGGCCACGCTGACGCCGGATTGCGCGATGATCTTCCGGAGCTGGAGCGGGTCGATCTTTGCGCCGGCAGAATCATCTGGAGTCGCCGGCCGCAGCAGGTTGGTCGCCAGAAATCCCGCCAGCACGACGATGACGGCGAACGACGCGCGCAACATGCGTGGCGCGTCGCCGCGCATTGCAAACGTCCACCACAGCTCATTATCGTAAGGCACATGCCGATAGGCGAGCATGCCGAGCCAGATCGACAGGCCGACGATGATGCCCACGCCCGCCAGCCAGCCTGGCGTGAATCGCTGACTGAGCAAGGATGACGGGCGGTAGAACGCCGGTCGCGACAAGCGCAGCAGCGCTAACACGATGGCCAGGAACAGCGCCTCCTCGACATCGAATCCCTTCAGCAGCGACGCCACGATACCGGCAAGCAGCAGCCAGAAGGTAATGTGGTACGCGCCGCTTTGCCGGCGCATCAGTCCGCGGGCCAGGATCAGCAGCCCGACGCCAATGACGCTGCCCGCGAGGTGCGACACCTCCAGCAGGGGCAGGGGAACTACCGCGCGTATCAGGTGAATACGGCTGTCGACCGATGGCGTTGCGCCGGACACCAGCAGCACCGCGCCCGCGACGAACACCAGCGCGGCTAACAGCTGTGGCGCCACGGGCAGCAGCAAGGGCGTGATCCAGACGCTCGCAGTCTTGCCGGTCCGGCCGATGGCGCGGCGCTGCAGGAAAAGCTCGTTCGCCAGCATCCCGACTGCGGCGAACATCAGCGGCAGCAGGTAGTAGATGACGCGGAATGCGATCAGCGTGCCTAACAACGTCGGTACCGGGACACGGGGGATGGCCAGCAGCACAATGGCCTCGAACACGCCGAGGCCGCCGGGCACCTGGCTTGCCACGCCACCGGATACGCCGATGGCAAAGACCCCGAGGAAGGTCAGGAAATCGATTTCCGCCGACGCCGGCATCAGCAGCCACAAGGCGCCCGCCGCAACGCTGAGTTCCGCCACGGCGAGCAGTGCCTGCGGCAGCGCGATGCGGGCGCGCGGCGGCCGCAATTCCCACGTGCCCAGGAAAACCGAGCGGCGCGCCAGCGATGCCCAGGCGAGATAAGCCAGAACGGCGCCGATCACGATCCAGCCAACCAATTGCGACCAGGCATGGCCGAGGTGAATCGCTGTGGTGCCGGGCGTGGCGAGAATGAGCGCGGTACCGCCGACCAGGCCCAGGCCGACGGCCGTCGTGGATGCGCAAAACGACACCACGGTGGCGACCTCGAGCGTCGACAGGCCCATCGCGGAATACATGCGATAACGGACTGCAGTGCCGGTAAATGCCGCGACCCCGAGATTGTGGCCAAACGCGTAGGCGATAAACGATGTCAGGGCCACCCGCGGGTAGGGCGCCTGCTTGCCGACGTAGAGTATTCCGAGATAGTCATAAAGCGTCAGCAATGCGTAGCTGGTGACGGTCAGGATTGCCGCACCGATGAGCGAATCCGTCGGAATACTGCGCAGCGCCAGCGCGATGTCTTTCAGGCTATGGGTCGCCAGCTCGCGATGCACGACGATGGCCACCATGGTGAATACCGCAACCGAAAAGAGCGGCGCCAGCCAGCGCGCCCAGTTGCGCCGCGGGCTGGAATCTTCAGGCGTATCAGCGCTCGTTTCGGTCGATGGCATGATCGGTCTAGCGGCTGTTTGCTAACACGGCTGCGGCGACGGCCGCGTAGTTGCCGTGAAAATGATGGGCGCCGGGCAGCTTGACCAGGCGAACGTTGCCCTTGTTCAATTGCGGGCAGAGACTGTCCTCGTCTTCGACACCATAGATGCAGACGAACGGCACGCCCGAGAGCCGGTTCAGCTCCGGCAGGGTCGGCACGCCTTCTGGGTCTGTTAGCCAATTGGCGATGTGAAACTCGAACAGCGCGCTGTCGGAAATGGCGATGGCGGCGGCGGTGGCGATCATGGCGCGACTGGCCTCGGGCAGGCGGTTGATCACAAAGG
>JAYUGT010000076.1:0-37365 GCA_043738315.1 Gammaproteobacteria bacterium
CGTCGCACAAGCTAACAAACCGACGATCAACGCGGCCCAGATACCGGGTGCGCCATGCTGCAGGCGGAATCCCCAGTACCAGGCGAGCGGCATGGCCACACACCAGTACGCAAACACATTCAAGAGCATCGGTACACGAGCGTCCCGGAAGCCGCGCAGCGCGCCGGCCGCGCCGACCTGCAATCCATCCGCAAGCTGGAAAGCGGCAGCGTACAGCAGCAGCTGCCCGGCCAGCAGCCGTAAATCCGCGTCGGCGGTGTAAAGCGCGGCCACGCCGTGACGCGCCGCAACCAGAATCAGTGCCGACAACAACATGAACAAGGCGCAGGCCGAGATTCCGACCCAGCCGGCGCGTGTGCCGCCATTGCGATCGCCGGCGCCCAGCTTGTGCCCTACGTGGATGGTGGTGGCCGAATGCAGCGACAGCGGCACCATGAACATCAGGGCCGCGTAGCTGATCGAGATCGCGTGTGCCGCCATGATGTTGGGACCGAGCGTGCTGGCCATCAGCCCGGCGGCGCCGAACAGCGCCCCTTCCGCGAGCACGCTGCCGGAAATCGGCAGACCCAGGCGCAGCACCTCGCGCAGCAGTTGGGTGTCAGGCGCATCGATCCTGCGCAGCGGCGCGTAGGTCCTGTAGATGCGGTGGCCGCGCACGTGCAACACCATGAATCCGAGCATGACCCACTGCACCAGCGCCGTCGCCACACCGCAACCCACCGCACCTAACGCCGGCATGCCGAGCTTGCCGTACATGAATACATAGTTGCCACCGATGTTGGTCAGCAGGCCGAGCAGCGCCGCCCACATGATCGGCCGGGTCCAGCCGATGCCTTCGCTGCAAAAGCGCAGCACCAGAAATCCCATCGTGGCCGGTATCCCAAACGCCGCGGCAGCTACATACGCCGCAGCCAGGTCTGCGGTCGCGGCCGGCGTGCCGATGGCGCGCAGCACCGGGCCTGTTAGCATCAGGCAGGCGCAAACAACCACCGCAACCGCCAAAGCCAGCCACAGTCCCTGCCGGAACAGCCGCGTAACGTCGGCATCGCGTTGCGCACCGTAGGCATGCGCCACCGACGGCGACAGCGACATCAGGAGGCCGAGCCCGCCGAGGTAGAATATCCCGAGGAAATTGGCGCCTGCGGCGACCGCGGAGAGTTCCAGCGTGCCGAGCCGGCCCGCCATGATGGTGTCAGTCGCGGTCATGCCCGCCATGGACAGGTTGGTCACCAGCAAGGGCCCGGCAAAGGCTGCAATGGCGCTGAAATCAGCCAGTATTTGCGTGGACCTTGGTCGGGCGGGCATGAACGTGGGAAGATTCGTGGCGGGCGCGAATTGTAGCCTTTTGTAGCTGTATCACGCGCCGATGCGGGGTTTGATCAGGATTCGCAGGGAGCACGAGCATGTTGGTCGGAAATCAGGTTCGCAGGGTGGCGGTGCTGGGTGGCGTGCGCATTCCGTTCGCGCGCAGCAACACTGCCTACATCAATGTCAGCAACCAGGACATGCTAACAGCCGTGTTGCGCGGACTGGTCGAGCGCTTCAGGCTGCAGGGGCAGCGGCTCGGCGACGTGGTCGGCGGCGCGGTGCTGAAGCATTCGCGCGATTTCAACCTGGTGCGCGAAGCCCTGCTGTCGACCACGCTGCATCCCGAGACGCCCGGGCTCGACATCCAGCGCGCCTGCGGCACCAGCCTCGAGGCGGCGATCCTCGTTGCTAACAAAATTGCGCTCGGCCAGATCGATGCCGGCATCGGCTGCGGCGTCGACACCGTCAGCGATCCGCCGGTGGTATTTCCCGCTTCGTTCCGCAAGATCCTGATGGCCGCCAATCGCGGCCGCAGCACCTGGCAGCGCATCGCGCCCTTCTTCAGCATCCGCCCCAAGCATTTCAAGCCGGTATTCCCCGGCGTCGAGGAGCCGCGCACCGGTTTTTCCATGGGACAGAGCTGCGAGCTGATGGCGAAGACCTGGAAAGTGACGCGCGCGGAGCAGGACCAGCTCGCCTATGAATCGCACGTCAAGGCGGCGGCCGCCTGGAAGGCAGGATTCTTCAATGACCTGGTGGTTCCGTATGAAGGCCTGACATCGGACAACAACGTCCGCGCCGACACCTCGCTTGAAAAGCTGGCCAAGCTGCGCCCCGCTTTCGATCCCAATGGCGGCACACTGACCGCGGGTAACTCGACGCCACTGACCGACGGCGCGTCCGGCGTTTTGTTAGCTTCCGAGGAATGGGCGCGGGCGCGTGGTTTGCCGGTGCAGGCGTGGATCACCTATGGCAAGGCCTGGGCGGTCGAATTCGCGACCGGCAAGGAAGGCCTGCTGATGGCGCCGGCGTACGCCGTGCCCGCGATGCTCAAGGACGCCGGCATCAGCCTGCAGGACTTCGACTTCTACGAAATCCACGAAGCCTTCGCAGCGCAGGTGCTGTGCACCTTGAAAGCCTGGGAGTCGGCCGAATTCTGCCGCGAGCGGCTTGGGCTTGGCGGCGTCCTCGGCAGCATCGACCGCGCGAAACTCAACGTCAAAGGCAGCAGTGTTGCGGTCGGACACCCGTTCGCGGCAACGGGCGGCCGGATCGTCGGCACGCTCGCCAAGCTGCTGGCAACGACGCCGGGTGCAAAGCGCGGCCTGATCTCCGTTTGCACCGCCGGCGGCATGGGCGTGACAGCGATCCTCGAAAAAGCCTGATTCCGCGGCAGCGCGTCCGGGCTTACTTCCGTCTTGCGGCTACGCGTTTGCGGACGAAATTGCTAATGTTCGGCGCATGGTCAGCCGGAAACGCGTGGTGGTCATTGGCGGCGGCTTCGGCGGCCTCTGGGCCGTGCGCGCGCTCAAGCGGGCACCGGTCGATATCACCCTAATCGACCGCTGCAACCACCATCTCTTCCAACCGCTCCTGTACCAGGTCGCCACGGCCGGACTGGCGGCGCCATCGATTGCGGCGCCGCTGCGCCATATCCTGCGCAAGCAGGCTAACGTCACGGTGCTGCTCGGCGATGTGTACAGCATCGATCCCGTAGCGCGACGCGTCCTCGTCGGGGAGCGCACGCTCGACTATGACCACCTGATCGTCGCGGCCGGCGCGATGCACGCCTATTTCGGCCATGACGACTGGGCGCCGCACGCGCCGGGGCTGAAGACGCTGGACGACGCCTTGAATATCCGTGCCCGGATACTCAAGGCGTTCGAGTGCGCCGAAATGGCAACTGATCCGCTGGCGCGTGACGCCTGGCTGACATTTGCCGTGATCGGCGCGGGCCCGACCGGCGCCGAGCTCGCCGGCACGCTCGCGGAGATTGCGCGCCATACGCTGGCGCAGGAATTCCGCCACATCGATCCGCGGTCCGCGAGAGTGTTGCTGATCGAGGCGGGCAATCGCGTGCTGCCGGGATTCTCGCCCGGCATGTCGGCAAAAGCCGCGGCGCAGCTGACGCGGCTCGGCGTCAGCGTGCGCACCGGCCGGCCGGTCACCCACATTGGCGATGATTTTGTCGCACTCGGCGATGAACGAATCGCGGCGCGCACGATCCTGTGGGCGGCGGGTGTCGCAGCCTCGCCGCTCGGCGCGATGTTAGGCGCGCCGCTCGATCGCGCCGGAAGGGTCAAGGTTGAAGCAGATCTGTCGCTTGCAGGGCGGCCCGAAATCTTCGTGGTCGGCGACCTGGCGACCGTTGTCAGCAACGGCCGGCCCGTGCCGGGTATTGCGCCGGCGGCCAAGCAGATGGGTACGCATGCGGCGGCCGCCATTGCCGCGAGTCTCGCCGGCCGTCCACGCAACGCATTCCGCTATCGCGATTACGGTTTGCTGGCCACCATCGGGCGACGCGCCGCGGTGGTTGAAATTTCAGGATTGAAATTGTCCGGAATGCTCGCCTGGTGCTTCTGGCTCGCAGCGCACATCTTCTTTCTGATCGGTTTCCGCAATCGTCTCGTGGTGCTGCTCGACTGGGCCTGGGCCTATCTGACCTATGCGCGCAATGCGCGGATCATCGTGCGCAGTTAGAGCTATTTCAGCGCGTAGAAATTGCCGTCCATGCTGCCGATGTAAACGACACCGTTGTCGACAACCGGTGAGGCCATGATCGCGCCAATAAGCGTGAAGCGATAGAAATCGACATACATGTCCTGGAAGTTGCCAAAGATCGGCGCGAATGCATCCTGGTTCAGGCTGCCATCCGGATTCAGAATATGGTCCGTGTTCTGCCGCGCGGCGGCAGTCTGAAACTCCCACTGCAGCTTGCCGCTCTTGGCATCGATCGCGTACAGCTTGCCATTGTGACTGCCGACGTAGGCGCTGTCACCGGCGAGCGCGGCGGACGAAAATACATAGGACCTGGCGTCGAAATTGAAACGCAGGCGTCCCGTGCGCGCGTCCAGTGCCATGAAACGCGAGCTGTCCGCGGTACCCACGTAGACGATGCCATCGCGCACCGCGGGCGTGCCATTGACCCAGGACTTGCTGGTCGGATAATCCCACTTCTTGACGCCGGTGTTAGCATCGATGGCATACACATGCGCATCGCGGCAGCCGACATAAACCACGCCGTCGACCACCGCGGGCGAAGACTGGAATCCCACCTGGTTGTGAATGGCGGGATCCTGGCCGGCCTTGAAGACCCATCGTTGTCTGCCGCTGTCCGCATCGAGGGCGTACAGATTGCCGTCCCAGCTGCCGATGTAAACTGTGCCGTTAGCAACCGCCGGCGACGCATGCACGACGTCCCCGGTGGAGAACTTCCATTGCAGGACTCCGCTCTCAGCATCGACCGCGTAAACACCGCCATCGCCGCTGCCAAAAAATACCTTGCCCTGCGCTACCGCCGGCGACGAAATGTACAGGTCCCAGGCGTCGGGGATGGTCTGCGCCGCAGGCAGGTAGCCGTGGAGATTTTTGGCCTCGAATTTCTTTTCGTACTCGGCGGCGAATACCCACAGGGGTTTACCCGTGGTGAGGTCCAGTGCAACCAGCGCACCCGCGGACGACACAAAGTACACCGCCTTGTCTGTCACTGCAGGCGAGGATGCGATCGGCATACTGGACTTGAAGTTCCACTTTTCCTTGCCAGTCTGCTGATCGATTGCATGCAGGTGGCCGCCATAATCCCCAAAATAGACCGTGCCCGCAGCGATCGCGGCGGAGCCCACGATGGGACCACTGGCCTTGAAGGTCCACTTGATGCCGTCGAATTTCGCCGGACCCGCAGTCGGATAAACCCCGCTGCGCGCGTTGTCACCATGGAAGGTGGCTTGTGCATACGCGACCGGCGCCAGGCCACAGGCAAGAAGAATCGCAAAGAGTAATTTCATCGGAAAATACTAGCACTTTTGCTTGCTAACAAATCCGCCAGAGCCTGCAATGACACGAGCCGCAACCGCTGCAGGTTGAACCGCAAGCACGCCGGGCGGGACGGCAGAAAAGCGGCTGAATCGGCCAGTCGACGGCTCCAGCGGCCGCGTCCTTGCAATTAGTTTCTTTTGTAACTATTCTCGGAAAATCATGAAGAAATACATAGGCGTTTCCAGGGTCGAAGGCCAGTCGTCGCGCCAGGCGCATGCCGACCTGCCGGCCGGCACCTACGAGCGGGAAATCAGCAAGGAGGGGTTTTTCGGCCCGGCCGCGCATCTCTATCACCGGCGGCCGCCGACGGGCTGGGAGTCCATGGAAGGCCCGCTGCGGCCGCGCGCGTTCAACGCCCTGCAGTCGTCCTGCGCCGCGCGCTCACCGTGGTCGGCAGCGGCCCTGCTGGCTAACAGGCATGCGCGCCTCAGGTTCTGGCGCCTCACCGGCAGCATGCCGGCGCTGGCGCGCAATGGCGATGGCGATGACCTCTTGTTCGTGCACAGCGGCCGCGGCGACCTGTACTGCGACTATGGTCACCTCGTGATCGAAACCGGCGACTACGTCGTCATCCCGCGCGGCACCATGTGGCGCATCGACTGCAGCGCGCCGCTCGAATGCCTGCTGGTCGAGGCGACGAACTCCAGCTATCACCTGCCGGACAAGGGCATGTTAGGTCCGCATGCGATCTTCGACCCGGCGATGCTCGATGCGCCGCGTATTGACGACGCATTTCGCGCCCAGCCTGCGGATCAGCCCTGGGCTATCGAGATCAAGAAGCGCGATACCGTGTCGGTGGCGCGCTACCCCTACAATCCGCTGGACGTGGTCGGCTGGCACGGCGATCTGTCGGTCGTGCGCATCAACATCCGCGATATCCGCCCGGTCATCAGCCACCGCTATCATCTGCCGCCATCGGCCCATACAACGTTTATTGCCGATCGCTTCGTCGTCTGCAGTTTCGTGCCGCGACCGTTTGAAACCGATCCTGGCGCGATCAAGGTGCCTTTTTTCCACAACAATGACGACTATGACGAAGTGATCTTCTACCACGCCGGTCATTACTTCGGCCGCGACAACATCGCACCCGGCATGCTGAGCTTTCATGCTGCCGGTTTCACGCACGGCCCGCATCCCAAGGCGCTGGCTAACATGATGCAGCAGCCGAAGCCGGCAACTGACGAGTACGCAGTGATGATCGACACGCGCGACCCGCTCGATATCGGCGCGGCGGCGAGCGCCTGCGAGCTGACAAGCTACGTCGAGAGCTGGAAATCGGGTAAATGAAGCTCGCCAGCCTGAAGCACGGCCGCGATGGCCGTCTCGTGGTCGTCAATCGCGCACTCACGAGCTGGGTGCCGGCCAGTGGCATTGCGGACACGATGCAGCAGGCGCTGGACCACTGGGACGGCAGCGCGCCGCGGCTCGCCGCACTGGCCGCGCAACTCGAATCCGGCAGCGCGCCCGGGGCGCAGCCGTTTGACAGCCGGCAGTGCGCGGCGCCTTTGCCGCGCGCATACCACTGGGTCGATGGCAGCGCCTACGTCAATCACGTGGAACTGGTGCGCAAGGCGCGCGGCGCGGAAATGCCGGCCTCTTTCTGGACCGAGCCGCTGGTGTACCAGGGTGGCTCCGATGACCTGCTCGGACCTAACGACGAAGCGCGTTTCGTGAGCGAGGCGCATGGCATCGATCTCGAGGCCGAGGTGGCGGTCGTGACGGGCGATGTGCCGATGGGCACAACGATCGATGCCGCGGCCGGCGCGATTCGCCTCATCATGCTGGTGAATGACTGGTCGCTGCGCAACCTGATTCCCGGCGAGCTCGCCAAGGGATTTGGCTTCTACCAGTCAAAACCCGCGACTGCGTTTTCACCGGTCGCAATCACGGCCGATGAACTCGGCAGCAGCTGGCGTGACGGGCGCGTACATCGCCCGCTCGTTAGCCATGTCAACGGCCAGCCGTTTGGCCATCCGGATGCGGGCGTCGACATGACCTTCAACTTTCCGCAGCTGATCGCCCACGTGGCGGCGACGCGCCGGCTTGGCGCCGGGGCGATCGTCGGCTCGGGCACGGTGTCCAACTATGACCGCAGCCTGGGGTCGAGCTGCCTGGCCGAAAAGCGCACACTGGAGCAGATCGAGTTTGGCGCGCCGCGCACGCCGTTTCTCAAGTTCGGCGACCGCGTGCGGATCGAGATGTTCGACGCCGGCGGCGCCAGCCTGTTCGGCGCCATCGACCAGAGAGTTGCCGCCGCCTGAGGCCTCGTGCCAGCGGTTGCGCCGGGCGGTATGATGCCCGGCTGCAACCCCCGGCAACGTGACGAGGTTTTCCATGGGCGAAATGACGACGCTGATGGCCCGCGACGGCCATGAGTTCCAGGCCTACTTGTGCAACCCCAAGGGTCCGCCGCGCGGCGCCGTGGTCGTGATTCAGGAAATCTTCGGCCTCAATCACCACATCCGGGCCGTGGCCGACAGCTACGCCGAGGCCGGCTACCTGACCATCGCGCCGAGCATGTTCGACCGCATTCGCCGCGGCATCGAGCTCGGCTACACGCCGGCGGAAATCCAGGAAGGCGTCGGCTACATGATGCAGACGACGCGGGCGCAGGCGCTGGCGACGATGGCGGCCTGCGTGGCCGTGACCAAGCACGCGGGCAGGGTCGGCGTGGTCGGCTATTGCTGGGGCGGACTCTGCACCTACTGGGCAGCCTGCGAATTGCCGATTTCGGCCGGCTCGTCGTACTACGGCGGCGGAATTGCTAACAACCTCGACAAGACGCCAAAGGCGCCGGTGATCTTCCACTTCGGCGAAAAGGACACGCACATTCCGCTCATCGGCGCGGTCGACAAGATTCGCGCGGCCTACCCGGCTGGCGTCTATTACACCTACCCCGCCGGCCACGGTTTCAACTGGACCGAACGCGCGGACTACGACCCCGCCAGCGCGCAGCTGGCGCGCCAGCGGACGCTGGATTTCTTTGCACAACGATTGGGTTAATCATGACTACGCTGTCTTTGCGCGATGCCGGCCTGCTGCGCTCGCAGGCATTCATCAACGGTGCCTGGAGTGCTGCCGACAACAAGTCGACCGTCACCATTCACAATCCAGCTAACAACGATGTGGTCGGAACCGTGCCCGTGATGGGCGCCGCCGAGACCGAGCGCGCGGTGCTGGCCGCAGCAGCCGCGTTGCCCGCGTGGTCGGCGCGCACGGCCAAGGAGCGCAGTGTGCTGCTGCGCCGCTGGTCGGAGCTGATGCTGGCTAACACCGATGATCTCGCGACGCTCATGACCGCGGAGCAGGGCAAGCCGCTGGCCGAGGCCAGGGGCGAAGTCGCCTACGCCGCCTCGTTCTTCGAGTGGTTCGCCGAGGAAGGCCGCCGCATCTACGGCGAGACCATTCCCGGGCACCAGGCCGACAAGCGCCTGTTAGTCCTGCGCCAGCCGGTCGGCGTGGTCGGCGCCATCACGCCGTGGAATTTCCCGGCCGCCATGATCACGCGCAAGATTGCGCCGGCACTGGCCGCCGGCTGCACCGTGGTCTGCAAGCCCGCGCCGCAAACGCCGTTCTCGGCGCTGGCCCTTGCCGAACTGGCACAGCGCGCCGGCATACCGCCCGGCGTGTTCAACGTCGTCACCGGCGATGCGCAGGCGATCGGCGGCGTGCTGACGGGTCACCCGCTGGTGCGTAAATTCACGTTCACGGGATCCACCGCCACCGGCGTCAAGCTGCTGGCCCAATGCGCGACCACCGTCAAGAAGACGTCCATGGAACTGGGCGGCAACGCGCCCTTCATCGTGTTCGATGACGCGGACCTCGATGCGGCCGTCATCGGCGCCATCGCCAGCAAGTACCGCAACACCGGCCAGACCTGCGTCTGCGCCAATCGCTTTTACGTGCAGGATGCGGTGTATGACGCTTTTGCGGCCAAGCTGGTGGCCGCTGTCAGCAAGCTGCGGGTCGGTGACGGCCTGAAAGGCCCGACCGACCAGGGACCCTTGATTACGACCCAGGCGCTGGCGAAAGTCGAATCCCATGTCAGCGATGCGCTGGCACATGGCGCAAAAGTCGCGACCGGCGGCCGCCGCCACGCGCTCGGTGGCAATTTCTACGAGCCCACGGTGCTGACAGGCGTGACCAGCGCAATGCGGGTCGCGCGCGAGGAAACCTTCGGCCCGGTGGCGCCGCTGTTCCGTTTCAAGGACGAAGCTGAAGCGATTCGGCTTGCTAACGACACCGAGTTCGGCCTGGCGGCCTATTTCTACACCCGCGACCTGTCGCGCAGCTGGCGGGTGCAGGAAGGCCTGGAATACGGCATCGTCGGCGTCAACACCGGCATCATCTCCACCGAAGTCGCGCCTTTCGGCGGCTTCAAGCAGTCCGGCCTCGGCCGCGAAGGCTCGCGTCACGGCATCGACGAGTACACCGAAATCAAGTACGTCTGTGTCGGGATCTGAACCGCGCCACGAATTCGGTCTGATAACGCTGATCGCGGCCTGCAGCGCGATCGGCCCGATGGCTAACAACATGCTGTTGCCGGCATTGCCGGAGATTCAGCGCCACTTCTCGGCAACGCTCCCGGCGGCGCAGACCACCATCAGCTTCTACCTGATCTCCTTCGCCATCGGGATTCTGTTTGTCGGGCCGCTGTCGGACCGGTTCGGGCGCCGGCCGGTAATTGCCGGAGGCTTGGTTGTCTTCATCGCGGGTTCTCTAGCAGCTGCGCTGGCGCCGACACTGAACTGGCTGGTATTCGGCCGGGTCGTGCAGGCGCTCGGCGCCTCCGCCGGATTGACGGTGGCGCGCGCCGTAGCCGGCGACCGTTACCAGGGCGCGGCGCTTGCACACGCCCTTGCTGTGGTCACCATGACCATGATGTTAGGTACGACGCTGTCCCCGGCATTTGGCGGCTACCTGTTGAAGTGGTTCGACTGGCACGCCGGGTTCTGGGTGGTGTCGGCAATTGCCGCCGTGGTGTTAGCCTGCATGCTGCCGCTGTTGCCGGAAACCCGCCGGCCGGGCGCCAGGGCTGAGACGCTGCGGGAACTGGCGCACGAGGCAGGCACCGTGCTGGCAAACCCGCGCTTCGTCGGTTACGCGCTGCAGGTTGGGCTGATTTACTCGGTATTCCTCGCTTTCATTGCCGTCACGCCCTATGTGATGGCGCAGGCCTTCGGCAGCCCGTCCACCGACTTTGGTTTCTATTACATCCTGCTGTCCGCGGGCTATTTCGTCGGCAACCTGTTTGTCGCCACGCTGGGACGCGGCATTGCGCCCGAAAAATTGATGTTCGCAGGGCTCGGCCTGCAATTGGCGGGCGCCGCCATCGGCCTGGCGCTGGCACTCGGGCATGTCTGGACACCAATGGCATTGTTCCTGCCGCAAATCCCGCTCGCTTTCGGCCAGGGCCTGGCCCTGCCGCACCTGACCGCGCGCGCCGTACACCTCGCGCCGGACTATCCGGGCGTGGCTTCATCCGTCATCGGTTTCAGTCAACAGGCGGCTGCGGCATTGTCGGTGCAGGCGATGGGCCTCGCAGCCACGAACACACCGGTGCCGATCAACATCTTCTGCGTGGCCACATCCGTTGTTGCGATGGGCTCCCTGCTGCTGCTATCGCCCCGCCAGGCGCGTTAGCGCCGCGCGCCAGAACGCCTGCATTGCTTCAGCCGCCGCGGCCGATGGCAGCTTGCCGTGCTGCACCGCGACCTGTGCGCGATCACCGGGCCTGGAGTAGAAATTCACGCTGACACTCTTCTGTCCGTCGGACCAGGTGATGCGCATTGATTTGTTAGGCACGGACTTGTGCACGGTCAACGGCACTCCGGCCAGCCAGGCCGCGCGCTTGCGGGCGTTGGCGAACGCCTCGAACGCGGCCTGCAGCGGCAAGTCCAGCACCTTGCTCGCGCTGATCTCGAATCCCCCGGCTTTCTGCTGCGGCGCACGCAGCCCGCGCGCCTGTTCGTAAGCCACGGTCACCATCTGGCGCCACCAGGGTTCCAGGTTCTTCCTGATGGCCAGCAGGGCCACGATGGCCTTGTGATCCAGCGCCCTGGCATTCTGGCCATCCAGCCAGTTGAACCAACCGTCCCAGTCGAGACCAATGCGCGCCTTGACCGCCGTGTTGCCGACTTGCCGTCGCATCCCGGATGACGAGCGCGCCGTAGCGCTGCGCTTGCGGGTCTTGCGAGGCATTTTCTTCCTGGCCGTAGCCATGTGGACTCTCCGGCGATGCTGCAGTCGACATATCATAGGCCCGCATGCTCGGCGTATTCCACGAAATCAGCATCCGCACCGACGACATCCTAGCGTCGGTGGAGTTCTATGAAAGCCTCGGCTTTCGCCAGTGTGTCGCGGGTGATACCTGGCCGCATCCCTACGGCGTGCTAACAGACGGACGGATTTTTCTCGGGCTGCACCATTACCGGTTCCCCTCGCCCGCCATCACTTTTGTGCGGCAGGACATCGCAAGCCACATGTCCGAATTCACGGCGCTCGGCATCGAACTCGCATTCGCCAAGACCGGCGATGATAGTTTCAATGAAATCGGCTTTCTCGACCCGGCCGGGCAGATGATCACCATCCTCGAAGCGCGCACCTATTCCCCGCCGCCGGCGGATACGCGCGACGCAAGCGAATCCCGTTGCGGCTGGTTTGCCGAGTTCAGCATCCCGACCGCCGATTTCGCTGCCAGCGCCGCGTTCTGGGAACGCCTCGGCTATGTCGCGCACACTGAAGCGGAGACGCCGTACCTGAGCCAGCCCCTGATCAGCGACAAGCTGACACTGGCACTGCACCGGCCGCGCACCCTGGATCAGCCCATGCTGGTGTTTCGCGACCCGGCGATGCAGCGCCGCGTCGCCGCGCTGCGCGAGGCAGAATTCGCCTTCGATCCGGAATTGCCGCGCGGGCTGGATCCGGCGACTAACGCACTGCTGCGCAGCCCCGAAGGCACACCGCTGCTGTTACTGCAGGAAGACTAGCTGCGGCGGCGCATCAGATAGATGCCGAACAGCATGATGCCGAAATTGATGCCGCCGATCAGGAAGAACGGCGCGCCACGGCCAACCGCATCGTAAAGCCAGCCACCCACGCCGTTAGTGAAGAGAATGCCGAGCGATGCGGCAACGCTGGCGAGACCAAACACCGCGCCGCGCACCGCTATCGGCGCCTCGCGACCCAGCACGACCTGGCTCGATACGATCGCAGCCACCTGTCCGAGACCCAGCAGAATTGCGACCGGTGCGATGGATTCGCTGCGCGGATCGCCGACAAAGCCGCCCGCCAGGTAGCCCATCGACGCTACCAGCATCGCGATCACGCCGGCGGTGATGCGATCGATCCGCCGCAACATCAGTCCGAAGACGATCGCAAATACCAGTCCTGAAGTGTTAGCTATCAGGATCGGCCGGCGCGCCTTGTCGAGCGCATCGGTCGGGCTGATACCGCTCTCGACCAGCGAAGTCTGCAGGCGATTCGAGAAGAAAGTGCCAATGATGATGCGGTCGGCGAACGCCGCGAAATTGAGCATGTAGCCGAACCAGATGACGCGATTGTTGCGCGCCGCGGCTGCGCCCTGCGCAATGATCGTGCTGAGCGGCAACTGCGCGGCCAGTTTGCTGGGTGTGCCTTTCTTGAGACCGATCAGGCAGATGGCGCCGGTCAGAACGCAAAGTCCGGCCGCCGCCCACAGGGTCAGTTGCGCGGCCTGGCTCGCGTCCATGCCCTGGCCGACAAATCGCTTCGGCAGGCTGCCGAGTACCAGGATCGCAATGACCACGACGCCGATGCCCTGGACGAACCCGGTCATGCCGACAAAGGGTCCGCGCGAATCTTCCCGCGGGATGTCCGCGAGGATCGTCGACATCATGCAACCGACCGCCGCGACGCCGACGGAAAAGAACAGCGCGCACGCCAGCAACTGGTTGAAAGTGCGCGCCAGCGGATAAAGGCAGAAGCCGACTGCCAGCCAGATGAACCCCATCACATACACCGGCCGGCGCCCGATCTTGTCGGCCAGCGCGCCGATCGGCGTCACCAGCAGCAGCGCGACGATCTCGTTGCTGAAACCTAACAGGCCCAGCGTTTCACCCTGGTCCGCCAGCGGTACATGCAGGTTGGCGTTGAGCAGGAACGTCATGATGAAACTGACGAATGCCAGCAACCCGACCGTGGTGAACGCGGCGAATATGTAGGTACTGGCGTTGGCCGGCGTATAGCCCTGCTCAAGAACCGCAGGCCCGAATTTTCTGCCCTCGACTACGTTCACGCCGCCGCCTGACTGTTGATTATTCCCAGGGAACCGGCCGCATTGTAAAGGCCACGGCGTAGACGTACGTGATTATCGCCATCGCCGACAGCCACGCGGCCGCAATCGCGCCGCGCTGCCGCAGGCGTCGAACCGCGATATGGCCTATCGCGATGTAACACAGCAGCGCGATGATTTTCGCGGCCAGCCAGGCATGGGCGAGTGGGTTTTGCCCGGTCATGAAGGCGAGCGTGATGCCCGCGGCCAGCAGCACCGTGTCTACCGCGTGGGGCAGCCAGCGCAGCAGGCCCGCCGCCGGATCGCGCCCGCGCCACACTCGATAGGACCGCACGGTGAACAGCAGCGGGCTGACAACCGCCGCGGCCAGGTGTACTAGTAAAACGATCATTAACACTGTTATGTTTTCCCCATGAAATCGCTGGCTGTCGGCGACCTGCGGGTCGATGCCATTGTCGAAGACCCGTGCTGGCCCATGAGCTTCGAGCGCATGCTGCCGGACATCACGACCGAAATGCTAACACGTGAACGTGCCTGGCTGGAGCCCCGGTTTGCAAGTATCGACGGCAAAGCCAGCACCGCGGGCTCGATGGCGTTTCTTGCGTTTCATTCCTATCTGGTCCGCACACCGCGGCACATCATCCTGGTAGACACCTGCATCGGTAACGACAAGGATCGCGGCGGCTTCGAAGGTTTTCACATGCGGCGTACGCCGTTCCTGCGAAACCTGGCGCAGGCCGGGATAACGCCCGAGCAGGTCGACTACGTCATGTGTACGCACATGCATGCGGATCACATTGGCTGGAACACCCGGCTCGTCGATGGGCGCTGGGTGCCGACCTTTCCGAATGCCAGGTATGTTTTTGGGCGTATCGAGTACGAGCAGCGGCGTCACAACTATGAGAGCGACCCGACGGCGAAGATGGGCGGCTTCGCCGACAGCGTGTTGCCGGTCGTTGCGAGCGGCCAGGCGCTGTTGGTCGACAACGACTTCGCACTCGATGACACGGCCATACTGGAGTCCGCCCCGGGCCACACACGCGGCAACGTGATAATCCACCTGCGCTCGCGCGGCGACGCGGCAGTCGTGTCAGGCGATGTCATCCATCACCCGATCCAGGTGGTGTACCCGGAATGCTCGCCGGTTTTTTGCGAGGATCGTGTGGAATCCGCGCGTTATCGGCAGAAATTCGTGCAGCGATTTGCGGATCGACCAGAATTGATCCTGCCGGCTCACTTTTCCGACCCGTCCGCCGGTCGTATCGTCACACGCGGCGCGCGTTGGGCGTTTGAATTTGTCTAGAGAACTAAGATCGCATAAATGCTGCAGGAATTTTCCGATGTGGGTGAACTGGTCGAGGCCGCGCTGCGCCGCCTCGGGCCGAGGATAGTGCTGGGCCTGCCGCTGGGTGTCGGCAAGCCGGTTGCGATCGCTAACGAGTTTTACCGGCGTGTGGCCCGCGACCCGCAGCTTTCGCTGACCATCGTCACCGCTTTGAGCCTGCGCAAGCCGGCGCCGGGCAGTGAGCTGGAACGGCGCTTCGCCGGGCCGCTGCTGGACAGGATCTTCGGCAGCTACAAGGATCTCGACTACGTGCTCGCGCTGCGCGCCAATGCGCTGCCGCCTAACATCAAGGTAATCGAGTTCTTTCTCGAACCCGGGGCGAGCCTGAATATCGCAGCCTCGCAGCAGAACTATCTCAGCGCCAACTACACGCATGCGGCGCGCGAACTGCTGGCGCGCGGCGTCAACTGCCTGGCGCAGCTGATCGCGCGGCGCGGACCGGCCACGGACCAGCAGTATTCGCTCGGATCCAATGCCGATGTAACGCTCGACCTGCTGGCGCTCCAGCCGGCCGATGCCGAGCGGCGCATCCTGGTGATCGGCCAGGTCCACGAGCAAATGCCCTTTATGTTAGGTCGTGCGCTGGTGCCGGGTGACATGTTCGACCTGGCGCTGGAATCCCGGGCGGCGGACCAGGACCTGTTCTGCCCGCCCAACCCGGCGCTCGCGAGCGTTGATCATGCGATCAGCCTGCATGCCAGCGCCCTGGTCGCCGATGGTGGCACGCTGCAGATCGGCATTGGCGAACTCGGCGACGGCATCTGTTACGCCCTGCTGCTGCGGCAGCAGCAGAATCCCGATTATCGCCAGGCGCTGCGCGACCTGGGCAGCGAGCATGTCGCTCCTCTGATCGACGCGATCGGCGGTCGAGAGCCGTTCCGCGAAGGACTGTTCGCGTCGACCGAGATGTTCGTCGACCAGATGCTGGATCTTTATCGCGGCGGCATCCTGCGGCGCCGCGTTTACGAATCGCTGGAGCTCACGAAGCTGATTGCGCGCGGCAATATCGTCGGCGGACGGTTCGATGCGCGAATTCTCAGCGACCTGCTGTCGGTCGGCATGGGCCCGCGGCTGTCGGAGGCCGGGTTCGAAAAACTGAAGTATTACGGCGTATTTCGCAGTGACAGCTACTGGCAGGACGGGCGCATCCAGAGCCCCGACGGTGAACTGATTGCAGCGGATCTGGCTAACGAGCAGGCCCGCGCGCAGCTGGCGGAGAGCTGCATCGGCCGTGAGCTGCAACGCGGCGCGGTGGCGCATGCCGGCTTCTTCCTCGGGCCGCGCGGTTTCTACGCCAATCTGCATGATCTCTCAGAGAGCGAACGCATTCTGTTTGACATGCGTGGTGTCGGCTACATCAACCAGCTCTATGGCGCGGACTATGAACAACGCGTGCTGCAGCGTGCGCGCGCCCGGTTCGTCAACACCACGATGATGGTGACCCTGAGCGGCGCGGCCGTTTCAGATGGTCTCGACGATGGCCGGGTCGTCAGTGGCGTCGGCGGGCAATACAATTTCGTAGCCATGGCGCATGCGCTGCCGGATGCGCGTTCGATCCTGTGCCTGCGTGCCACGCGGCGCAAGGACGGCGTTGTCAGCAGCAACATTGTCTACAACTACGGCCATGTCACGATTCCGCGCCACCTGCGCGACATTGTCGTCACCGAGTATGGAATCGCCGACCTGCGCGGCAGGACCGACAGCGAGATCATCGCCGCGCTGCTGAACATCACGGATTCGCGCTTCCAGGCCGGTCTGTTAGCCCGGGCAAAAGCGGCCGGCAAGATCGCCGCCGACTACCGCATCCCCGAGATACATTGCCGCAATACACCAGAGCAACTGGAACGCGCGCTGTCGGCGCACCGACGCGCCGGGCGCTTCAGCGAGTACCCATTTGGCACCGACCTGACCGCGCAGGAAATCGAGCTCGCGCACTCGCTGAAACGGCTGGCGCTGATGACCGAGCACCGCGCGGCGCGCCTGTGGCTCGCGGCACGCGCCTTGCTGACAACACCGCGCGCTGATGAAAGGGACGCGCTGCGCCGCATGGATCTTGAGCGTCCGGCGAGCTTCAACGAACGCCTGCTGCGCGGCCTGGTTGCCTTGGGCCTGCGGGCCGAACGGCGCGCGCGCTAGTCACGGCCGAGCGGCGAATGGGCGGCGGCTCGGGCGCGCGGTCAGCGCAAACTTAGTGCCATCCGCTCAACTTGGGAAGAGATCCTGTGACGAACGTTTGCGCGCGCCCGTCGATCGCAGCGTTCACGTCGTTAGCGTGCGAACAACTGCGTCGGATCCTTGAATGCCTTGAATTCAAGCGCGTTGCCGCTGGGGTCGTACAGGAAGAATGTCGCCTGCTCGCCGACGGCGCCGGCAAACCGGATGCCGGGTTCGATCACAAAGCGAATGCCGGCCGCCCGCAGCCGCGCCGCGAGTTCGTGCCAGCGTTCCCAGGCTAACACGATGCCGAAATGCGGCACCGGAACCTGGTGACCGTCGACCTCGTTGCTCTGCGACGGCGCGACAAATGCCCGCCGCGACGGATCCAGATGCGCGACGAGCTGGTGGCCAAAGAAATCAAAATCGACCCATTGGGCAGCGCTGCGTCCTTCGGCGCAGCCGAACAGCGTTCCATAGAATGCCCGCGCCGCCGCCAGGTCATGTACCGGGATGGCAAGATGAAAGGGTGACGGGCGCTCGGGGGCGTCAGTGCGTGTCACGCCGGGCCCCTTGACCGCGAGCAATGATCTTCGGAAACCAGCGCTGGAAACTTTGTGGCGCCAGCCGCTTCCAGCGCCAGATCCAGCGGTACTTGGACGGAAACACAATGTGCGTGCGACCGGCGCCCGCCAGGAACAACACCTGCTCGGCGACGTCTTCCGCCGTGAGACGGGAATCCTCCATCAGCTGCTGCGCGCCTGCCAGCATCCGGTCCGGACCGCGCGCACCTTCCATCAGGCGGGTGCGAAAAAAACCGGGCATCGCCGCAGCGGTCTGGATCCGCTCATCGCCAAACTCCTGTTGCAGCGTTTCCGACAGCGCCACCACCGCGGCCTTGGCGGCGTTATAGCCCGACATGTTAGCTCCGGTGCAGAACGAGGCCGCACTCGCCACGTTGATGATGAGGCCGCGGCCGTTGCGCAGCATGTGCGGCAGCACGGCGCGGCAGCTGTTGGCAACGCCATGGACATTGATATCAAACATCCATTGCCAGTCGCCGGGATCGCTGGCGAGGAACGGTCCCACCGCCGCAACGCCCGCAGCATTCACCGCCAGATCTATGCCACCTAACACCTGGGCCGCGGCGTCGACGATCCGCGTCAGCGCGGTGGCATCGCGGACATCGCAGGGCTCGGAGCCAACGCGCACGCCCTGGGCCGAAAAACGCGCCGTGACGATGGACAGCCGGGCCGCATCGACATCCGTTAGCATGAGACTCCAGCCTTCACGCGCCAGCAATTCGGCGCAGGCCAGGCCGAAACCGCTGGCGGCGCCGGTGATAAAGGCTCGCCGGCCCGGAAAGCGCTGGACCAGATTCAGGGTTGCTGCGGTCATGGCCTGCAGTCTAGCGGATCGAACCGCTGGTCAGTCGCCCGGGTCCGATGGCGCTTGTTCACGCGGCCCAAAGCTGGCACCGTCAGCCCAACAGTCGCTCAGTCAGGTACCGCCAATCATGAGCATCAGCCGCAGGACATTCTTGGGTACGAGCACAGGCATCTCCGCCGCCGCCTGGGCCGCAGCAGATCGTGCGTTAGCTCAGGCGCAGGCTTCGCCGCCCGCGCCCGCACCGGCGGCGGCTGGCGCCGGATCCGGGCCTGGCAAGGCACCCGCCTGGCAGTTCGGGCCGTTCGATGATCTGCGCAGCTATATCCACGAACTTGATCGACGCGGGCTGCTGCTCAAGGTGCGCGATATCGACCAGGACAATTATGAAGCCACGGCGCTGATGTACCGCCTGGTCGACAAGTTCGGCATGTATGAGGCGCCGTGCCTGTACATGGAGAATGTCAGGATCGACGGGCACTGGCACAAGGGCCCGATCATCGCCAATCACTTCGGGCACTGGGACACGGAGTGCCTGAGCTTCGGGCTCGAGCCCGTGCCCGGCGATCATTTCGCCACGTATTACAAGGCCTGCGCGCGCATCGACGAGTACCTGAAGCTCGGCAAGGGCGGCGCTTTTCCCGAAGCGCCGTACCGCGAGGTGGCGCGCGAGCAGGCGGCCTGCAAGCAGGTGGTGCTGACCGGCGATGCCATCGACATCACGCAGTTCGCATTCATCCAGTCAAATCCCATGGACGGCGGCCGCTACGTCAACACGGGCTCGGTGTTCACCAACGACAAGGAACTCGGCAAGAATTTCGGCACCTACCGCTGCCAGATCAAGGGCCCAAAAATGTTAGGCGTGAACCCCGAACCGGGCCAGGGCGCCTGGCAGGCGTTCATGAAAGCGAAGGAACGCGGCGAAAAATCCGTGCCGGTTTCCATCGCGTTAGGCCAGGACCCGGTCACCTGGGTGGTATCGAGCAGCAAGCTCAATCGCGCCAAGGCTGATGAGCTCACCGTCGTTTCCGCGATCCGCGGCCGGCCGCTCGACGTCGTCAAGTCGGAGACCAACGACCATCTGGTGCCGGCCAACGCCGAGACCGTCATCGAGGGCGAAGTGGTGCTGGATGAGCCGATGAAGCCGGAAGGCCCGTTCGGCGAAATGTACGGCTACATGGGCAAGAAGAAAACGGAAAACTTCTGGATGAACATCCGCTGCATCACGCATCGCAGGAACCCGTGGATCGTGAACTCCTTCACCGGCCAGACGCGTGGTTTCCCGACCGCGCCGCTCGAACAGCTCGCCGTGTCCACGATGAAACGTTTTGTCCCCGCCGTGAAGTTCCTGCACTCGCCGGTGGAAGCAACGGGATTCACCTTTGTCAGCATCAAGAAGACCAAGCCCGGGCAGGCGCTCGAGGTCGGCAAGCGCATTGCCGAGATCGTCGGCATCGCCAAGGTCGTCGTGGTGGTCGACGATGATCTCGAGGTGCTGGATCGCGTGCAGATGATGCATGCGATGGGATCGCGCTGGCAGCCGCAACCGGCCACGCTGATGATTCCGAAGGCGCGCGGCATGCCGCTCGACCCATCGCTGACCGATTCGCCCTACACATCGAAGATCGTCATCGATGCGACGCGCCAGCTGCCCGAAGAAGGCGGGCCGCAGGAGTATCAGCTGCTCAATCGCACGGCGCTCGCCACGCTGGCGCCGAAGTCATTCGAAATCGCCGAGCGCAACTGGAAAAAGCACGTGGGCAAATGGCGTCCGCCGCTCTAGGAATGGTTGACATTATGAACGGCACAATGCCTGAAAGCGCAACCCGGAGGGACAGGGCCAGCGCCGCGCTGCGCGCGGCGATGCTCGCCACTCTGGTTTTTGTTAGCTTTGCGCCGGCCGCGCAGGCAACGAAAAGCGCGGCGGCAAAACCGCTGCTGGTGCTGGCCGGAGCCTCCGGCAAGACCGGCCGTGAGGTCCTGCTCCAGGCCGCGAGGAACGGCTGGCGCGTGCATGCCCTGACCAGCGACCTGGCCCGCGCAAAAAGAGATCTGGGGGCGCTTTACAAGTACGGTGAGTGGCAGCAGATCGACCTGACCGACGCTGCGGCGGTCCAGGCGGCGATGCAGGGTGCAGATCACGTGGTGACCGCCATCGGCGCGCATGCGTTCCAGGGCCAGGATGTGCCAGAGCGCGTTGATTTCCTGTCTAACAGCCGGCTCATCGATGCCGCCGCCGCGGCGCATGTGAAGCATTTCGTGTTCATATCCTCGAGCACATCCGGAACGCACAAGGATCAGACCAAGGCTACGGCCCTCATGAATGTGCGCTTCTGGAAAACCCGTGCCGAGGAGCAACTGCGCGCGAGCGGACTCAGTTATACGGTGATCGGTCCCGGCGGATTGACTCTCGAACCTGCGCGCAAGCAGGGGCTACGCATTCTGCCGCGCGAGCAGTACTCGTCCACTGATGTGAGCCGCGCCGATGTGGCACGGGTTGCCATCGATGCGTTGACCAATCCCGGTGCCGACGGCAAATCGTTCGCGCTGATCAACGACAAGGATGCCGCGATCGACGCCTGGAAGTCGCAGCTGCCGTCCTTTCCGACCGACAAGCCCATAGGCAGTGAAACCGCGGCCATCGAGCAACTGAGCTGGATGGCGGGACACTGGACTTACAGCAGCGCAGATGGCGCCCGCGCCGATGAAGCCTGGCTGGCGCCGGTTGGCGGCCTGATGCTGGGGATGAACCGCTACGTGCCTGCCGGGAAACACGGCCTTTATGAGAACCTGCGCATCGAGACCCGCCCCGACGGCAGCACCGTGTTTGTCGGTTGGCCCCAGGGCCAGGCTCCGGCAGATTTCAAGCTAACAAGCGCGTCGGCTTCGCGCGTCAGTTTTTTCAACCTTGCGCATGACTTTCCGCAGGGCATCAGCTACTGGCGCGACGGCGAAGAGTTGCTGGCGCGCGTCGATGGCATTGAGAATGGTGTCATGCGTTCAATGGAATACAGGTTCCAGCGTTATGGCGCCGATCGTCCCGTAAAAGCCCACTGAAGGAACCGCACATGGCAATCAGCCGTCGACAAATACTGACAACCGGCGTCGCGGCATCGGCCGCCGCCACTTTTGCCCCGGCCGGGGCAGCGCCTCGCAACCCGGCGTCGCATACACCGGAGGATCTTGCGTGGTCGGGAACGCAAATGCTGGACGCATTCATCAAGGCGCGCTCCAGCCTGCGCGAGGAAATCACCATCGGCTGGGTCGATGCCACGACCTGCGCGGTCATCAATGGCGAGACCATACCGTTGTACCGGTTGTTAGCCGCGACCTGGCAGCAGCATCATCGTGCCGGCGCTACCGCGTTCGAGGGCAAGACCCTGGAAGTGGCGTTCTACCTCGATGCCAAGACCGGAACACGCCTCGAAAAACTGACCATGCCGCGCACCGGCACCGAGGTCACGGTGCCGAATTACCGCTCCGGGCCTTCGGCCAGCAAAATCGTGGTCGAAGAAAGCCTGCACGACGACTTCAAGATGGCGACTGAGACCCAGAGCGGCAGCAAATTCTGGCGCAACGGCGCCAGCTATCGCGCGCAACAGCTGTCGCAAGCGCAGCGCGACGGCGACGATTTCCTGATCCGCCAGGTGCTCGGCACCCGCGTCATGGCACAGGACTCGGAAAAACCGGTGTTTTTCTACCACGAATGGACTGTGAACCGTGCGCCCTGGCGCGACATCATGAATCCGCGTGTCGTTAGCACGGCGGTGGAAGTCCAGTATTCGTCGATCGCGGCATTCCGTCCGTGGATGCAGATGCAGAGCGTCGATGGCCACACCCTGCAAACCGGTCGTGGCGGAAAAGTCTGGGCCGCCGAACAGCTACCGCCGCAATTGCTGGCGATGTGCAGGCAGTTTCATCCGGACCTGATAGCGGACCCGGCCAGGGTCTTTTCCGGATGATTACTGCGGCCGACAACGATCGCTTCGCGCAACTGCAGGCACGGCTCGCACCGCTGTTTCGCAACGTGTTTGCCGATCCGCGCGCGCCGCGCACCGTAGTGGTGATCCCCGGTCTTTCCATGGACCAGGAAATCATTGCACACGTCGAGGGTTTGTCGCATTACGAGGAGCGACAGCTGACCATGCTGATGTTGCTGCGACTGCCTAACACGCGAATCGTGTTCGTCACCAGCACGCCGATCGACCCGGTCATCGTCGATTATTACCTGAGCCTGTTGCCGGGCATCCCACACCAGCAGGCGCAGCGCAGGCTGGCCATGCTGTCGGCCTACGACGGCTCCGCCATCACGCTGACCCGCAAGATCCTGGATCGTCCGCGGCTGATCGCGCGCATCCGTGCCGCCATCGGCGACACCGCCAGCGCCCACATGAGCTGCTTCAACGCCACGGAGCATGAAAAACTGCTCGCGCTGCAACTCGACATCCCGCTGTACGCCTGCGACCCGGCACTGAGCTGGCTCGGCGGAAAAAGCGGCAGCCGCGCGATGTTCCGCGCCGCGGGCATCGACCTGCCGTCGGGCAGCGAAGACCTGTGCGACGCTGACGACATCATTGCCGCGCTGACCAAGCTCCGCACCGACAACCCAACACTGGCTCGTGCCGCAGTCAAGCTGAACGATGGCGCTTCCGGCGAGGGCAACGCGGCATTCAGATTCGACGGCGCACCCGACGCCGCCCGCGCCGGAACCGATGCACTGCAGCGCTGGATCCGCGAGGCACTGCCATCGAAACTGACTTTCGAGGCGGATGGCGAAAACTGGGAGCACTACCTGCACAAGTTCGCGACGATGCGCGGCATCGTCGAAGCCTGGATCACAGGCGGCGAGACCTGCTCGCCGTCCGCGCAACAGCGCGTCACGCCGATTGGCACGATCGAGGCGATCTCGACCCATGACCAGGTGTTAGGTGGCTCCACCGGCCAGAAATTCCTGGGCAGCACATTCCCGGCGCGGCCCGCCTACCGGCTTGCGATCCAGGAGTCCGCCCGGCGGGTTGGCCTGGAGCTTTGCAAGCGTGGCGTGTTAGGACGCTATGGCGTCGATTTCGTCTCGTTCCGGCAGGCGGATGGCACGTGGCGAAACGTCGCGATTGAGATCAACGTGCGCAAGGGGGGCACCACGCACACCTTCCAGACACTGCAGTACCTGACCAACGGGCAATACGACCCCGCCACCGGCGAGTTCCACATTCCGAGCGGCGAACGCCGTTGTTACTATGCGACGGATAATTTTCAATCGCCGGCACTCAAGCGGCTCATTCCTGAGGATCTGATCGACATTGCGGTCGAGAACGACCTGCATTTTGACCAGAGCAGCATGGAAGGAGTCACATTCAATCTGATCGGCGCACTGGCGGAGTTCGGCAAGCTTGGCGTGGTGTCGATCGCGGCCACGCCTGAGAATGCGATGCAGCGCTATCGCAAGACGGTGCAGGTGTTGAGCGAAGCCGCCGCGTCGTAGAGCGGCAACATCAATCAGATATCGACCGCGCCGCGCTTGGCATGTTCGATGGCTCGCAGCAACTGGCGGTGCAACTGCTCGTCCTGGCCGGCAGTGACATAGCGCTGCGCCAGCACAAACACCGCTTCCAGATCGCGCAGCCGGCGACTGGCAGCGGTATCGGCGGTGACTGGGACGTCCGCAGCCGCGGCGCCGTGCAGCGCCGCGTTGATGATATCGGTGGTTGAGATTATCCCGATCAGATATCCACGGTCGTCGACCACCGGCAACGCATGGATACCCTTCGAGGCCATGATGGACGCCGCCTGCTCAACAGTGTCATTGGCGCCAATCGTGACGGGCGGGCGCTGCATCAGCGTTGCCAGCTTGACGTGTTGATTGAGGTATTCGATCGCCGGCTGGCCCTTGCGCGGCAGAAATGCATCGAGCTTCATCAGATCGGCGGAACTCAGCATGCCGACGACCCGGCCATCATCGACGACCGGCATGTGATGCACCGGATAGGCCGCGAATTGCCGCAGGACTTCCCCGGCCGATTCGCCGATGTCGATGGAGAGCACCGCCTCGGTCATCAGACGCCGGACCAGTTCGTTGGATCGCATAGCCAGATGCCTTTTGCGAGGAATTCGTTAGCCATTCTAGGACAGCGATATCACCAGGTACTTAGGGACTTACCACAATGAAACTTAATCAGCGGCCTGCAGCAGCTCCGGGCCGTCGTTACGCGCATTGTTGACTTTTCGGCTGACGCGCCGCATCTGCATCCGGCCCTCGGGCGCCGCTGTTAGCAAGGCGGCGACTGCGGCGGCGTTCGCGGCGCTGGCGACCGGCGCTGAACAATCGAGCCAGGTTGAAAAACCCGCCGCATCGAGCACGACCGGCGTGCGATGGTGAACTTCCGCCAGCGATCCTGCGGCCTCGGTTGTGACGATGGCGCAGCTCTCCAAGGCCGGCTCACCCGGCGTTTCCACCCAGCTTTCCCACAAGCCGGCCATTGCGAATGGCTCGCCGTTAGCCGCGTGAATGAAATACGGCTGCTTGGCGCCGGCCTCCGTTTTCCACTCGTACCAGCCGTCGGCCAGTACCAGACAGCGGCGGCGTTTGTAAGCGGTGCGAAATGACGGCTTTTCCACCAACGTCTCGGCGCGCGCGTTGATCATGCGCGCGCCGATGGATTTCTCTTTGGCCCAGTGCGGAATCAGGCCCCAGTACAGCATGCTGAGGCGGCGCGCGCCGGCGTCATCCAGGCGCACCACCGGGACATAGGTGGTCGGCGCAATATTCCAGCGTGGCTCGACACTGGCCGCGCCCTGGACGCCGAACAAACGGGTAATCGCCTCGGCCGGAGAGTAAAACGCGAACCGGCCGCACATGCGCTGCGTTCGCTATTCCCGCATGCCCGTGCCGCGGTTCATCAGGCCCACCGCGATCACAAACAGCAGGATCGCCGAGCCGATCATGATCGCAAACGCCAGGCGTACATCGACATCCGAGGTGCCGAGGAAGCCATAACGAAACGCGTTGACCATGTGCAGAATCGGATTGGCGAAGGAAATCTTCTGCGCCAGTTCGGGCAGCAGGCTGATGGAATAGAACACGCCGCCGAAGTACGTGAGCGGTGTCAGCACGAAGGTCGGGATCCAGTTCACCTGGTCGAAATTCTTGGCGAACACCGCGTTGATGAAACCGCTTAACGCGAACACCGTCGCCGTAAGCAGCACCGCCGCGATGATGATGAAAAAGTGGTGCACGCTGAGGTGCGTGAAAAACAGCGACACTACGGTCACGATGGCGCCCACCAGCAGGCCGCGCAGGATCCCACCGCTCGCGAAACCTAACACGACCAGCCAGTTGGGCATTGGCGAGACGGTCACTTCCTCGAGAAAGCGCTGGAATTTCGCGCCAAAAAACGATGACACCACGTTGCCATAGGCGTTGGTGATCACGCTCATCATGATCAGGCCCGGTGCGATGTACTGCATGTAATCGAAACCGCCCATCTGGCCGACGCGCCGGCCGATCAGGCTGCCGAAAATCACGAAATAAAGCGTGGCCGTCACCGCCGACGGCACCAGCGTCTGGCCCCAGATGCGGACGATGCGACCGAACTCGCGGCGCAGGATGGTTGTAAAGCCGATCCAGCGCGCCCGGGCCACATGTTGTTGTGGATCAAACCCGCTCACGGCGCCACTCCGCCCGCGGCGTGCACGCTCTTGTCCGTCAGCCGCATGAATACTTCCTCGAGGCGGTTGACCTTGTTGCGCATCGACAGCACCGCGATGCCGGCCGCGGACAGCCGCGCGAACACCTCGTTGAGGTTCTGGTCCTTTGTCAGCTCGACTTCCAGCGTGTTGCTGTCAATCAACTTGATCGGATAACCGTCGATCGTCGGCGCGGCCGGTATCCCATTGCGCAGGTTCAGCACGAAGGTTTCCGTTGCCAGGCTGCGCAGCAGGCCGCCCATCTGGTCGCGCGCGATAATGCGGCCGCCATCGATGATCGCGATATTGCGGCACAGTGCCTCGGCTTCCTCGAGGTAGTGCGTGGTCAGGATGATGGTAGTGCCGCGCGCGTTGAGTTCGCGCAGGAACTCCCACATCGAGCGGCGGATTTCGATGTCGACACCCGCGGTGGGCTCATCGAGAATCAGCAATCGAGGTTCGTGCATCAGCGCGCGCGCAATCATCAGTCGGCGCTTCATGCCGCCGGACAACATGCGTGACATCTTGGTACGGCGATCCCACAACCCAAGCTTGCCGAGGTAAATCTCGGCGCGCTCGCGTGCGATCGCGCGCGGGATGCCATAGAACCCGGCCTGGTTGACGACGATGGTTTCCAGCGACTCAAATCCGTTGAGGTTGAGTTCCTGCGGCACGACGCCGATGCAGGATTTCGCCACCTCTAGTTCGCGATCCAGGTCATGGCCAAATACCTTGACCTCGCCGCTGGTCTTGGTGACCAGCGAAGTCAAAATGCCGATCAGCGTGGTCTTGCCCGCGCCGTTAGGTCCGAGCAGCGCAAAAAAATCGCCCTGCTCAACCTCAAGATCGATGCCTTTGAGCGCCTGGGCGCCGTTTTGATAGGTCTTGACCAGACCCCGCACGGAGAGTGCTTGCATATGAGGCCGCCAAGACTAGCACAGCGTGCCGCTATTTCAGTTCGAACAGCTCGACGATGTGGCCGTTGGGATCGTAGACCATGCAATTGCGCGACAGGCCCGAGGGCGACACGCGCGGTTCAAACAGGAACTGGAAGCCCGCCTCTTTCAACCGGCGCACGATGCCATCCAGGTTGGCCACGCGATGCGGCAGGATCATGTCGCCGTGGACACCGCGATGGTTCGCGGTCTTGACGCTGCTGCGCGGATGCGCCGGATCGTCGATGGCGATGAAGGCAATGCGGCCGCCCGCGATCGGCCCGCCCGGATACTCGGCCTTGCCACGCAGCACCACGAAACGGACCTTCGCCTGCGGCGATACATCCAGCCATGTGGCGGAACGTTCCGGATTCAGCTGCGCATCCTCGACCACTTCCTGCCCGAGGATGTCGCGATAGAAAAGCAGCGAGCGATCGATGTCGTAGGTGACACTAACAGCGCGCAGCAGTATCGACTGCGTGGGCTTTTCTGGCGCCGGCGCTGGCACGGGTGCAGTTGATGCAGCAGGTGGTTCGGCGCCGCAGGCAAAACCGGCCGCCAAAGACAGTATCGCGACAAAGAATTTGGCTTTCATGAACCGAACCCTAGCATGCCGCAGCGCTGCTATGCTGTTAGGCAAGCAGCCTGCGGCCACCGGGTGGCGCCGGGCGGCCAACCCGGGTGCCGGATCATCTGATCGCGGCGTACACTTCGTAGCCCGTTTACCGCTGGCGCGGCCGTGCCCATTGAACCCAAGGAGATCTCCCATGTTGCACATGACCCCGGGCCGCACACTCAGTCTCGTCGCAATGCTGTTGCTGTCGCGCGCGGCCTGGGCAAAGGAGAACGTACTCATCATCGGCGGCGCGGGACACACCGGTGCGGCGGTGGCACAGCTGCTCGTTGCGCGCGGCGACCGCGTTACCGTTTTCGTCAGGCCGACCACCAATCGTGCGCCACTCGCCGGCATCGAGGTCGAGTATCTGGTCGGCGATGCGATGAAAAAGGAAGAAGTCGCAGCCGCTCTCAAGGGCAAGCGCTACTCGGTGATCTTTGAGACCGTGCAGGTCGCCCCGGGCGGCGCGCAGAGCTACGCACAGATTTACGAGAACTTCGTGCCACTCGCCAGGAAAATGCACGTCAAACAATTCCTTGGCCTCGGCAGCGGCTGCGGTGACCGCGCCGCGAAGGATTGCCCGCTGAGCCCGCCGCTCTACAAGCTCGCCGAGGACATGACGCGGGCCGAGCACGTGCTGCGCGACTCGGGCGTGCCCTACACGATTATCCGCATCGGAGCGTTGGTGCCAAACCCGAGGGATCCTGCCTTCAACACGGCCAGCGGCAAGTCTTACCTGACAACAGACCCGCAGAAGTTCGGCGCGGTGCTGCGCGCCGATCTCAACCAGCAGATCCTGGGATGCATCGGCTCCAAACGCTGCATCAACAAGATTTTCGTGATCGACGACCTGACCATCAAGCCACAGCTCGATCACTGGCTCTGCAAGCGCAGCTACGAAACCGACACCGTGCGCGGTTTCGAACCGCGCTGCGGACCCATGCCGCCGATCACCGAACAGCAGCTCAAGGGGACGCCGCCATGAGCCCGCTCACGCGGCGCTCGCTGCTGACTGCGGCGGGCGGCGCAAGTGCGGTATTGCTGGCGACCGAGGCAGCAACCGGGGCCGTGGCGCCGACGCTTGACCTGTCAACTCCAGCGGCCCAGGTGCGCGCGTTCCTGAAACTCAACTCCAGCCTCGTACCAGAAACGTTGTTCCACATGTATGCCGGCACGCTCGAGGCGCTCGTGCCGGGCCGCGCACCCGTGATGCTCACCGCGAGCACGTCGATCGTCCGCCGCCAGGTCGAGCTGTTGCCGGAGGGACATCTTGTTAGCCTGTGGGAGGCGACGGTCTACCACCGTGCTGGCGAGACCGAGCCGCTCGACTCGTTCGTGAATCCGCTCAATGGCCGCACAGTACGACCTTTTCACCAACGCGAGGGACGAGGCCAGAACCTCTGGACCACGAACGGGCCGCAACTCCTGCGCGACGGCAAATGGGTTTCAGGCAACCGCAGCGGCAAGCCCTTCGAGCTCGAATGGTTCCAGGCCGATGGCCGTGTCTGGACATCCCGCTGGTCGTCGGGCGTCTACCTGAAAAATCCGCTCGATGTTGAAAAATGGCCGCTCGAGTCCACCGGCCCGGACCTCCTGTATTCGGAAAAGACCACTAACAGCGGACTGTTGCGTGAACTGGCAGATCCCGCCGTCATGAACGCGTCGTCGACCTACTCGCTCAATCAGACCATGTTGTGGTGGCCCTGGCTGTTGATGGGACAGCAGCCCGGATACCTCGTCTGGAACACGCAGGGCGTGAAACTGCGTACGCTTAACTCGCTGCCCGCAGCGTCGCGGAAAATGATTGAGAAGGTCCACCCAACGATCCTGGGAGCCGCAATCCCCTGGGACGGGCATGTCAGCCTCTGGACCGATTACCCGAAGATGCGTACGCCGGAGCGCCCCTGACGCGTAAGTCTGCCGTGGCTGCCTAGTGCTGCAGATGTTCGTCAAAAAATCGCCAGATCACATCGTAGGCGATCGTCGATTCCGGCGTGCCCGGGAATGCAAAGAATTGCCCGTGGCCCAGGCCTTCCTGCACGAATAGTTCCGCGTGCACGCCCGCCTGCAACAGGCGCGCGTGCGTGATGATCGCGTTACTCATGACAGGGTCGCGGGTTCCCGTCACCATCAGCGTCGGCGGAAACCTGGCCAGCACCTCGGGGAACAGGCCCGGAGTCACCAGCGGATCGTTGCGCTCGATGCCATCGAAGTAGTCACGCGGCGCGCCCGGTGGCCGCTTGGGCCCGCCCGGCGGCGTGGCGTTGAGCAGCGAAGTGATTTGCGACGAATCGCCGCCGGACCAGAACGTTTTCATGGCGCCGGAACAGAAAATACCGATAGCGCCGGGCAATGGCAGTTTCTTTTTCTGAAACCAGGCCATCGACTGCGCGACCAGCGTGCCTCCGGCCGAGCAGCCGTAAATGCCGATGTTCTTTGGCTGATAGGATTTGAGCGCGTAGCGATATACCGTTTCCATGTCTTCGCTGGCGGCGGGGAAAATGAATTCCGGCGACATGCGGTAATCCACCGCAATGATCTTGATCCTGCCCCGCCCTGCTAACGGCACGGCCTCGACCTGGCCACCATAGCGCCCGCCGGTGAAAAACCCGCCCATGTGCGCATTGATGAGCAGGCGATTCTTGTTCCTGGGATCGATGCCAGCGTCAGGCGTGACAACATCGGTGCGCACGCCATCGATCATCGTGCTTTCTATTTTGGCGGGATAGATTTTCAACCAACCGTCGAGCGACGCTTTCGCGCTGGCAGCAGAACCAGCGCGCACCGCCGCGATTCCATCCTTCAGAGTCGGTTGCTGTGTGTCGCGCAGACGGGCCGTCAGCTGCGCTTTGGCCTCCGGGCTGAGGAAATCCGACAGCGGCACAACCACCGGGCCTTGGGACGTGATGGATCCCTGCGCGTCGACGGTGGGCCGGGCAGCCTCCTGAGCCTGGGCCGACGAAAAGAATGCGGCCAGGCCGAGCGCCACAACGAATGTAGTGCGAGCATGCGAGTCCATCTAAAACCCCTCGACAACTGTCGCAGCTTATTCTTGCTGCTGAACGCGCCATCCAACTCTTTGTCGAACGACCTGTCAATTGGCGCGAGTCAATCCGGCCGTTCGCGCCGGCGCCTTGTTAGCAAGCCAATACCTAACCCGCCGATCAGGCTTTGCCGGCGGGCGGCTGGGCGAACCGCTGCCGGAGATTGTCCAAAAAGGCCTGCGCCGGCCGGGACAAAGGGTGGTCGCGACGCCAGACCAATTGCCACATGCGACGGATTGGAAAGCCGGCAACCGGCAACTCCACGAGTCCGGCTCGCTTCGGATCGGTCCCAAGTGCATGACGCGACAGCACGGCCAGGCCGAGCCCTGCGGCAACCGCGTGCTTGATGGCCTCGTTGCTGCCTAACGCCATGCGCGGTGGCCAGCTGATGCCGCGCTGCTCGAGATATTGATCTGTTGCGCGGCGCGTACCCGAGCCCAGTTCACGCGTCAGGCGTGGCTCGCGCAGGATGTCCTGGATTCGCAATCGGCTGCGCTGCGCGAGCGGGTGGCGCCGCGGGGCGATAACGACCAGGGGATTCTCGAGGAACGGCCACCGGTCAAGATCGAGATCATCGGGCGGCAGCATCATCACGGCCAGTTCGTCGTCGCCCTGCGTCAGGCGACGCACGACGGAATCGCGGTTTTCAACCGCCAGCTCGATCGTGATGCCGGGATACGCGTGCGCAAACGGCGCGACCAGATCGGGAATGAAGTACTCCGCGGTGGTCACGGCGGCGATACGCAAGTTCCCGCGCCTGAGTCCCTGCATCTCCGCGACCTGTTCTTCAAACTGGTGCCAGCGACCGAACAGGTCGCGGCTGGTTGTTAGCAACAGCGCTCCTTCCTGGGTCAACTGCAGGCCCCGGCCCCTGGGCACAAACAGGCTGGCACGGACAGCGCTGGTCAGTTCGCGCAGCTGGGTCGATACCGTCGACTGGGCCATATGCAGGCTCAGCGCCGCCTTGCCGACGCCGCCCAGCCGGGCGACCGCTTCAAATGTGCGCAGCTGGACCAGAGTGGCCCGCACCGGGCTGATTTTATTCATTGTTAATTCCGATGTTATATATCGAAAAATATCAATTTGCCCGATATTAAGAAAGCCCTATCCTGCGCGCACTTGAACCACCCGGCAGGAGTAACAGCGTGAGCGAAAAGACCCCGATAACAGTCGCCTATGGCGATGGCATAGGCCCGGAGATCATGACGGCAGTCCTCAAGGTACTGGACTGTGCCGGCGCACAGCTCACGACCGAAGTGATCGACATTGGCGAGAAGGTCTATCGGGCGGGTCACACGTCGGGGATCGCGCCCGACGCCTGGGAGAGCCTGCGACGCACCAAGGTCTTCCTGAAAGGACCCATCACCACGCCACAAGGCGACGGTTACAAGAGCCTCAATGTCACCATTCGCAAGACCCTGGGGCTGTACGCCAACGTCCGTCCCTGTGTTAGCTACGACCCGTTCGTCGTAACCAAGCATCCGCGCATGGACCTGGTGATCGTGCGCGAGAATGAGGAAGACCTCTATGCCGGCGTCGAGCATCGCCAGACGGACGAGGTGTTTCAGTGCCTGAAGCTGATTACCCGCCCGGGCTGCGAAAGAATCATTCGCTACGCGTTTGAATACGCGCATGCGCATGGCCGGCGCAAAGTGACCTGCATGACCAAGGACAACATCATGAAGATGACCGATGGTCTGTTTCACAAGGTATTCGACGAGATCAAGACCCAGTACCCGATGCTCGAGACCGAGCACTACATCATCGACATCGGCGCGGCGCGCCTGGCAACGCGGCCGGAGACATTCGACGTCATCGTCACGCCCAACTTGTACGGCGACATCATCTCCGATATCGCCGCCGAGATGACCGGCTCCGTTGGCCTGGCCGGCAGCGCCAATATCGGCGATCACGTCGCCATGTTCGAAGCGATCCACGGCAGCGCGCCTGACATCGCTGGCAAGGGAGCGGCCAATCCATCCGGCCTGCTGCTGAGCGCGGTCATGATGTTAGTGCGCCTGCGCCAGACGCAGGTCGCGACTGATATTCACAACGCGTGGCTCAAGACCATTGAAGATGGCATACACACCGCGGAACTCCACGGCAGCAAAGGCTCAATAACGACTGACTGCAACGGGTTTGCAGACGCCATTATCGCGCGGCTCGGGCAGAAACCGCAGCAGCTGCGGGCAGTGGCCTACTTTCAAACGACCGCGCCGCGCGCCCCCAGCACGCAGCCCTACGTGCGCAAGCCCCCGGCGCGCAAGACCATCGTCGGCGTCGACGTATTCGTGCACGCGGGAGACTGTTCCGCGGACGATCTGGCCGGGCGCCTGCAAACGCTGACACATCAGCCGCGCACCGCCGGGTTCAAGCTGCAGATGATTACCAACCGGGGCGTCAAGGTCTGGCCCGGCGGTTTCCCGGAGACATTTTGTACCGATCACTGGCGTTGCCGATTCCTGGGCGCTGACGGCGACGGCGCGGCACGCAATATCAGCAATGCCGACATCGTCTCGCTGTTGCACAACCTCGAATCCGACGGGCTGGATTTGATCAAGACCGAGAACCTGTGCACGTTCGACAACGAAGCGGGATTCGCGCTGGGGCAAGGGCAATAGGCAACCCGCAGCACGAACGTTCGCGCCCCACAGTCCGCGAAAACGCGGCAACGGCAGTCGTTGGAACGATTATTCTTGCCACCCGGAGATCAGCCGCAGCAACTGCAACAGGAGTCCTCCATGGCCGGCGTGAAATATCCCGCGTTCGATACGCTCAGTCTGCACGCCGGTGCGCAACCCGACCCCGCCACCGGCGCGCGCGCTACGCCGATCTACCAGACTGCGTCGTTTGTCTTCACCGATTCCGACCACGCGGCCTCGCTGTTCAACATCGAACGCACCGGCCATGTGTATTCGCGGCTGAGCAATCCCACCAACGCGGTCCTCGAGGAACGCATCACGGCGCTCGAAGATGGCGTGGGCGCGATCGCAACGGCGAGCGGCCAGGCCGCGCTGCACCTTGCGATCGCGACGCTGATGGGCGCGGGCTCGCACATCGTTGCGGCGCGCTCGCTGTACGGCGGCTCGCACAACCTGCTGGCGTATACGCTGCCGCGCTTCGGCATCCAGACCACATTCGTGGATCCGCGCGATCCGGAGGCGTTTCGCGCCGCGATCCGGCCTGACACGCGTCTCGTGTTCGGCGAGACGCTGGGCAACCCGGGCCTGGAGGTGCTGAACATCCCGGCGATTGCGGCGGTGGCGCATGCCGCGGGTCTGCCACTGTTAGTCGATTCCACGTTTACGACGCCGTTCCTGATGAAGCCCTTCGAACTAGGCGCGGACCTGATCCTGCATTCGGCGACCAAGTTCCTCAGCGGGCACGGCATCGTGATCGGCGGCCTGCTGGTCGATGGCGGCCGTTTCGACTGGGAAGCCTCGGGTAAATTCCCCACGTTGACCGAACCCTATGCCGGTTTCCACGGACTGGTGTTTGCCGAAGAGTTTGGCCCGAGCGCGTTCATCACGCGTGCGCGCAAGGAAGGCCTGCGCGATCTGGGCGCCTGCATGAGCCCGACCACCGCGTTTCACATCCTGCAGGGCATCGAAACCCTGTCGCTGCGGATGCAGCGTCATGTCGACAACACGCGCCGCATCGTAGCGTTCCTGCGTCCTAACAAGCAGGTCACGCAAGTCGGCTATCCGGAACTCGAGGGTCATCCCGATCGCGCGCTGGCCGCCCAGTTGCTGCCGCGCGGCTGTGGCGCCGTGTTCAGTTTTGACCTGCGCGGCGGGCGCGCCGCCGGCGTGGCCTTCGTTGATGCGCTGAACGTGTTCTCGCATCTCGCCAATGTCGGCGACGCCAAGTCGCTGGTGATCCACCCGGCCAGCACCACGCATCACCGCATGGATGCCGAGGCGCTGAATGCAGCCGGCATCGGCGAGGGCACGATTCGTCTCTCAGTCGGACTCGAGGACGTCGAGGACCTGATCGACGATCTCAGCCAGGGGCTGCGCGCGGCCGCCAAGCTAACAGAGGCCAGGACGTGAAGATCGAGGTCGGCGGCAACAGCGCGTATTGCTATACGAATGGCCGCGCCATCGATGCGGCCAGGAAAAGCGTCGTATTCATCCACGGCTCCGGCATGGATCACACCGTCTGGACGCTGCCGGCGCGGCATTTTGCGCGCCATGGCCGCAATGTCGTTGCCGTGGACCTGCCGGGTCATGGACGCAGCGCGGGTCCCGGCAAACAAAGCATCGAGGAACTGGCCGGCTGGATCGTCGCACTGCTGGATGCACTCAAGATCGAACAGGCGGCGCTGGCCGGTCACAGCCTCGGCAGCCTCGTCGCCCTCGATGCGGCCGCGCGGCATCCCGCGCGCGTACGCGCGTTAGCTCTGGTCGGCAGCACGGCGCCGATGCCGGTCTCGGAGGCAATACTCGCCGATTCCGCCGCCAATCGTCACTCGGCGTTCGACATGCTGACGCAGTGGGGCTACAGCAAGCGGCACCTGTACGGCGGCAACAGCAATCCAGGCATCTGGATGGTGGGTGCGACCTTGCGCCTGTTTGAGCGTTCAAAACCGGGCGTGCTGGGCGCGGATATGCAGGCCTGCAACGTCTATACGAAAGGCCTGGAGCGTGCCGCGTTAGTACGCTGCCCGGTACTGATGGTGCTCGGCGCGGAGGACCGGCTAACGCCGCCGCGGTCCAGCAAGGCGCTGATCAACGCGTTGCCGGCGCCCGACGTGCGCATTCTCCCGGGTTCAGGCCACACGCTGATGACGGAAGCGCCGAACCTGTTGCTGGATGTGCTGAAAACGGTGTTGTAGGAATGCGGGAGAAACGGATATGAGGGCGGAACCATGAACGGACGGGTGGCGCTGGTCACAGGCGGCGGCCGGGGAATCGGGCGCGAGGCGGCGCTGCTGCTGTCGGCAGCGGGGGCGCATGTGATGGTGGCGGCGCGCAGCGCGACGGAACTGGCGGCCGTTGGCCTCGAGTATGTCGTGGCCGACCTCGGCACCGCCGCGGGTTGCGCCCTGGCCGTTGCTGAGACCGAGCGTCGACTCGGGCCGATCGATTTGTTAGTAGTAAATCACGGCATCGGCTCTGCCCACGAGCGGCTGGTGTGGGAGCAGGATCCCGAGGTCTGGCGCGAGACCATGCGCATCAACCTCGACGGCCCGTTCGAGCTAACACGGCTGACGGTCGGCGGCATGTGCAAGCGCGGCTTCGGCCGGCTGGTATTCACCAGTTCAACGGCCGGCGAGAAAGCGGAACGCTCCGGCAGCGCGTATACCGCCTCCAAGCACGGGGTCATCGGGCTCGCACGCGCAGTGGCCCAGGACGCCGGGCCGTTCGGAGTCACATCAAACGCAGTGCTGCCGGGCTGGGTGCGAACGGCGATGGCCGAACGCTCCGCCAAGACGGACGCCGAACGGCGCGGCATCAGCGTCGAGCAGGTGTGGCGCGAGCGCGCCGCCATCTACCCGCAGAACCGTGTCCTGGAGCCGCGCGAAGTCGCGCAGGTGATCGCGTTCCTGTGCAGTGACGCTGCCGGCGGCGTGAACGGCGAAGCGATCACCGTGGCGCTCGGCGGCGTGTGGTAGCCGCCCGTCAGCCCGCTCACCCCAACGATCAGCGCCCCGACTCCCTTTCCCGCGCCTTCGCCAGCTGACGCGCGATCAATTGCAATGCACCGACGCGGGCGGACTCGAGGCGCAGCGGCGCGGCGCTGATGGCCGCTTCCAGCAGGTAGGTCCAGACCCGCGGCTCATCGTGCCAGCGCGGCCGCACCAGCGCCGGCAGCCAGTCGGGCAAGACATCGACCGCCGCGAGGCGCATGCCCTGCAGCTGCTGCACCGTGCCGCTGCACATGCCGAGCGTCACCGTCGCCGCGAGCGGCCGATGCCGCGCGAGATGCCAGCCGAGATTCACGGTGAGCCGCGCCAGCTGCCGGCCGGCCGCATCATCTAACAAGACGGTGCCGGCGTCGCGCTGCGCCCGCGGCGCTGAGTCGCGCACCGCGGCGGCGGCTATCGCCTCCCAGGTTGCGCTGTTAGCAAACTCGGCATCGGTCAGCGCGCAGGGACAGGCACTGAGCTGCGCCGCGGCCACGTCATCCAGCGCCAGCCACAGCGTCCGATTGTCCGCGAGCAGCGCCGCGCCCGGCATCGCCGCCTCGTCCTGGCGCGCCAGCGCGCGCAACCAGTGGATGGTCTTCAGATTGACGATCTGCAGCTCGGCCAGCAAGTCCAGCCCGAACCAGCCACCTGCCCCATCGCCACCCTGCTGCCGGGCGGCATCCGGCGTTACGCGGCTCCCGGCCGCTGTTTTTGCCTCAAACATGGCATTCCTCCTGCTTTCCGGCACAAATACTGCGCCCAGGGCTCTTGTCAGGGGTTTTTAAATTTGGGATATATCTATTGAAAGAACAATTAAGTATATGATTTTAAATCAAATTATGTTCTATCAACGTCAAAATACCGTCAGTTATACCGTCACCTGCCGCAATCAGATGGCACATACTTACTCGGCTCGCGCGAGCAAAGTTAGGTTAGACGGGCGCGCACGATAGAA
>JAYUGT010000077.1:0-5472 GCA_043738315.1 Gammaproteobacteria bacterium
CTGCATGTTGCCGTCGCAGATCTCGAGATAGCGCACCAGCGTATGAATCTTCTTCATGTACGCGACCGCTTCCCGGGCGGAACGCATGTCGGGCTCGGAGACGATTTCCAGCAGCGGCGTGCCGGCGCGATTGAGGTCGATGCCGGATGAACCGGCGATGCCTTCGTGCATGGACTTGCCGGCGTCCTCCTCAAGATGCGCGCGCGTGATGCCGACGTGCTTGCGCGTACCGTCTTCGAGCAACACGTCGACCGCGCCGCGCGCCACGATCGGCAGCTCGTACTGCGAAATCTGGTAGCCCTTGGGCAGATCCGGGTAGAAGTAGTTCTTGCGCGCAAACACCGAGCGCTCAGCCACCTGCGCGCCGACCGCAAGGCCGAACTTGATCGCCATGCGCACCGCCTCGGCGTTCAGCACCGGCAGCACGCCCGGGTAACCGAGGTCGATGAGATTCGCCTGGCTGTTAGGTGTCGCGCCATAGGCCGTAGACGAGGACGAAAAGATCTTGGAGCGCGTGGCCAGCTGCGCGTGAATCTCGAGACCGATGACGGTTTCCCATTCCATGGCTGACTTTTCCACGGCTAATTGACCCAGGCCGGCGGCACGCGCGCGTGCCAGTCGGTCTCCTGCTGGTAGCGATGCGCCAGATTCAACAGCCGCGCTTCGCTGAAATGTGGCCCCATGATCTGCAGACCCAGCGGCAGGCCACCGGCAAAGCCGCAGGGTATCGACAGTCCCGGAATGCCGGCCAGGTTCGCGCCGATGGTGTAGATGTCGTTTAGATACATCGTGATCGGATCCGCGGTCTTGGCGCCGAGCGGAAACGCCGCGGTTGGCGAGGTCGGCCCGAGCAGCGCGTCGACTTCGCCGAAGGCGCGGGCAAAATCCTGCGCGATCAGCTGCCGGACTTTCTGCGCCTTGAGGTAATAGGCGTCGTAATAACCGGCGGACAGCACGTAGGTGCCGGTCATGATGCGGCGCTTGACCTCCGCGCCGAAGCCCTCGCCACGCGAACGCTTGTAAAGGTCCATGAGGTCGCGCGGGTTGTCGCAGCGGTAACCGTAACGCACGCCGTCGAAGCGCGCCAGGTTCGACGAGCACTCGGCCGGCGCGACCACGTAATAGGTGGGCACCGACAGCGGCAGGTTCGGGCAGCTAACATCCTTGAGCCTGGCGCCGAGCTTTTCGTACACCTTCAGGGCGTCACGCACCGCCTGGCCGCAGGCGCCATCCAGGCCGGCGTCAAAGAACTCGCGCACCACGCCGATGGTGACACCGCTGAGCGAGTCGCCCAGGGTGGCGGCATAGTCCGGCACCGGCGAATCGACGCTGGTGGAATCCCGCGGATCGAAGCCCGCCATGGCGCGCAGCATCAGCGCGGAGTCCTCGGCGGTCACTGTTAGGGTACCGGCCTGGTCGAGCGACGAGGCGAAGGCGATCATGCCGTAGCGCGACACGCGACCATAGGTGGGTTTGAGACCGGTGATGCCGCACAGCGCCGCCGGCTGGCGTATCGAGCCACCGGTGTCGGTGGCGGTCGCTGCCGGCGCCAGCCGCGCCGCGACCACGGCCGCCGAACCGCCCGAGGACCCGCCCGGCACCATGGTGGCATCCCAGGGATTGCGGACCGGACCGTAGAAACTGGTTTCGTTGGACGAGCCCATCGCGAACTCGTCCATGTTGGCCTTGCCGAGCATGACCATGCCGGCCGCCTTGAGGCGCGCGACCACAGTGGCGTCATATGGCGACACAAAATTCGACAGCATCTTCGAGCCGCAGGTCGTCAGCACACCCTCGGTACAGAAAATGTCCTTATGAACCATGGGGATACCGCACAACGGCCCGGCCTGGCCGGCGGCCAGCCGGGCGTCCGCGGCCTGCGCGGCAGCTAACGCCTGCGCGCCTGTTAGCGTAATCATCGCGTTCAACCCGGACTGCGCGGCGCTGAGCCGGGCGAGCAGCGCCTGGGTCAGCTCCACGCTGCTGAAGCGCCGTTCACGCAGTCCCGCAGCCATTTGCGCGATGGTCAAAGTGTGCATCACGTCTTACTCAATAACCTTGGGTACGACATATAGTGCGGCCGCAACCTGCGGTGCGTTGCGCTGATACTGCTCGTGGTGGTCGCTTTCGAGTACTTCATCCGCACGCAAACGCTGTGACTGACCCGGAAGCGGGTGGGCCATGGGCGTGATGCCGTCGGTTTTGGCGCGGTCGAGCTCGCCAACGAAGTTCATGATGCTCGACAGGGACTGCACATAGACGGGAATTTCCGTTTCTGTCAGGTTGAGGCGCGCCAAGTGCGCGATACTGTCGATGTCTTTGCGTGTCAGGCTCATGAGGATCTGCTGAAAACCGCTGAAAAAACGGCGCGCAATGATACACGCTTGCCTTGTGTCAAGTCTCACCCGTTGTTAAATTAGCAACCTTCTAACGGCGCTCGCTTGGCGCCCCCGGAATTACCCGATGTTCAAACGTTTTCGCGGTGCGTTTTCCACTGACCTGTCCATTGATCTTGGCACGGCCAACACCCTGGTCTATGTCCGCGGTCAGGGTATCGTACTCAACGAACCTTCGGTGGTCGCAATTCAGGATGACCCGAATCGCGGCACCAAGACCATCGTCGCGGTGGGCCAGGATGCCAAGATGATGCTCGGGCGCACGCCCGGGCACATCACGGCGGTGCGGCCGATGAAGGACGGCGTGATCGCCGACTTCACCTACACCGAGAAGATGCTGCAGCACTTCATCAAGAAGATTCACGGCAATCGCATCTTCAAGCCGGCGCCACGCGTGCTGGTCTGCGTGCCTTTCGGCTCGACCCAGGTGGAACGGCGCGCCATCCAGGAATCCGCCGAAGGCGCCGGAGCGCGCACCGTCAAGACGGTCAGCGAGCCGATGGCGGCTGCCGTGGGCGCGGGCCTGCCGGTGCAGGAAGCGCGCGGTTCCATGGTGCTCGATATCGGCGGCGGCACCTCCGAAGTCGCGGTGCTGTCCCTGAATGGCATCGTCTACGCGAATTCGACCCGCATCGGCGGCGATCGGTTCGACGATGCGATCATCAACTACGTGCGCCGCAACTACGGCATCCTGATCGGCGAAGCGACGGCCGAACGTATCAAGCTCGAAATCGGCTCGGCCTACCCTGGCCAGCAGGTGCGCGAGATGTCGGTCAAGGGCCGCAATCTCTCCGAAGGCGTGCCGCGCAGCTTCATGCTGAATTCCAATGAAATCCTCGAGTCGCTGCAGGAGCCGCTGCAGGGCATCGTCAGCGCCGTCAAGCAGGCGCTGGAACAAACGCCGCCGGAACTGGGCGCGGACGTCGCCGACCGCGGCATTGTGCTAACAGGTGGTGGCGCGCTGCTGCGTGACATCGACAAATTGCTGTCCGAAGAAACCGGCCTGCCGGTGTTCATCGCCGAAGATCCGCTGACCTGCGTTGCGCGCGGCGGCGGCCGAATCCTGGAGCTGATGGACGAACTCGGCCCCGGCCACTTCGGCGTCGAGTAGAGGTAGCCCACGAACCGCACGATTCGGCAACGCGGCCCGTCAGCGGGGTTCCGCTTCGCCTGTTACGCCGCGCTGGCTGTCGCGTTGATGTACATCGATCAACGCAAGGGCTGGCTGGAATCGGCACGTTACTCGCTGCAGGCCGCCACTTATCCGGTGCAGGTCGCGGCGAATTCCCCGTCCACGGCCTGGATCGCGTTGCGGGAATGGCTGCGGTCGCGCGACTCGATGCATCTGGAAATCGACCGGCTGCGGCTGGCTAACAATTTACTGGCGTTGCGCGCCATGCGGGTCGAGACGCTGGAGCGCGACAACAGCCGCCTGCAGGATCTCAAGCGGCAGATGCCGCCGCTGATCAAGCGCTGGCAGCCCGCGCCGATCCTTTCATCAGAGCTCACCAGCCTGCGACAGCGGCTGGTGATTGCAGGTGGCGCGCGCGAAGGCGCGTTCAAGGGCCAGGCCGTCCTCGGCCTGGGCGGCGTGTTAGGCCAGACCTTGCGCGTCGGGCCGTTCAGCGCCGAGGTCATGCTGCTGACCGATCCCGAACATGCGATGCCGGTGATGATCATGCGCAATGGGCTGCGTACCATCGCGCTCGGCGGCGGCTCGCGCGACGCGCTCACGCTGCCGTACCTGCCGGCGCAAAGCGACGTACTGGTCGGCGATCAGCTGGTCAGCTCCGGGCTCGGCGGCGTCTACCCGGCGGGATTTCCGGTCGCAACCGTGACGCGGGTGCGCCGCGACGGCGCCAACGCGCTGGCCATCATCGATGCGCGGATGGCCGCGCCGGTGGATCGCGATCGCGAGGTGGCCCTGGTCTGGTTTGCCGCTGCTAACACCGCGGCGGCCGGCACGGCGGCGGATCTGCCGCCGCCGCCCAGCGGATTGCCCGCGCCATGAGCAGCGCCGACCGCACACCGCGCATGGCCGCGATCCTGACCACCCTGCTGGCGCTGCTGCTGCAACTGCTGCCCCTGCCCACGGTGTTAGCCTGGTTGCGGCCCTCGTTCGCGGTGCTGACCGTGCTGTTCTGGTCGATAGCCGCGCCGCGGGCCGGCGGATTCCTGCTGGCCGTTGCGACCGGCCTCGCTCTCGATGTGTTCAAGGGTGCCGTGCTCGGCCAGCACGCGCTCGCGTTCGCGGTGGTTGTCTACGTCGCCATTCGTTATCACCTGCAACTGCGCAACAAGCCGCTGCTCGAGCAGGCGCTGTTCGTCGGCCTGATGATGCTGGTTTTCGAATCGATCATCTGGGCCATCGACGGCTGGAGCGGCCACCCGATGAACTCGGCCGAGCGCTGGGTACCCGTGGCAACCGGCACCGCGGTATTTCCGCTGATCGTCGCGCTGCTCGATCGCTACGCCGTCGCGCGTTAGTACTCCATGGCCCAGCGCGTCACCATCAAGGACAACTGGGGCGAGCAGCGGCTGTTCGAGGGCCGCATCTATGTCGCAGCGGTCATCGCCGCGGTACTTGCCGTTGCGTTGATCGGCCGGCTGAGCTACCTGCAGATCGTTCGTTTCGACTATTACACCGAACTCAGCCAGGGCAACCACGTGCGCATCGAGCCGCTGCCGGCGGCGCGCGGGGTCATCTACGATCGCAACGGCGCGGTGCTCGCGGAGAATCGCCCGGCCTACCAGCTCGAGCTGATTCGCGAGCAGGTCGGCGACGAAAAAGCGCTGCGCGCGACGCTCGACCAGCTGGTCCGGCTCAAGCTGCTCGACGGCGAAGAGGTTCCGGACCTGTTGCGCACCATCCGCTCGCGCCGTGAGTTCGACAGCGTGCCGCTGCGGCTGCGGCTCAGCGACGAGGAAATTGCGCGCTTCGCGCTGCGCCGGTTTGAATTCCGCGGCGTCGACATACGCACGCGTCTCGCGCGCTACTATCCTAACGGCGAACTGGCAGTCCATGCACTGGGATACGTCGCCGCAATTGCGGAACAGGATCTGCAACGCATCGACC
>JAYUGT010000078.1:0-13708 GCA_043738315.1 Gammaproteobacteria bacterium
GATGCGCAGGGCCCGGACATCGAAGATCTGCTCAAAAGCGAGTTGCTTGCGCTGCATCTTGCGCCAGATGCTGAAAATGTGTTTTGGCCGGCCGTAGATCTCGGCCTGGACACCGGCGCGCGCAAGTTCCGTCTTCAGTGCCGCGACCATCGCAGCGATGTAGTTCTCGCGATCCTGGCGGCGCTCGGCGAGCGCGCCGGCGATGCGCTGATAGGCCTCGGGTTCGAGGTAACGAAACGCCAGGTCTTCCAGCTCCCACTTGACCTGCCAGATGCCGAGCCGGTTGGCGAGCGGGCCATAGACGACCCGCGCCGCCAGTGCCAGCTGACGGCGCTGGCTGTCGCTTGCGGCCTTGGCAGCACGCAGGTCGACTAACACGGCGGCCAGGCGCGCCACGATCAGGCGTGGGTCCTGTGCGGAGGCCAGCAGCATGCGTCGCAGGGACTCGGACTGCCCGCCGCCCAGGCGCTGGTCCGGCTGCCAGTCCGCGGGCAGACGAAAGTCCCCCAGTGCCGCAAGCCCGCGCGCTGCGGTCGCGCCTTCCGCGCCTATGCCGGACTCCAGTTTGGCGTCGAGTGCGGCGTTGTCAGTGCCGGCTTCGTGGACTAACGTGGCGAGGCTGAGTTCGCTGTTCTCGGTCAATTCGGCGCAGACACGCGCGATGCTGAGGCTGCGCGCCAGCGCGGCCTCGTCGACCGACTGCGCGCGCAACCAGTCAACGGCGGCGCCGAGCGCAGTCTCAACTTCAGGCGGTACTTTGGTCGCGATCTCCACGGTGTGCCGGTATCATAGCGGCGAACTTCATGCGCCGAACCCGTGCCTCATCCTGGCGAAACTACCAACCTGACCCCTCGGTCCGGCCTGCGGCGAGCCCGCGCGCCCTGGTTACTTCCACGGGGCGCATCCGCATCCTGGGCCTGGACCCTGGTTCGCTGCGCACCGGATTTGGGCTCATTGAAATCGAAGGCGCCGAGTTGCGTCATATCGCCCACGGTGTCATCGACGTCCGCGGCGACGAATTCGCGCGCCGCCTGCGCCAGATTCATGTGGAAGTCACGGCACTGGTCGCGCCGGCGCCGCCGTTCCTGCCGCTGGAGGTTGCGGTGGAACGGGCCTTCATGCATCGCAACGCCGACAGCGCGTTGAAACTCGCGCAGGCGCGCGGCGCGGCGCTGGCGGCGCTGCCGGAAGGCGCCGACGTGTTCGAATACGCGCCACGCGCGATCAAGCAGGCGACAGTTGGGTACGGCGCCGCGGACAAGTCCCAGGTCGCGCACATGGTCGCGCGCCTGCTGGGGATCGCGCAGGGCATTGCCAGAGCGGATGCCGCCGATGCGCTGGCAGTGGCGTTGTGCCATGCGAATGCGCGTCGCCTGACGCAATGGATTGCAGCGGGGCAGGCATGATCGGCGCCTTGCGTGGGCAGTTGCTGCAAAAGGCGCCACCCCAGTTGCTGATCGATGTCGCCGGCGTCGGCTATGAGCTTGAAGCGCCATTGTCCACGTTCTATGTGCTGCCGGCCGTTGGCCAGGACGTCCGCCTGCTGACGCACCTTGTGGTGCGGGAGGACGCGCACATTCTTTATGGTTTCGCGACCGCTGACGAGCGCGCCATGTTTCGCGCGCTGCTCAAGGTGTCGGGGGTCGGGCCGAGAATCGCGTTAGGCGTGTTATCCGCAGTCACGGTCGACGCGTTCGCCGATTGTGTGCGCGCGGGCGATGCCGGGGCACTCACCAAGATCCCCGGCATCGGCCGCAAGACTGCCGAGCGCCTGGTCATTGAATTGCGCGACCGGGTCGCCGACTTCGCGGCTAACAAAATGCCGCTGGCGGATGCCGGCGCGGTACTGCCCGGCAGCGGTGCGCGCGGCGAGGCCTTCAGCGCACTGGTGGCTCTGGGCTACAAGCCGGTCGAAGCCACGCGTCTCCTCAAGGGCGTGGAGGGCGAGGGTCACAGCACCGAGGACCTGATCCGCCAGGCGCTGCAGAGTGCGGTGCGCACATGAGCGAGGAACGCCTGATTACAGCGGCAGCAGCCCCAGACGATGAAGCCGTGGACCGCGCCATTCGTCCCAAGCGGCTCGCGGACTACGTCGGTCAGAAGCAGGTCAAGGCGCAGCTCGAGATTTTTGTCAGCGCCGCGCGCAATCGCGGTGAAGCGCTGGATCACGTGCTGGTATTCGGTCCCCCGGGCCTGGGCAAGACGACGCTGGCGCATATTATCGCGGCCGAACTGGGTGTTAGCCTGCGGCAGACGTCGGGACCGGTACTGGAACGCGCCGGGGACCTGGCGGCCATTCTCACCAACCTGCAGCCGCGCGACGTGCTGTTCATCGACGAGATCCATCGGCTCGCGCCGGTGATCGAGGAAATCCTCTATCCGGCAATGGAGGATTATCAACTCGACATCTTGATCGGCGAAGGCCCGGCGGCGCGCTCCATCAAGCTGAACCTGCCGCCGTTCACACTGGTTGGCGCCACGACGCGCGCCGGGCTTCTGACTTCGCCGTTGCGCGATCGCTTCGGCATCGTCCAGCGCCTGGAGTTTTATGACGTGGATGACCTGACGCGCATCGTGACGCGGTCGGCGGGCATCCTGCAGACCGAAATCGACGCCGACGGCGCGCGTTGCATTGCCAGCCGCGCCCGCGGCACGCCACGCATCGCCAATCGCCTGTTGCGCCGTGTGCGCGACTACGCGGAAGTGCGCGCCGCCGGCAGAATTGACGCGGCGATAGCAGCCTCCGCGCTGGATCTGCTGCAGGTCGATCCGCTCGGCTTCGATTCGCTGGATCGCCGTTTGTTAGGCATGATCATCGAGCGTTTTGACGGCGGGCCGGTCGGCGCCGACAGCCTCGCAGCGGCGCTGGGCGAAGAGCGCGGCACGCTCGAGGATGTGATCGAGCCGTACCTGATCCAGCAGGGCTACCTGCAACGCACCGGCCGCGGCCGCATGGTCACGCGACTGACCTATCAGCATTTTGGCTTGAAGCTGCCGGAACGGTTTGTCAGCAACCTGCCGCTGTTCGAGGACGGCAAATGAAACCAGTGTTCAGCTGGCCGGTGCGGATCTATTGGGAAGACACTGACGGCGGCGGCATCGTCTATTACGCCAACTACCTGCGTTACATGGAGCGCGCGCGCACCGAGTGGGTGCGATCACTGGGGATCTCGCAGGCCGCGCTGGCGGTGGACCCGGGCGTGCTGTTCACCGTGGTCGAGGCGCAGGTGAAATATCTGTCGCCCGCGAAACTTGAAGACGCGCTTGCGGTCAGTTGTGAACCGACGCTGGAAGGGCGGGTCAGCATGGCATTCCGGCAGCGCGTGTGCCGCGATTCGCTGCAAGGTGAATTGCTGGCCGAGGGGACCATCCGGGTTGCATGCGTCGCGACCGGAAACCTGCGGCCCAGGCGCATACCGGATGCGATGCGTAGTGCTATTGCCGGCGCCGGCGGCTGAGGGAACGGAGCGCATGGATCAGATTTCCTTGTTGGGTCTTGTCAGTCACGCCAGTCTCGGCGTGCAACTGGTGCTGGTCGTGCTGGTGCTGGCGTCGCTGTGGTCCTGGAGCATTATTTTTCGCAAGGTGTCCATGCTGCGACGGGCGCGCAGCAGCGCGATGCGGTTTGAAGCCGAGTTCTGGTCGGGTGGTGATCTGACGACTCTTTACAAGACGCTGGGCGAGCGCGGTGCTACCAGCGGCATGGAAACGTTGTTTGAAATGGGTTTTCGTGAGTTCGCACGGCTCAAGCAGCAGGGCGTGACCAGCGGTGATGCGCTGTACGAAGGTCCGCGGCGCGCGATGAAGGCGGCGCAGCTCAAGGAAACCGAGCGACTCGAAGACCAGCTTGCGACACTGGCCACCATCGGGTCGATCAGCCCGTACATCGGACTGTTTGGCACGGTCTGGGGCATCCTGCATGCGTTTGTGGGTCTCGGCAGCGTGCAGCAGGCGACCCTGCAGATGGTGGCGCCAGGCATCGCCGAGGCGCTGGTGGCAACAGCCATTGGTTTGTTAGCTGCCATTCCCGCGGTGATTGCCTACAACCGCTTCGCCGACCAGGCAAGCCGGCTGGAACTGCGCTGCGACGCGTTCGTCGAAGAATTCTCGGCGTTGCTGCAGCGGCACGCCGCGCGCGCCGCGAGCTGAAGCGCATGGAGCGTAGCAGCCGCAGGCGCAAGCTGATCGGTGAAATCAACGTCGTTCCCTATATCGACGTGATGCTGGTGCTGCTGGTGATCTTCATGATCACCGCGCCGCTGCTGACAGTGGGCATCAAAGTCCGGTTGCCGGAAGCGTCGGCGGAGCCGATTCCGACCGTGTCGGTGAAAGAGCAGCCGCCGCTGGTGATGTCGATCGATGCGCGCGGACGCTGGTATCTCAGTGTCGGTCGTAACCCGGGCCAGCCGCTGGACGAAAAGACCGCGGCGGCGCGCGCCACGGCTTTGTTGCGCCGCTATCCCGAGATCCAGGTGCTGGTCAAGGGCGATACCCGAGTGTCCTACGGCCGCGTCATCGAAGCGATGGCGATGCTGCAAAACGCGGGCGCGCGCAAAGTGGGATTTCTCACCGATCCGCTGCCGCCCGGAGAGACGCGCGGTTCACGATCGCCATGACGACGGCGACGATGGACTCGCAGCGCGACGCCGCGGTCGGCTGGCTCGGCGCGGTGTTGCTGCATGGTCTGGTCATCGCCATCGTCCTGACAGGTTGGGCTCGATGGAAAACGGAAGCGCCACCGCAGTCCGGGCTGACACTCGAGGCGACGCTGGTCGTTACGCAACCGCGGCGTGCGCCGCCACAGGAACCCGCGCCGACGCCCAAGGCAGAACCCGCGCCAATTTCACTGGAAAAACCGGTCGCTCCCGTGCCACCGAAGCCCGCCACTCCGCACGTGCTAACAACGCCGGTGCCAAAGGCCGACAAGCCATTGCCAGCCGTGAAACCCGCGCCCGTGGACGAGCGCGTGGCGCGCGAAAAGGCTGCGCGGGAGGCCCGTGCCGCGACTGAAGCCCGGGAACGTGAAGCCGCGCTCAAGGCCAGTCTTGCTGCCGAGGAACGCGCGACTGCGCTGCGCGGCAGCGCACAGGCCGCAAGCTGGTACGATGCACTGCGCGCCCATATCGAGCGCCAGTGGCGCCGCCCAGTGAGCGCCAAGGCCGGGATCCGCTGCGTGGTGCTAGTGGATCAGGTACCCGGCGGCGAAGTGGTCAACGCGCGCATCAGCGAATGCAACGGCGACGATGCGGTTCGCCAGTCCATAGAGGCGGCAGTATTCCGCGCCTCGCCACTGCCGCCGCCGCCCGATCCTGCGCTATTTGAGCGCCGCCTGGAACTCGTGTTCGAACCGAAGGACTAAGCCCTGGTATGCCTGTGCAATTGTTAGCCCGATGGAGTTTCTGCGTTTTGCTTTTGGCGCCGTGCCTCGCAGCCGCCCAACTGCGCATTGAAATCACTTCCGGGGTCAATGATCCCGTGCCTGTGGCCATCAACGAGAAGGGCGATCCGGCGGCAGCGCTGGTCGCGACGGTGACGCAATCGGATCTGGCCAGCAGCGGCCGGATCAAGCCTGTCCCGATGGCCGCATCGGCGCGCAACAGTGGCGCGGATTTTGTCCTCGAGCTCGACAATCGCGTGGCCAGTGACGGCACGGTGCGAGCCGCGGTGACGCTGCTCAATGTCGCCACCAACCAGCCCGTCGGCACTGAAACCCTGAACGGAGCCAGCAGCAATCTCAGGTTGTTAGGTCACAAGGTGGCTGACTGGGTCTACCAGAAGGTGCTGGGCGTCCCCGGCGCCTTTGCCTCGCGTATCGCCTATGTGTCGGTCGACGGGCGCGCGCCGCGCCAGCGTTTCCAACTGATCGTCGCCGATTCGGACGGCGAGACACCAAAGCCGGTCCTGGAATCGGAGCAGCCGATCATGTCGCCGGCGTTTTCGCCTGACGGGCTCTGGCTCGCCTACGTGTCCTTTGAAGCGCGGGTGGCGGCGATCTATGTGCAGAAACTCGCGACTGGTGAACGCCGCCGGGTCTCGGCGCGCCGTGGTGTCAATGGCGCACCCAGCTGGTCGCCGGACGGTCGCAAGCTGGCGCTGACGTTGTCGGGCTCTGCGGGAAATCTCGATGTTTATGTACTGGACCTGGCCACCCAGCATCTGACCCGGATCACCGACGATCCGGGTATCGATACCGAGGCGGTCTGGTCCATTGACGGCCAAGCCCTGTATTTCACCTCGGATCGTTCGGGCGGTCCGCAGATCTATCGTCAGCAATTGGGCGGCGGCGAACGGCCGAAACGCCTCAGTTTCGGTAGTCCCTATAATGCGAGGCCGCGAATTTCGCCCGATGGCAAGTTGCTTGCGATGGTGACACAGGACAACGGCGGCTACCGGATCGCCTTGCAGGATCTGGCGGGCGGAGCAGGGCGTATCGTGACCCGCGGTCGCTTTGACGAATCTCCGGCATTCGCGTCGAACAGCTCGACGCTGATATATGCCGGGCACGAGAACGGTCGGGATATATTGGCGACTGTGTCCGTGGATGGCCAGATCACCCAAAGACTCAAGGCCGATCGCGGCCAGGTCCGTGAGCCGGTTTTCGGGCCTCGGTTGAATTGACCTTGCGTTAGCATTTGTATTCGGAGGATTTATGACGGCAAAGCATTTTCTGGCGGCGAGCGTGGCGATGGCCCTGCTACTGAGCGCCTGCGCGACCCGCAAGCCGGCGACCGCACCTGACGCTGCCGGCACCACGCCGCCGGCGAGCAGCACTGCGTCCGCTGACAATGGTGTCGTCCCCGCGGCACAACCCGCGGCTGCGCCGGTCAGTGCCGGACCCAGCGGCGGCCTGCTGGACAAGCGCATCATCTATTTTGACTTCGACAAGTCCGAGGTCCGCGCCCCGGACATGGACCTCATCAATGCCCACGCGCGTTATCTCGCGACAAATCCGCAACAGAAGATCCGCCTTGAAGGACACACCGATGCGCGCGGCACGCGCGAATACAACATCGGTCTCGGCGAGCGACGCGACCAGGCGGTGCGCCGCCTGCTGATGGTGCAGGGCGCGGCCGATTCGCAGATTCTGACCGTCAGCTTTGGCGAAGAGCGCCCCGCGGTCGAGGGCGACGACGAAACAGCGTTCGCACAGAACCGCCGCGTGGAACTGGTTTACGCACCGTGACGATGGCTCGGACCATCGTCCTGGCCTTGTTAGCAGTCCTGCCGCTCGCGGGCTGTTCGCTGACGCCTGCCGAGCCCGATCCGGTGCAGGTCAAGCTCGACGATGTCGATCGCCGCGTTGGCCAGGTCGAGCAGGTGGTCAATAACCAGAGTCTGGTGGAGCTGACACAGCGCGTCGATGCGCTGCAGAACGAGGTACGTCAGTTACGCGGCCAGGTCGAAGAGCTGGAGAACTCCAACACTGCGCTGCGCAAGCAACAGCGTGACCTGTACGCTGATCTCGAGAGCCGCTTCAATGCCATGACCGCAACGCCCGGCGCGTCCGCGGCAACTCCGCCGCCCGCGGGCAGCGCCGCATCGGTCGATGCGACATCGGCTGCCGCGCAGCAGGCCTACGGCCGCGCTTTTGATGCGCTGAAAGCCGGGCAGTATCCGCAGGCGATCAAGGGATTCCAGGCATTTCTGGTCAGCTACCCGCGCGGTGCGCTGTCCGACAATGCCCAGTACTGGCTCGGCGAAGCGTTCTATGTCACGCGCGACTACGACCAGGCGCTCGCCGCGTTCACCCGAGTCAGCAAGGAGTGGCCTGATTCGCGCAAAGTTCCGGATGCGCTGGTCAAGCAGGGTTTTGCGCTGTTCGAGTTGAAACGACTGTCCGACGCGCGCACGGTACTCAACGATGTCAGCACGCGCTTTCCCGGCACCGAGGCGGCGCGGCTGGCTGCCGAGCGCCTGAAGCGCATTCCCGCGGATGCCCGCTGAGTCGACAGAGCCGGGTTCGGCCCGTCTCAAAATTACCGAGGTGTTCCGTTCGCTGCAGGGCGAGGCGAACGCCGTCGGTTTCCCCACAACGTTTATACGCCTGACTGGGTGCCCGCTGCGCTGCCAGTATTGTGATACCGCGTATGCATTCCTTGGCGGCGAATGGCGCACCGTCGCCGAGCTGGTCGCCGCTGCCAGGGACGAGGGCGCCCGCCATGTCTGTGTGACCGGCGGCGAACCCCTGGCGCAGAAGAACTGCCTGCCGCTTCTGACCAGCCTGTGCGATGCCGGATTTGAGGTATCACTGGAGACCAGCGGCGCGCTGGCGATCGATGAGGTTGATCCGCGCGTCGCGCGCGTGGTGGATCTCAAGACGCCGGCCTCGGGCGAGGTCGCGCGCAATCGGTATGAAAATCTCGCGCTGCTGCGCCGGGCCGACCAGTTGAAATTCGTCATCTGCGACCGGGCTGACTATGAGTGGAGCCGTGAGCAGCTGCAGCAGCACCATCTGGCGACGCGTTGCACGGTGTTGTTTTCGCCCAGCGCAGAGCAATTGGCCGGGCGGGAGCTCGCGGAGTGGATCCTCGCGGACCGCCTGCCGGTGCGCTTCCAGCTGCAACTGCACAAGATCCTGTGGGGCAATGTGCCCGGCAAATGAGCGTTGCTAACAAGAAGGCGGTGGTGCTGTTGTCGGGCGGGCTGGATTCGGCCACCGTGCTCGCGCTCGCGAGCAGCCAGGGTTTCGAATGCCACAGCCTGGCGGTGGAATACGGCCAGCGGCATGCCGCCGAACTGGCGGCCGCCGCGCGGGTCGCGACCGCACTGGGTGCGACGTCGCACCGGGTGGTGCGCGTGGATCTCGGCGCCATCGGTGGCTCGGCGCTGACCGATCACAGGATTGCCGTGCCGGTTGCGCAATCCCCGGATGCCCCGGTGGCGCCAGGCATACCGGCAACCTACGTTCCGGCACGGAACACTGTGCTGCTCGCGCTCGCCATGGCGCACGCCGAAGTGTTAGGTGCCGCGCATCTTTTTATCGGCGTCAACGCCGTCGACTATTCGGGCTACCCGGATTGCCGGCCGGAGTTCATCGCCAGGTTCCAGGAGCTGGCACGCCTCGCAACCCGGCGCGGCGTGGAAGGTCAGGAACTCAGTGTCCATGCGCCGCTGCAGCAACTCGCCAAGGCCGACATTATTCGACTGGGCACGAGTCTCGGCGTCGATTATTCGATGACCGTCTCCTGCTATCAGGCCGACGCGGCGGGCGAGGCCTGTGGCCACTGCGATTCCTGCCGGATCCGCGCAGCTGGCTTTGCCGCGACCGGCGTGCCGGACCCGACGCGCTATCGATCGGGTCCGCGGCAGAACGCTTTCAGGTAGAATGCGCGGCCCTCGTCGGGCACCCGCCAAACGGGCCCTTAGCTCAGCCGGTAGAGCAGCTGGCTTTTAACCAGTTGGTCGCGCGTTCGAATCGCGCAGGGCCCACCATTTTCTCTGCCAGATACAGCGCCTTACGTGGGTTTATTGAAGAAGATACACGACCGGTCGCGTGGACAAGCTCTTCTGCGCCGTGTTTATCCGGAATTGATGATCTCACAACCATACGCGCTGGCCGACGACGCCAGCCAGTGCCAGAAGCTTGCGAAAAAACTGCGGGCGACAGCAATTCTGTAGACCGGGTCGGCCGCCGTCTGCCACAGTTGCACCCCGATATGACTGGCAGACGTCAGCGCAACGTGGCCCACCTGGAAACTGGCCGGGTGCAGGTCGATTGGCAGGCCCTTGGCCAGCACGTCACGGACCCTGGGGCCGCCGACCTCCAGCACCACGCGACTGTCGGTCTGTTCGAATACGGAAGCCAGGCCGGCGCAGCTTGTTAGTAAAACGTCCATGTTGATGGCGGCAGAACCGGACTCCACCAGCCAGTGCCCGGGTCCTGACCAGATAAAGCTAACACCGGCGCCGGAGGCGACGCGCGGCGCCAGCGGCAGCGGGGCGCCGAACGCGCGCTCAGTAGCGGCGGACAAGGTCGTGGTCTGACCGGGCCGCGCAATCATGCTGGCGAGCAGTCGAGCGGTGTGCTCGCGCACCACCAGGCCTGGCGGGCCGTCGAGCCTGCCGATGCGGCCCGGGGTAAAGGCAAACGCGCCTGCATCAGCCACGCAGCCGCTCTCCCTGTGGGTCGATGAATACGGGGTCACAAATGTCGACCAGGGTCTCGCGATTTCGCAGCGGATCGCAGACGCGCAGGCGTTCGCCGTGCCGCTGGCTGCCGTTAGCCAGGAAGCCGAGCGCGATCCAATGGCCCAGTGCGGGCGAATAGGCAGCCGAAGTCACATAGCCCTGTTCGTTAGCAGCGGTGACGGCACTGCCGACCGGCAGGAAATGCGCGCCACTTGCAAGCCGGAACGCGCGGTCGACAGGTTTCAGGCCGACCAGCTGGGGGCCCGCCGGGCCCTGCAGGCATGTGCGGCGCGACATCACCGCGCCGATATAGTCCTTCTTCGTGGACAACATGCGCCCCAGGCCGAGCTGCTGCGCCGTCGTGCGACCGTTGAGTTCATTGCCCGCGACATGGCCTTTTTCGATGCGCATGACTCCGAGTGCTTCGAGTCCGTAGGCGACCACGCCCAGATCGGCGCCGGCTGCGAACAACCGGCGTATCACCGCATCTCCCGATCGCGCCGGCACCGCCAGTTCGTAAGCCAGCTCGCCGGAGAACGATATCCGGAACAGGCGTGCGCGCTGTCCGTCAGCCAGCTGCACGTTAGCGGCGGCGAGGTAGGGGAAAGCCGAGTTCGAAATATCCTGCCCAGGGTCCAGGTTTCTCTGCAGCAACGCGCGCGCGCGCGGGCCGGCGATCGCGAACTGCGCCCATTGTTCTGATACCGAGACGAACTGCACATCGAGATCCGGCCACAGCACCTGGTGGCAATACTGCATGTGTTGATAGACATCGACGGCATTCGCAGTCGTCGTCGTCAGGACATAGTGCTGGTCGCCGAGACGCGCGACCGTGCCGTCATCCATCACGATGCCGTCTTCGCGCAGCATCAGCCCGTAACGCGCGCGACCCACGGCCAGCGTCTGCCAGCCGTTGGCATACAGGCGCTCGAGGAACTGCAATGTGTCCGGCCCCTGCAACTCGATCTTGCCCAGGGTCGACACATCGCAAATGCCGACGGTCGATCGGACTGCCGTCACTTCGCGGATAGTTGTCTGCAACCGGTCGCTTTCCCCGGCCCGCGGAAAATACTGCGCCCGCAGCCAGGCGCCTGTTTCCACAAAGACTGCGTGCTGTTCCTTAGCCCAGGCATGCGAGGGCGGCAATCGCACTGGCCGGAAGTCCGGGCCACGATGGTGGCCCGCCAGCGCACCAATCGCGACCGGCGTGTAGGGCGGGCGAAACGTGGTGGTGCCAACGCTGCCGATGGGACTGTCCGTCTGCGCAGCTAACAAGGCAAGCCCGGTGACTGCCGATGTCTTGCCCTGATCGGTCGCCATGCCCAGGGTCGTGTAGCGCTTCAGGTGATCGGCGGAACTGAATCCTTCGCGCTGCGCCAGCTCGATGTCGGTCGCAGTCACGTCGTTCTGAAAATCGACGAAACATTTGCCGCGGGTACTGGGCACACGCCACAGCGCCTGCCGCGCCTCCGGTTCATCCGGGGTGAACGGCACTGCCAACTGCAAGGGCGACAGACCGAGCGCCTGCGCCGCCGCCTGGCCCTCGCGGTACCCGGCGCTGAGCGCTGCGCGCGTCGTGAATTCACCGTTAGCGGCGCCGGCGACTGCCATGCCCGCCGGCAACTGGTCCAGCACAAAGATCGCACGATCGGCGTCCCAGCGCGGCCGCGCGCCCAGATGCGAGGTCAGGTGCAGTGTCGGCGACCAGCCGCCCGATACCGCCAACAGGTCGCATTCGATGCGCCGTAGCTGGCCTCCGCTGGAAATAATCTCGACGGCCTGAAGGGCACGGCCGCCGAACGCGCGACGAACGACGCCATTGATCGCTTCGGATTTGCGAACCGAGGTACTGCTAACAGAACGCAGCCGGTTGGCGTCCATCACGCCGTCCCGGGAATCGACGACAGCGAGAACCTCGGCGCCGGCGGCCTGCAGATCAGCCACGGTCGACCAGGCATCGTCGTTGTCCGTGAATACCACGGCGCGCCGGCCCGGACTTACAGCGAATCGATTGATGTAGCTGCGCACCGCGCCGGCCAGCATGATTCCCGGCCGGTCGTTGTCGCCGAAGACGAGCGGCCTTTCGATCGCGCCGGCGGCGAGCACCGTGCGGCGCGCGACGATGCGCCACAGTCGCTGACGCGGCTCGAACGGCGGCGGCACGGGCAGATGATCGTTCACGCGCTCCAGTGCGGCGAAAACACCATGGTCGTAGCTGCCGAATACCGTGGTGCGCGGCATGAGCCTGACGTCAGGGTTCGACGCCAGTTCAGCGACGACGCTTGCGGCCCAGGCATGTGCCGGCAGGTCGCCGATCTCACGCTGCTCGCTGAGGCACCGGCCGCCGAAGTGAAAATCCTCGTCCGCCAGCAGCACGCGCGCGCCGCTGCGCGCCGCCGTAAGTGCCGCCATCAGTCCCGCAGGCCCGGCGCCGATCACCAGCACGTCGCAGAACGTCGAGGATTTTTCGTAACTGTCGGGATCGGGCGCGGTCGCCATGCTGCCGAGGCCCGCCGAGCGCCGGATCAGCGGCTCATAGACTTTCTCCCAGAATGCCGCCGGCCACATGAAGGTCTTGTAGTAAAACCCCGCCGACAGCAGGGGTGCGAACAGGCCATTCACTGCCCGTGCATCGAAACGCAGCGACGGCCAGCGGTTCTGGCTGCGCGCCTCGAGACCGTCGTAGAGTTCCGTGACCGTGGCCCGGGTGTTAGCTTCGCGGCGCGCGCCGTCGCGCAGCTCGACCAGCGCATTGGGCTCTTCGGATCCGGCCGAGAGGATGCCGCGCGGCCGGTGATACTTGAACGAGCGTCCGACCAGGCGAATGTCGTTAGCCAGCAGCGCCGAGGCCAGAGTGTCCCCCGCACAGCCCGAGAGTTCCCGGCCGTCGAAGGAAAAGCGCAGCGGCTGGCTGCGATCCACGAGGCCGCCGCGAGCCAGTCGCGCCGGTTGTCCGGCTGGGTTGAGCGTGGTCACGTCCGACTCCGCGCCGGAACGACCGCGCCAATGACCTGGGTGCGGGTATCGCGTTCGACAATCAACCAGGCGTGGCAGCCGGAGGCGTGGAACCAGAGTTCACGATGCGCGCCATCCGGATTGTCACGCATATAGACATAATCACAGAACGCGGCTTCGGCATCGGGCGCCGCCGGATCCGGGCGCTGGCGCGTGGCGTCGCCGCCGTAGGTGAATTCGTCATGGCCGCGCGGGCCGCAGTGGGGGCAGTGGATGCGCATGTCGGTCAGTGCTTGTTAGGGTACGGGCCGCGACCCTTCTCATCGATCAGGCGCCCGTTGCTGAACCGGTCGAGCCGGTAGGCGGCGGCGAACGGATGCGACTCGTCCCGGGCTAACAGGTGCGCGAAGCACCAGCCGGAGGCGGGCGTCGCCTTGAAGCCGCCATAGCACCAGCCGGCGTTCAGATACAGTCCATCGACCGGCGTGCGATCGATGATGGGCGAGCCGTCCATCGACATGTCCATCAGGCCGCCCCAGGAGCGCAGCAGGCGCACGCGCCCCAGCATCGGCATGAGCGCCATGCCGCCTTCGCAGACGTCCTCTACCGTGGGCAGGTTGCCACG
>JAYUGT010000079.1:0-5423 GCA_043738315.1 Gammaproteobacteria bacterium
TTGTAGCGGGTCGCGAGCAGCCGCGTGGTTGCCATGAGCCCGAGACCAATCAGCACCCCGGGGACGATGCCCGCTGCAAACAGCGCGCCGATGGAAACGTTCATGACGAAGCCGTACAGCACCATGATGCCGGACGGCGGAATGATGGGACCGATCACCGCCGCGGCCGCAGTCACCGCGGCCGCGAATGGCCGCGTATAGCCGGCGCGCACCATCGATGGCACCATCATCTTGCCGATCGCCGACGCATCCGCGACCGCCGAACCGGAGATTCCGGCGAACAGCATGGAAGACAGAATGTTGACCTGCGCCAGCCCACCGCGCAGATGACCGACCAGCGACTGCGCGAACCGGACGATGGCGGCGGTGATGCCGCCGGAGTTCATCAGCTCGCCGGCGAGGATGAAGAACGGCACCGCTAACAACGGAAAGCTGTCGATGCCGTTATAGAACCGGGCCAGCAACGCGGCGAAATAACGCGTCTCGCCATCCAGCACCAGCGACAGTCCGGGGCCGATCAGCAGCGCGAATACCACCGGCGTCCCGAGCACCAGCAGCAATATGAAGAACCAGAAAAAAGCCACTGACATGTCAGTCAGCGCTCCCGTGGATAATCGGCACGACTCCCGACAGCATCAGATCGAACTGCCTGGTCAGCAATGCCCGCGCGAGACGCAGCGACATTTCGAGCGCGACCAGGATCAGCGCGGTCAGGACCACGGGCACGATCGCATACACCCAGACCATCTGGATCGGCACCGTGGCGGCCGTGATCGACAGGCCGCGCATCACGAGCGCGCGGCTTTCGATCAGCAGCATCACGCAGATCCAGCCGACCAGCAGGTTCACCAGCAGCGCAGTCCAATAGAGCCAGCGCGGCGACAGCGCTTCGGCGAAAGCGCTGATCGCGACATGGCTGCCACTGCGGTAACCGATCGGCGCCGTGAGCAGCACCGACCACACCAGCGACATGCGCGCGATGTCCTCGCCCCAGTCAAGGGTGAAGTTGAAGATGGCCCGCGACAGGATCTGCGCCAGCGCCACCGCCAGCATGATGGCTAACAGACAGGCCGCAAACGAACGCCCCCATCTTGCGATGGGGGCGTTGATGGTCGCGAGCCAGTGGATCGCTGTGTCGATCGGCCGAAGCACGATCGCAGTGCCGTTTATTTGGCGCCGAAGTTGTAGCGGGCCTGGATGCCAAAATAGCGGTCGGCGTCACGCGGAATCTGCAGTCGCGGCGCGCCGCCTGGACCACCCGCAGTACGCAGCACCGAGTAGGTCTGGTCACCGAGGTTGCGGCCAATAAGCGACACGCGGAAACGATTGTCGGGGCCACGCAGCGTCACAATCAAATCTGTCGTGGTGTAGCCCGGGATGCGCAGGGCTACCGGCTCGTTCAGATCCGCCCAGGACTCGTCCTGATACGAGATCGACAGATTCGGGACCAGCTCGAAATTCCCTACTGGGAAACTGTATTCAATCGACGCTGAGCCCTTGTACTTCGGCGCCAGCGGCAGTGCCGTGCCATTCTTCACCGTCGGATTCGAGCCCGCCGGCGTGAAGAACTTATCAATCCGCGCCTCGTTGTAAGTGATACCCGCCGACAAGGACAGCCGGTCGGTAGGCTTGGCCTGCATTTCCACTTCGACGCCGCCGGACGTGACATCGCCGGCATTGGTCAGCGTCGTGATCAGCGTGCCATTCAGGAACAGGAAATTGTTAGCCTGAAAGTTGTGGTAGCGGGCATAGAACGCAGCCGTGTTGAGCACCATACGGCCATCGAACAGCGTGGACTTCAGGCCCACTTCAGTGGAATTACCCGTTTCCGCGGCCAGCACCTGTGTGTTGTTGACTGTCATGTTGAAGAACACGTTGAATGCCGGCCCCTTGTAGCCCTTGGCGTAGGTCACATAACCCATCATGTCGTCGCTCAGGTCGAACTGGAACCCGGCGCGACCCGAGAAATTGCTGGAGCTGCTATTGCCCGACAGGAAAGCCGTGCCACCGCCCGCCTGGTTGCGGATGCCGGGACCCGCGATCGGCGAGAAGTTGTAGGTGTGATTGAAGTCGAGCTTGTCTTGCGTCCAGCGGACGCCGCCAATGACCCGCACCGCCTCGCTCATGTGGTACGTGGCGTCGCCGAACACGGCAAAGTTCTTGAAATTCGCGCCGAAAAGCGCATTCGCTGAGGGCGTCACGATCGTGGACGTGCCGGCGAGGCAAGGCGCCAGGCCCGTCGCGTTCACAGGCGACGTGGTCGCCGTGCAGACGATATCGTTGCGCTGGAAGAACCGCTCGGCCTCGTTCTTCGCGTAAAAGACACCGGCCACATAATCGAGGTCCCCGCCGCCCTTGGAGGCGATGCGCAGCTCCTCGGACAGCGTGTTCTGCGTCTGCGGACCGAAATCATGCAATTGCGCGAACGCGTTGCCGACATAGGCTGCCGACTGGTCGAGCCAGTCACCTTCTCGATATTCGGTCGAGTCCCAGGTGCGATACGCGGTGATCGACGTCAACGTGAATTTGTCGAAGTCGATGTCGGCCTGAACCGAAGCGCCCCAGGCTTTTTCGGTTGAGCGCATTGCCAGGTTCTGCTTGACCTGGCGGGTATCGTCGCCCAGCAACGAGACACCTGATAGCAACGATGTCAGCGCCGGCCCGTTCACGCCGGTCGGCGTCGCGCCGATGATTTCCGCGCAGCAATTGTCGTCGGACTCGCGGTAGTCGCCAATGAACGTCAGGCGCACGCGGTCGTTAGGCGTCGCTTCCCAGATGGTGCGGATGCCCTTGCGGTCATAGCCGTTGATCTTGCCGCCGGCGCCCGTGGTCGTGATGTTATTGATGTAACCATCGAACTGGCCCCAGGTCACCGTGGTGCGCGTGCGCAGGTTTTCCGAGATCGGCGCGTCCAGCGCGGCCTTGACCTTGTACTCATTGTCTTCGTAGAGACCGACGTCGACGTAGCCACCCAATTCACCGCCGGGACGCTTCGACACGATGTTCACCACGCCGGCCGAGGAGTTCTTGCCGAACAGCGTGCCCTGCGGACCGCGCAGCACTTCGACGCGCTCGATGTCGTAGAGATCACCGAAGGCTTCGCCGGCGGAGTTCAGCACCACGCCGTCGACCACCGCCGCCACGCTGGGCTGCGCCGCGATGGCGAAGTTGATCGTACCGACGCCGCGCAGGAACAGCGCCTGGTTGAGCGAGGTATTGGTCTTGCGGATATTGAGCGACGGCACCATGGCGCGCAGTCCGTCGACATTGAAGCCGCCGGCTGCATCCACCATCTTGGCGCTGACCACCGACACCGCGATCGGTACGTCCTGCAGTTTCTGCTCGCGCTTTTGCGAGGTCACCACAATTTCTTCCAGCGCCGGCTCGGAACTTCCGGCCTCCTGCGCCAGGACCGGACCAGTTGCCAGTGCGGTCGCAATACCTGACAGCAACGCGGTCAACAGCGTGTATTTATTCTTAACCATGTGGATTTCTCCCTCAGAAAACCTGGCAGGGCCGAGGCGGCGCTGCTTCATTTGCGTCAAACTAGCACGACGTTTATATGTCTTACAACCCTTATATAAGACATGAGACTTAAGCGATCGCCTAGGCGACCCATTCTTCATTGCGGCTGATGCGGCCACGCAACAAACCGCTCTCCGGGCCCAGCGCGACGTGCGTGCCGCGGCGCACAAAGACCGCCATTTCGCTGAGTGCCAGCGACAAGCTGTGCACGCGGCCGCCGCCGACGGGTTCGCGATCCGGGAATCGGCACCAGTCGCCCGGCGGCAGGTAAACGCTCACCCGGCCGTCGGCACGCAGGCATGGAGCCACGAGCAAGTCCTCGCCAAACATGAATTGATCCTCGAACGCCCAGGCCGCGGGATCGTCCGGAAACGCGAGCACCATGGGCCGTTGCACCGGCAGGCCGGTGTTAGCTGCCGCAGCGATGGCAGTCTCGAGATAAGGCAAGAGACGGTTGCGCAGGCGCAGTGCCGTCATCGCCAGCGCTTCGGCCTCCGCGCCGTAGCTCCAGGGTTCGCGCGCGCCGATGCCATGCAGGCGCAGGTGCGCGGAAAAAACCGCCATCTGCAGCCAACGGACATACAGGACCGGGTCGCGCTGATCGCCATAAAAACCGCCGACGTCGGTCGCGTAGTAAGGGGCGCCGGTGAGGCCCCAGCTGAGGCCGCTGCGCAGGTTGCCGGCCATGCCGCCCCAGTCCGCCTGCGGATCACCGCCCCATTGCGACGGATAGCGTTGCGAACCGGTCCAGCCCGCGCGACTGAAGAGAAACGCGCCGTTAGCTCCGAACTTGCTCGCGGCTTCATGCACGCAACGGTTGTAGAGCAAGCCATACACGTTGTGCAACTCGGCGCCTTCCGCGCCATTGTGCGCCAGCATGTCAGGCTCGATCTGCTCGCCAAAATCCGCCTTGATCATGTCGATGCCGAGGTCGAACAGTGCTTTGTGCTGGTCGCGCCACCAGGCATAGGCGTCCGGGTGGGTGAAATCGAGCAGCCCTGATTCCGGCAGCTGTGTTAGCACCTGGCCGAAAGGCTCGGGGTCGAAACGAAAGCGATAGGCCTCGCCGCTGCGGCGGTCCTTGAGCAGCCAGCCCTTGCCCGCAAGCTCCGCGAACTTCGGATTGCGCACCGAGATCAGCGGGTACTCCCACACGCAGATGCGGAATCCCATATCGCGCAGCGCGTTCACGGTCGGCCGCGGATCAGGATAACGTCGCGGACACCACTCAAAGGCGAAGCGCGTGTCGGTGTCCTGCCAGGCGCGGCCATCGAAGGTGATGACTTCGCAGGGCATGTTGCGACGCCTGACTTCACGCGCCACCGCCAGGATCTCTGCCGAATCGCGGTAATAGGCCTTGGAGAGAATCACGCCCAGGCTCCAGGCCGGCGGCGTCGGCGCGCGGCCGGTCAGCGCCGTGTACTGCGCCAGTTGCGCCGCGCCATCGCGGCCCGTCAGCACGAATACATCGAGGCACTCGCTGCTAACGACCGCAACGTAGCTGCGCTGCGACCAGGGCCCATAGCCAACGCCATGGCTGACGGCGGCTGGCGTGTGGATAAAGACGCCCCAGCCGTCGGGGCTCCAGGCGAATGGCGAGTTCTTGTAACTCCATTCGGCATTCAGGCCCAGCGCGTCGTGGTTATGCGAACGCAGCAGCTGGCCGCGCTTGTCCAGCCGGCCGGACTTTTCGCCGAGACCGTAGACCCGCGTATCGGCATCCAGATCGAAGCTAACGAGCCAGCCTTCGGGCAATCTGGCCAGCGGCGGCAGCCGGAACTTGCGCACGAAATGCCCGTCAGTCGGCGATCTTTGCACCAGGCGATCGTCGCAGAAAAACTGGAACGACAGCGGCTCGGCGCTGAGCAACGCCGCGAGCCGTGTACCGCTGGTCGTGA
>JAYUGT010000080.1:0-13636 GCA_043738315.1 Gammaproteobacteria bacterium
TGACTTCGACTTCCTCGGCGTGATCCGCGGCGCCCAGGTGCTGCACGCGTACCACAGTCGATTCGAGGCGGATGCGAGTCGACGCGGAGGGGTCATCCAGGCGCGCATAGTCAACCGGCGTGGTCACCAGCGCTTCTATCGATCCTGCCGGGAGCGCCGCAAAATTCAGGTGCCGCAGCAACGCCCGCGCCAGGCCGTGATTGCCATCGGGGAAGTGGTAGATGTAGGGATCTGGATCGGTATAGGCGAGGCGGCCGCTCGGGCTCATCGCCGGATCCGCCAGCGCGCCCAGACTCATTGCGCTGAAACCGGGGCTGCCGTTCGCACAGGCATCGAGAGCCGACGCGGCATCGATACCGACACCAAAGTAGCCCGCCGTCGATTCGGCGAAGAACGTCACCAGCTGCGGATCGACCCGTGCGACGTCTAACAAAAATTGCTGATAGGTCATGGACGCAAGCCGCTGCCGCTTTTCGGCCTGGCTCAGCCCTGGAAAATAGTCGGGCGGATTGTCCATCAGCCGGATGAGGTCCTGCTGCGCCCGGCGCGACAGTGGCGTGCGCCGCACCCAGTCTGCGGCACGTTCTGAAATAGTCACCAGGCGATCCCGGCCGAATGATTCGCGCGGAAAAAAACAGGCTGGACGCAGGCCATGGCGCTGCGTCCAGTCCCGGTCGTAGTAGCTGCTCGCGAATTTTGTCAGGTCAAGATCGAGTGTCCGCAGCATTGCGTTCATCGCGGGCGAGAAATAACTGGGCGATTGCAGGGACTGCGATCCGCCGTAGCCGATCAGCACGCGGCCCGATTGCGCGACAAACTCGTTGCGCTTGGCGTGACCGCCGAAATCGTCGTGATTTTCGATTATCAGAATGCGACAGGCGGCGCCCGCTCGTTCGCGATAGGCCATCGCCGCTGCCAGGCCCGAGATGCCGCCGCCGACGATCACCAGGTCATAGGTCTCGCCGCTCACCCGCACGCCCGCGACGTCGCGCCAGAAAATGCCATCGCGCAGCTTGTGCGCGACGACGTTGCTGCCCGGATGCTGACCCCGCTCACCGAGACGACGCGGTGGGGTAACTTCCGCCGCACCCTGTGTTAGCGCGGCTGGTGAGGCGGCGGGGAGGCTGGCTGCGGCAACTGCCATCGCAGCGCCGTCCAGAAAATCGCGACGTGAGATCGCGCGGCCCATGCCAAGGTCTTTGCCGCGTCTGCCGTTTGCCATAGGCACTTAGAATACTGCTAGTCTTGCCCACCTGAAACGGAGCCCCACATCATGCATGCTGTTTTCAAGACGATTTTTGCGCTGATCCTGGTTGCGCCGCTCGCCACGCTGGCGGAGCCGCCACCGGTCGCGGCCCCAGCAGCGGCTTCTCAGAAGACCGTGCTGGTGACCGGCGCGAGCACTGGCATCGGACGCAAGCTCACCGAGCGGCTCGCCGCGAACGGCTATTTCGTCTATGCCGGTGCGCGCAAGGAAGCAGACCTCAAAGCGCTGGCGCAAATCAAGAACGTGCAGGCGCTGCGCCTCGATGTGACGAGCACTGCCGATATTGCGGCGGCGGTCGAGACCATCCAGAAGGCCGGGCGCGGCTTGTATGGGCTCGTCAACAACGCCGGCATTGCAACCCGCGGTACGCTCGCTGAGATGCCGCCCGAGGAGTTCGACCTAACGATGCAGGTCAACCTGTACGGGCCGTATCGCGTGAGCCGCGCGTTCGCGCCGATGATCATCGCTGCCAAAGGCCGGATAACCACCATTGGCTCGATCTCGGGAATCGGCGTCACGCGCGATCTGATGGCCTACCAGATGAGCAAGCACGCGGTCGAAGCCTTCACCGATTCGCTGGCGATTCAGATGCAGGAGCAGGGCGTGATCGTCAACGTCGTTGAGCCCGGCAACTACAATTCTGAAATCATGCGCAGCGCGCTGCACAGGCTCAACGACACCAAGACCAGCGGCGATCGTTCCCAGTACAAGGAACCGGACGAAGTCGCCGACGCAGTCGAAAAAGCGCTGTTTGACCCAAATCCGAAACGACGCTACATGGTTGTGCCCAACCAGGGCGAAGCCGAATGGACCATCGGTCACCAGATCCGCCAGCTCGTGCAGCTCAATGAAGGCCAGCCTTACACCTACGATCGCGATGCGCTGATCAAGATGCTGGACGAGGCGTTAGCAAAGGCGAGGCCGGGCACCAGGTAGACTGAGGTTGTTAGGTCGAACTCGTATTTTTTGGACCGATGCGACTCATGAAACTCGTTCCAGCGTGATTGCCTTCTCAGGGCAGGCGTTCACACATAAACCACAAGCCTCGCATGCGGACTCCTTCAGGAGCTGGGCCTGCTGCCACCGGTGAACAAACCCTTTGACCTTGCCCATGAGACTGAGGCCACCGCGCAGGTCTTCAAGCAACGTTCCCACTGCAAAGACGCCAACCGGGCACACCCGCACGCAGTCCGCCTTTCCTTCGCAACGGTTGCGATCGATGACAGGGCGAAAGGTTCCGGGCTCATGCTTGCATTCAGGTGGCTTAGACAAAGGGTGCACTCCGGGTGTTGCGGCCTTATCGCTCCGACAAACGATTCAACGCAATCCTGCCGTCCGTAACGACTAGCATCGCTTCGAACAAGGTCGTCGGATCGGTGCGCGGGTCGCGATCTACGACCAGCAGGTCCGCTTCGAGGCCCACGGCAACGCTGCCCGTGCGTGCCTCGATGCCCAGCACGCGCGCGGAATTGTAGGTTGCGGACGTGATTGCCTCCATCGGCGTGTAGCCGCAGGCAATCAGTTCCGCCACTTCGTGGCCCGGCCGTACACGCGAGGATTCATCGCCGTCGCCATAGGTGCCGTCGGTGCCCACCGCGACCGTGATCCCCAGCGCGCGCGCCTTGCGCACCGCGTCGCGCAGCGGCTTCATCATGTGCGTCGTGCGCAGCTGCAGCGCGACGTCATCGGCGCTGTCACCGTGCGGATCGCCTAACGGACTCATGATGGCCAGCGTCGGTACGAAGAAAGTGCCTTGCTTGCGCATCAGTGCCAGGGTCTCGTCATCCAGGTAGGTGCCATGCTCGATGCTGCGCACGCCAGCCCGGACAGCGGCATTCGCGCCATGCCGGTCGTGCGCATGCGCCGCGACGAACAAGCCGGCCTTGCCGGCTTCCAGCACGGCGGCGCGGATTTCCTCGTAAGACAATTCCTGGCGGCGCGGATCCGTCCTTGCCAGACCCGCGCGTTCACTGGCGCCGACCTTGATGACGTCCGCGCCGCGCGCAATGACCGCCCGGACCACTGCCGCAACGTTGTCGGCGCCCTGCAGCGGCGCATCCAGGTACTGCCCGAATTGCGGGAAACTCAATATGAAGGGCTCGCCAAGCCGCGGGCGCACATGGCCGCCCGACACCAGCATCTGCGGACCTTGCACGTAACCCACGCGCACCAGATCGCGCGTCGCCATGGCTTTGAGATAGGCATCGCCGAGCACGCGAGTCGTGGTCACACCGGAGAGCAGCGCGCGCCTGGCCGAAGCGGGATCCTCGATATGCGTATGCGCATCGATGAAGCCAGGCAGCAAGAATGCGCCCTGCAGATCGATCGCGTCGGCGCGATTGCCTGCGGGGGTAATTTCCGCGATTTTTCCAGCCGAAATACGCAGGTTGACCGAGCGAACTTTGGAATCCGGCAAACCATTGATGAGCTGCGCGTTGCTGAGCCACTGATCCGCCGCTTTTGCAGTGGGCGCGATCAACATCAGCACCGCTGCCAGACAGGTCAGTATTCCATTCTTCATCATTTTGACTCCGCAGAAAAATTGTTAGTGATCTACGAGCGCCGGCTCAGCTCGTACTGACAGATGTTAACGGTTGCCGCGACATTCAGCGACTCAATCACGCCGGTTCCGGCAACCGTGAAGGGCTGTGCCTTGAGCGCCACGAGCGCCTCGCGTGGCAGGCCGCGCGCTTCATTGCCAAAAAGGTAACAGTCGAACTTGCGGAACGCAGGCGTCGCGATCGACTCGCCCTGCAGATCGAGGCTGGCAATGCGCCCGAAACGTGCCGCCAGCGCAGCTAACGGCACATCGATTTCCACTGGCACATGGAAGATGGCACCCATGCTGGCACGCACCACTTTGCCGTTGTGTACGTCCACGCTGTCCGGGCTGAGCAGGCAGCGAAACTTTCCGAACCACGCGAGTGCGCGCAGGATGGTGCCGAGATTGCCGGGATCCTGGATCTCATGCAGATAGATGGCGCGTTCGCCGGGCCACGCCGCGGCTGATGTCAACAGCGGCACGACGGCTGCGATACCTTGTGGCGAGCGCGTTTCACTGAGCATGGTCATGTGGCGCGAGTTGACCACGTGGATGTTGAGCTGGCTGGTCCAGTGCGCGTAGTCGCGCGTGCAGTAGATTTCGCTGCTGCGCAGACGCGCGTCGTTTGCCGCGGATTTCTGCAGTTCCTGCACCAGATGCTCGCCTTCGATCAGGAAGCAGCCGAACTCCTCGCGGAACTTCTTCTGGTGGAGCTTCCTGATGTCTTCGAATTTCATGTAAGGCTCCGCGCCACGGCTTCCGCCACTTTAATACCATCGACGCCTGCCGACAGTATGCCGCCCGCGTAGCCGGCGCCTTCGCCGCAAGGGTAAAGCCCGCGCACGTTCAGGCTTTGCAGCGATGCGGCGTCACGGGTTATGCGTACCGGAGACGACGTGCGGCTCTCGACGCCCGTCAGCACGGCGTCTTCACGATCGAAGCCGCGGATCTGCCGGCCGAACACCGGCAGGGCCTCGCGCATGGCGTCGATAGCGTAGGCGGGCAGCGCCTGCGACAGGTCGCCAAGCTTCACGCCCGGTTGGTACGAAGGCGTGATGGCGCCGAGCTGCGTGGAGCCAACACCGCGCAGGAAATCGCCGACCAGCTGCCCGGGGGCGCAGTAGTCGCTGCCACCTAACACATACGCTGTGGACTCCAGCGCTTCCTGCAGCGCCACGCCGGCGAGTGGTCCGCCGGGGAAATCCGCCTCGGGATTGATCGCCACGACGAAGCCCGCGTTGGCATTGCGCTCGTTGCGCGAGTACTGGCTCATGCCATTGGTGACCACGCGCTGCAGCTCGGAGGTGGCGGCGACCACCATGCCGCCGGGGCACATGCAGAAGCTGTAGACCGAGCGCGCGTTGCTGGCGTGGTGCACCAGCTTGTAATCGGCGGCGCCCAGTTCGGGATGTCCCGCAAAGCGTCCGAGGCGTGCCGCGTCGATCATCGACTGCGGATGCTCGATGCGAAAGCCAATCGCGAAGGGCTTGGCTTCCATGAATACACGCCGCGCCTCCAGCATGCGCAGCGTGTCGCGCGAGCTGTGCCCCAGCGCGAGCACCACATGCCGGCTGTGCAGCGTTTCGCCATTGGCGAGCACCACGCCTTCAATCTGGCCGTTTTCAATGAGCAGGTCGGTGACCCTGCTCTCGAAGCGCACTTCGCCGCCTAACGAGATAATTTCCCTGCGCATCGCGGCCACGACGCCCGTCAGGCGAAAGGTGCCGATGTGCGGCTTGCTGACAAATAGAATTTCCGGCGGCGCGCCGGCACGCACGAATTCATGCATCACCTTGCGGCCGTAGAATTTCGGGTCCTTGATCTGGCTGTAGAGCTTGCCGTCGGAAAACAGGCCCGCGCCGCCCTCGCCAAACTGCACGTTGGATTCCGGCGTCAGCGTATTCTTGCGCCACAACGCCCAGGTGTCGCCTGTGCGGCGTCGCACGTCGCGGCCGCGTTCCAGCACAATGGGTTTGAAGCCCATTTGCGCCAGCAGCAGCGCTGCAAACAGTCCACAGGGTCCAAAGCCCACGACCAGCGGCCGTTCCTTGTGCATCGCTGGCGCCTGCGCGACGGGGTGGTACGCCGTGTCCGCGGCCACACTCACCTGTCGATCACGTGCCAAGCGTCGCAGCACCGTGGCTTCATCGCGTACCGTGACGTCGACGATGCAGACAAACACGATACCGCTGTTTTTCTTGCGCGCGTCGTAGCTGCGCTTGAACAGCGTGAAATCCAGCAGCTCTGCCTCAGGGATGGCAAGGCGCTTCAGAATGGCCGCGCGCAGCGCTTCGGGCGCGTAGCCGAGAGGCAATGGCAACTCAGTAATGCGGATCACCGCGGACTTCCTGGCCGGTTAATCCGGCAGAGGGGTAGAATGATCGCCATTCTAACGCGCGGTTCCGTCCAAGAAATGGCTCGTACAAAAAGCAGCGCCAGCTGGATGTCCCGGCATCTCAGCGACCCCTTCGTCAAGCAGGCCCAGAAAGATGGCTATCGGTCGCGCTCGGCTTACAAGCTGATCGAACTGAATGAAAAAGACCGGCTCATCCGTCCCGGCATGCGCGTCATGGATCTCGGTTCCGCACCCGGCGGCTGGTCGCAGGTGGCCGGCAGGCTCGTGGGTTCGAAGGGACGCGTGCTGGCGACCGACATCCTGCCGATGGATCCCCTGACAAATGTCGATTTCATCCAGGGCGACTTCACGGAAGAAACCACCGTGCAGAAACTGCTCGACTGGCTGGGCGGCGGGAAGTTCGATCTGATCATTTCCGATATCGCACCTAACATCACTGGCATTGCTGTCGCCGACCAGGCCTCATCGATGTATTTCCTGGAATTAGCGCTCGACACTGTGTGCAAGACCCTGAAGCCCGGCGGCAACTTCGCGGCGAAGATGTTCCAGGGCTCGGGATCCGATGCGTACCTGAAAGAACTGCGCAAGCATTTCGACAAAGTGCTGATTCGTAAACCGGCGGCCTCACGCAAGGAGTCGCGCGAGGTCTATCTGGTGGCGAAGGGGTTTAGGTGATAGACACGGCGGCCGCCGATGCCGCGGCTGCGGACGCGCCTGACGGACCAGCGATCTGGGAAAACCGGCGTACTGTCAGCCGATACCTCCTGCCGAAATGAACTGAAATTCATACCGTGCGTGACTTTGCCGCTCCTGGTCAGTTATTCATTAGGTTTCCGCCGTACGCAGGATTACATCATGGCTGTCATACCGTTCGAAACCAAGATCGACTTCATGAGCCCGCGCTGGAACCGCGACGCCTGGGCGCGCATCCAGGCCGACATGGACAGCAGCAAGGAGCGCATTTGCTATTGCACCGGCAACATCCTTGCCGCGCGGCCCGGTGAAGCGCTGAAGCCGATTCTCGGTTTCCACACCTTCCTCGCGACGCGGCTGCTGCCGCTGCCGGACGGCAACATCCGTCGTGTCAACAAGGAAGTCATTTTTTACGCCAACCTAACAAGGCTCGGGCAGGCGGGCGACATCATTGACAGCTTTCGAAACCCGCTGACCAGCGAGGACGTGCGGGTCGTGCATGCGATCAACGATCCCTTCAACTACACCATCAGCGAGACTCTGATCCTGGTGCCGGAGGATTTCCGCGGCGATCGCAGCAACCTGCCGAAGATTCCGCTGATTTTTCCGTGGCGCGAGATGGACAGCGAGACTCTTATGCTCGGGACTGACATGCACCTGAACTATCCCAATCCGCTGCAGCCCGACAAGTGGCCGCGCGAGTCCGCCGGTCCGAAGGCCCAGGTGTCGGAAATGATGCGCTACTTCGTCAAGCGCAAGGATCTCGAGAACCCGGCGCTGACCGCCGTGCCGTATGTCGGCACCTGGCATCGCATCTCGCCGTGGCTGCCGTGGCTCCTGATGGGCCAGACACCCGGCCACTGCGTTTACACTTCGACGATGAACGCCGCGAGCAGCGTTGCGATCCTGCCGAAGAACGTGCGCGAGTACGCTGAGAAGAACTGTCCGCAGATGCTAACAGCGCCGACCGAAGACTATGGCCCCAGCCATTCCAGTCTCGAACTATATTCGCGCCAGCAGACGCCAATGCCGGTTGCATGAGCGGCCGCCGACTGGCAGGGCAGGGCGGCCGGCGTTGGTATTCGGCTGTCCGGCTCAGGATCGAGCGCCCGCCGTTGGCGGGTGCCCGTTCAAGGCCGGGGGCGCGACGCCGAGACCCTCTTCCCAAGCACCATCATGACGGCAGCCGCCGCGCCCTGATCCGTCCTTGAACGGCGCTCGATATTCGCCGGCCATCCAAATACCAACATCGGTCACCCGGTACTAACAACCTGGCAGCCGTATCAGGTATCAGTCATCCATCAGGAACGAACGCAGCTGCTCACTGCGGCTCGGATGCCGCAGTTTCCGCAACGCCTTCGCTTCAATCTGCCGGATACGCTCGCGCGTCACGTCGAACTGCTTGCCGACTTCTTCCAGCGTGTGATCGGTGTTCATGTCGATGCCGAAACGCATGCGCAGCACCTTGGCTTCGCGCGGCGTCAGCTGGGCTAACACGGAGTGCGTGGTCTCGCGCAGGCTCTCCGAGGTCGCCTGGTCAATGGGTGATGCCACCGACGTGTCTTCGATGAAATCGCCGAGATGCGAATCTTCATCATCGCCGATCGGCGTTTCCATCGAGATCGGTTCTTTCGCGATCTTCAGCACCTTGCGAACCTTGTCTTCCGGCATTTCCATGCGGATGGCGAGTTCATCGGGCGTCGGTTCGCGGCCCATCTCCTGCAGCATCTGCCGCGAAATGCGGTTGAGCTTGTTGATGGTCTCGATCATGTGTACGGGTATGCGAATAGTCCTTGCCTGGTCCGCGATGGAGCGCGTGATGGCCTGGCGAATCCACCACGTCGCATAGGTCGAGAACTTGTAGCCGCGGCGATATTCGAACTTGTCGACCGCCTTCATCAGGCCGATGTTGCCTTCCTGGATCAGATCGAGGAATTGCAGGCCGCGATTGGTGTACTTCTTCGCGATCGAAATCACCAGGCGCAGGTTCGCCTCGACCATTTCCTTCTTGGCGCGGCGCGCTTTCGCTTCACCGACCGAGACTTCGCGATTGATGCCCTTGAGGTCGGTGATCGACAGACGAAACACCGTTTCCAGGGTCAGCAGTTTTTCCTGCCGGCGCTCGATCTCTTCCTGCAGCCGGGCCAGCGGCGCGGAATATTTCTTCGCCAGCTTGACGTGCTTCAAGGCCCAACGCAGGTTGGTTTCGTTCTTCGGGAAGCTCTGGATGAAGTCCTTGCGCGGCATGCCGGCGTCGCGCACCGCGATGACCATGATCTCGCGCTCGAGCAAACGCACTTCGTTGATGTGCGAGCGCAGGTTGCCGATCAGCGCCTCGAACATGCGCGGCGACAGCTTGAGCTCCATGAACTGGGCGGCAAGCTTGGTGCGCGCCTTGATCGACTTTGGATCTTCGACGCCGACCTTCTCGCGCAAGCCCATCCACTGCGCAAAGGCCTTCGTGATCGCGGCAAACCGCTCGGCGGCCTCGATCGGATCCGGGCCGGTATCGATCGCTTCTTCGCTTTCGTCGCCGTCTTCGGCGCCTTCCGCAACGGGCTCGGCCGGCACGGTTTCGTCGACCAGGTCCATCTTGGTCGGATTCTGCGGCTGCGCTATCACATCCGGCGCGTTAGGATCGATGTAGCCGACGATGATGTCGACCAGGCGGCCCGCACCGGCCTTGACGTTCTCGTACGCTTTCAGCAGGAACTCATAGGTTGGCGGATACACCGAGAGCTGCGACTTGACGGAATCGAGGCCTTCTTCGATGCGCTTGGCGATGCGGATTTCGCCTTCGCGGGTCAGCAGTTCGACCGTGCCCATTTCGCGCATGTACATGCGCACCGGGTCGGTGGTGCGGCCGAGTTCGGCATCGAGCGCCGCCAGCGCGGCGGCTGCTTCTTCGATGGCTTCCTCGTCCGACGGCGCGGTCGACTCCGCAGCTAACAACGACTCGCTGTCCGGGGCCTTTTCGTAGACCGGGATGCCCATGTCGTTGATGGTGTTGACGATCTCCTCGATCTGTTCCGGATCGACGATTTCGCTCGGCAGGTAATCGTTGACCTGCGAATAGGTGAGGTAGCTCTGTTCCTTGCCCAGCGCGATCAGTTGCTTGAGCTGCGACTGCCGGTCTTCCGGCATCACCGCGACGCGGCGTTCGGCAATGGCGGCGAGCGCTTTCTTGTCAGCGGCCTTCTCGGCGGCGGCGGCTTCACGCAGCGCAGCGGGCGTGCCGGGTTTCGGGCCGGCCTTTGCGGCGGGCGCAGTCTTGCCAGTCGGGGCAGTCTTGCCGAGCAGGGCAAGCTTCGCAGGCGCCGCAGTTTCAGCAGCCTTGCCGGCTGCGGTCGTCACGTGCTTCGCGACTTTGCCAGCAAGCGGCGCCTTGGTGTTAGCAAGCGGCGCCTTGGTGTTAGCAAGCGGCGCCTTGGTGTTAGCAAGCGGCGCCTTGGTGTTAGCAAGCGGCGCCTTGGCGAGGGCCGCTTTCGCTGCCACAGGCTTGACGTGCGCGGGCTTCGTGTGTGCGGGCTTGGCATGAGGCGCATGCGTCGTCTTGGCAACCGCCGACTTGGCGGGCGCAGCGGCCTTGGCAGCAGGTTTGCGAGTCGCCGGTTTGGCTTCGGGCGCACGAACCGCCTTGCGCGCCGGAGCCGCAACTTTTGATTTAATTTTCATGGTGGGAGTGTGCGAAAAATGAAGCGCGGAATGATACTCAGACCGGGCGGCCGACACCAGATTCCATTGCGCTCTGACTTATTTAATAGGGTCCGTCCGCGTGGTGGCCGGAACTTTCATAAGTTCCTGTAATTCCTCAGATTCTTCCTTGTTTAGCGTGCCAGCAGCATGCAACTTGAGCAGCGCTTCGTAGCGCCGGTCGCGCGCGACCGCCAATATTTTTTGCACGGTGGCCTGCAACTGCCTCCCGGCCGCCTTGGGATCGGCCACCAGCGGGGGCTGGCTGGCGAGCTCAACCAGGCGCTCGTAACCATGGCTGCCAACCCGCCGTTGCAGAAACTGCGCGGTTATGTCGGCCGGCTGCGCGCGTAATTCCTGCACGATGTCGAACAAGGCGCGCGCGTCGATGGCCTCGAGCTTGCCTAACGCAGCGACGGTTTCGGCGCTGAGTGCGCGCGCCGACGACGGGAAGTGCACCAGCAGCCGCACTGACTGCGTCACCAGGCCGCCCCGGTCGACGGCGCTCCTGGGTCGCGAACCCTCGATGCGGGCCGGCGTGCCCCCGCCGCCGGCAGTTTTGTTAGTACTGGCGGCGTCGGATTTCAGCCACAGCGCCTGCAGCCGCGCGACCGGCATGCCAATCTCCTCGGCGATGCGGCTGGTGAGCAATTCGCGATACACGCCGTCCGGCAGCCTGGCCAGCAGTGGCTGCGCCTCCTTGGCGAAGCGCGCGGCGCCGTCCGGGCTGGCGGTATTGGCTTCGGCGGCAAGTGTCTTGACCAGATATTCCGACATCGGCATGGCCGACTCGATGCGCCGCTCGAAGGCCTCGCGACCTTCCTCGCCGACCAGCGAATCGGGATCCTGGCCCTCAGGCAGGAACAGGAATTTCATTTCGCGCCCGTCCTGGGCTTCGGGCAGGGCGTTGTTGAGCGCGCGCCAGGCGGCGGCACGTCCGGCGCGATCGCCGTCGAAGCCAAACACCACTTCGCTGACCAGGCGGAAAATTCGTTTCAGGTGCTCGGGCGTGGTTGCGGTACCTAACGTCGCGACCGCGTTGACGACGCCCGCCTGGTGCAGGCGCACGACGTCCATGTAGCCTTCGACGACTAACAGGCGCTTGAGCGGTGCGCGCGAACGGCGCACCTCGTACAGGCCGTACAGTTCGCGCCCCTTGTGAAACAGCGTGGTTTCCGGCGAATTCAGGTACTTTGGCTCGCCCTGGTCGATGATGCGGCCGCCGAAGGCAATCGTCCGGCCGCGCGCGTCGCGGATCGGGAACATGATGCGGTCGCGAAATCGGTCATAGTGACGTTCGCCTTCGCGCGCCTGCGTTGCATCGCGCTCGATGATCAGGCCGGCCTCACTGAGCGCGCGGCGCGCGTCTTCACTGCCGCCGAAACGCCGCAGCACATCGTTCCAGCTGTTAGCGGCGTAACCGATCTGGAACTGCTCGATCGTGGCGCTGTTCAGGCCGCGCTGCTCGACATACTTCGCAGCGCGGGCGTCGCGTTTGAGCAGGCCGGCATAGTGCTTTGCGACCTCATCCATCAGGTCGTACAGGTCATCGCCGACGCGCGCGGCGCCGCCGGCCTGCGCCGCGCGCGGGATCTCGATGCCGAGCCGCTGCGCCAGGTCCTCGACCGCCTCGGGAAAGCTGAGGCGATCGTAGTTCATCAGGAAACCTAACGCCGTGCCGTGCGCGCCGCAGCCGAAGCAGTGATAGAACTGCTTGTCCGGGCTGACCCAGAACGACGGGGTTTTTTCATTGTGAAACGGGCAGCAGGCGCGGTATTCGCGGCCGGCTTTCTTCAGCGGCACGCGGCTGCCAATCAGCTCGATGATGTCGCTGCGTGCGATCAGGTCGTCGATGAAAGATTGCGGAATCCGGCCGGCCATGCGTGAAAGGATAGCCCTGAAATCGACCGCTGCGCGTGCCTGCGCCGGGTCCGGCTGCTGGCGGCTAGCCTAGTTTTGCCTTGATGCGCGCGCCGACGGCGCCCATGTCCGCGCGCCCGGCAGCTTTGCTCTTGACCACGCCCATGACCTTGCCCATGTCCTTGATCGATGCCGCGCCCGTGCTGGCGATGGCCTCGGCAATCAGCGCGTCGAGGTCCGTCTCGGACAACTGCGCGGGCAGATACACCTGCAGCAAGGCCATTTCCGCGGCTTCCTTGGCAACCAAGTCAGCACGGCCGCCGGCTTCGAACTGCGCGATGGATTCCTTGCGCTGCTTGATCATTTTTTCGATGGCGCTCAGCACCTGGGCATCGTCGAGCTGGATGCGCTCGTCGACTTCGCGTTGCTTGATGGCCGCCTGCAGCATGCGAATGGTGGCGAGGCGGTCTTTTTCGCCGCCGCGCATCGCAGTCTTCATGTCTTCGGTGATGCGCTCTTTCAGCGACATCGCGGTGGCCTAACGCTCTTTGGGCTTCGGCGGAACGTAGCCGGGTGCGCGCATGGTGATGCGTTTCTGGTGGCGTTTCACGGCAGCCGCCTTCTTGCGCTTGCGCTCCTGGGTCGGCTTTTCGTAAAACTCGCGCTTTCGGAGTTCGGTCAGCACGCCCGCCTTTTCGCAAACGCGCTTGAAGCGCCGCAGGGCAGCGTCGAAATATTCATTTTCGCGGACACGAACGCTCGGCATTGAAACCTCAACTACCTGATTTATATGAATTTTTTGAACAAGCCACGAGGGCGAAGGGCGGGCATTCTAATGACAACCGCCCGAAAAGGCAAAGAATCCGCAACCCCCCGGTTGTCCTACGCGGCCATACGGGCTTTCACCGATTGCGGCGCCGCCAGAGCAGTTCAATGTACGCCCAATATTCACTCTGGAGTTCGGTTATGAGAACGAAGAAACTGGTTGCCGTACTGGCAGTTACCCTGGCGCTGGCCACTACGTCGCTGCTGGCGGCTGAACCCGGCATGGACGCGGCTCACAGCAAAGCGATGCGGGAAAAAATGGCGCAGGTGCATGCCGACATGGCGCAGTGCCTGAGATCCGACAAAGCGATGGGTGAGTGTCAGGCCGCGATGCGTGCCGCCCATGAGTCTGTGATGGGTAAGGGCATGGGCATGGGCATGGGTATGGGCATGAAAAAGG
>JAYUGT010000081.1:0-5405 GCA_043738315.1 Gammaproteobacteria bacterium
CAGTACCTGTGCTTTTCCATCGAAATCCCGAAGAACTTCAAGGCGAAGGAAGTCGACGCGCTGCTGCTGGCGCAGGGTTACACGCGCGTGCGCCAGCGCAGCGCGCGCAGCATCGAAGTGATCCAGGACCGCGTGCGCCTCGGACAGACCGATCGTGGCCGGGTCATGGAAGCGCTCGAAGCCGGGTTCCGCGTCGGGCGCGGCCGCGTGGCGGTGCACTTCGTCCCGATGGACGCGACCACCGACGACGCCGCTGCGATCGCGACTGAGCGCTATTCCATCGACCTGCACTGCGCGAGCTGCGACATCGCCTATCGCGAGCCGGTGCCGAGCGCGTTCTCGTTCAATTCGCCGCTCGGTGCCTGCGAGACCTGCCGCGGCTTTGGCCGCGTGATCGGTGTCGACTGGGGCCTGGTGATCCCGGATCCTAACAAGACGCTCGCGCAGGGCGCTTTCAAGCCCTGGCAGACGCCCGCGTGGTCAGAGTGCCAGAAGGATCTCGAGCGGCATGCGCAGCGCCATGGCGTGCCGCTCGATGTGCCCTGGAACAAGCTGGCGGAGAATTACCAGCAGTGGGTGCTGGATGGCGAAGGCGCCTGGACCAAGAAAACCTGGTACGGCGCCAAGCGGTTCTTCAAATACCTCGAGTCCAAAGCCTACAAGATGCACATCCGGGTGCTGCTGTCGAAGTACCGCAGCTACACGACCTGCGAGACCTGCAACGGCGCGCGGCTCAAGCCCGAATCACTGCTATGGCGCCTCGGTCCGGCGCGCGCCGGCAGCGCGCTGCCGGGCTACAACCTGCACGAGCTGTCACTGTTGCCTGTTACCCGGTTGCGCCAGTTTTTCGCAACGCTGCGCCTCGGCGGCGCGCTGGATGCCGCGACCGAACTTGTGTTAGGTGAGATCCGCACGCGGCTCGGCTATCTTTGCGACGTCGGCCTTGCTTATCTGACGCTCGACCGCCAGTCGCGCACGCTGTCTGGCGGCGAGGTGCAGCGTATCAACCTGACCACCGCGCTCGGCACCTCGCTGGTCAACACGCTGTTCGTGCTCGATGAGCCTTCGATCGGCCTGCACCCGCGTGACATGCAGCGCGTGATCCAGGTCATGCAGAGATTGCGCAGCGCCGGCAATTCGCTGGTGGTCGTGGAACACGATCCGCAGATCATGCGCGATGCCGATCGCATCATCGACATGGGACCGGGCGCGGGCAGCGCCGGCGGGCGCATCATCTTCAACGGCAAGCCGTCGGAGATTGTCAGCGCGCCCGGCTCGCTGACCGGTGAGTATCTGTCCGGCAAGCGGCGGGTGGAACTACCGGCGAGCAGGAAGCGCGTTGCCCCACTCCATGTGCTGCATTTGACGGGCGCCAGCCAGAACAATCTCAAGAATCTCAGCCTGGATATCCCGCTGCGGCAGTTCGTCTGCATCACCGGCGTTTCCGGCTCCGGCAAATCGACGGTGATGCAGGATGTGCTGGAACCTGCACTGAAGAAGGTGTTAGGCAAGCCGACCGAAACGCCGGGCATATTCCGCGAGCTGCGCGGCGCGGAACTGATCAGCGACGTCGTGTCAGTCGACCAGACGCCGATCGGCCGCACGACGCGTTCAAATCCCGCGAGCTATGTCGGCGCATTCGAGCGGATCCGGACCCTGTTTGCCAACGAAGCAGTGTCCAAGCAACGCGCCTACACCGCCGGAACTTTCAGTTTCAACTCGGGCACAGGCCGCTGCCCGATCTGCAACGGCAACGGTTTCGAGCACGTCGAGATGCAGTTCCTGTCCGATGTCTACCTGCGCTGCGGCGAATGCCAGGGGCGGCGCTATCGGGCCGAGACACTGGAAGTGACCGTGGCAGGCGTCAGCGGCGCGCGCGCTAACATTGCCGACGTGCTCGACATGACGGTGGCCGAGGCGCTGGCATTTTTCGGCGGCGACGCCGAGCTCGCGACGCGACTGCAGCCGCTCGCCGATGTCGGGCTGGAATACCTGCGGCTCGGCCAGCCGGTGCCAACGCTGTCGGGCGGCGAGGCGCAACGCCTGAAACTCGCCGGACACCTCGCGGATGCCGGCGTCAGCGCCCCCAAGGATCAGAAGCCGGGCGGCAAGCTGTTCCTGTTCGATGAGCCGACGACCGGCCTGCATTTTTCCGACATCGCCCGTTTGTTAGGCGCGCTGCGCAAGCTGCTCGATGCCGGTCACTCGCTGCTGATCGTCGAGCACAACCTCGATGTGATCCGGGCCGCGGACTGGGTCATCGATCTCGGCCCAGAAGGCGGCGAAGCCGGCGGGGAACTGGTGTTCGCCGGCACGGTCGCGAACCTGCTCAAGCACCCGACCTCGCATACCGCGGTCGCGCTGCGCGACTACGCCGTCGGGTTCACACCCTCGCAGGTGGCTGAGCCCCGGGATACCTACACGACTGCCAGCAGCGACAACGCCATCGTCGTGCACCACGCGCGCGAACACAATCTTCACGATCTCGATGTCAGCATTCCGCGCAACAAGTTCACGGTGCTGACCGGCGTCTCCGGCTCCGGCAAATCGACGCTGGCGTTCGACATCATTTTCAACGAAGGCCAGCGCCGTTATCTCGAATCGCTGAATGCCTACGCACGGCAGTTCGTGCAACCGGCGGCGCGGCCGGATGTCGACGCGATCTACGGCATCCCGCCGACAGTCGCGATCGAACAGCGCACCAGCCGCGGTGGCCGCAAGAGCACCGTGGCGACGCTGACCGAGCTCTATCATTTCCTGCGCCTGCTGTACGTCAAGCTCGGTACCCAGCACTGCCCCGCCTGCGATCTCGCCATCGAGCCGCAGACGCCCGAGACCATGCTGGCGCGGATCTTCAAGAACCACCGCAACAAGAGCATCGAGCTGTTAGCGCCGCTGGTGGTCAGCCGCAAGGGCTACTACACAGATCTCGCCAAGTGGGCGCAGGGCAAGGGCTATGCGCAGCTGCGGGTCGACGGCAAGAGCGTCGCGACCAAGCCCTGGCCGCGCCTCGCACGGTTCGAGGAACACACCATCGAACTGCCGGTCGGCGAGTTCAAGGTCGCCGCCGCGAATGAAGCGTCGGTTCGTGCGACGCTGCTGCAGGCGCTCGAATACGGCAAGGGAACGGTGCACTTGTTAGCTGGTGGGTCCGACAAGGTCGAAATCCTGTCCGCCCGCCGCGCCTGCCCCGGCTGCGGCCGCAGTTTTCCCGAACTGGATCCTCGGCTGCTGTCGTTCAACTCCAAGCACGGCTGGTGCACGACCTGTTTCGGCGCCGGTGTCCGCCTGCCAGGCTTCGACGAAGAACAGACCGGCGAAGAAACCGGCTGGAACGAATGGTATGGCGACCACCAGGAATCCTGCACGAGTTGCCAGGGCCAGCGCCTCAACGAGATCGCGCGCGCGGTGCGTTTCCGCGGCGAGTCGATTGGTGCACTCACGGCAAGACCCGTGGACGAACTGTCGGGCTTCGTCGCGGCGCTCAAGCTGAGTGTCCGGGAACGCGCGATAGGCCGCGACCTGTTAGCTGAGATCAGGAGCCGTCTCGGCTTCATGAGCGAGGTTGGCCTCGGCTACCTGCAACTCGACCGCGCGGCGCCGACGTTGTCCGGTGGCGAGGCGCAACGCCTGCGCCTCGCGGCGCAGCTCGGCTCGAACCTGCGCGGCGTCTGTTATGTGCTCGACGAGCCGACCATCGGCCTGCATCCCCGCGACAACCGCGTGCTGCTGGCCGCGCTCGCCAAGCTCGCGCACCATGACAACACGCTGTTAGTGGTCGAGCACGATGAAGACACCATTCGGCGTGCTGATCATGTCATCGATCTCGGCCCCGGCGCTGGTATTCGCGGTGGCCGCCTGGTCGCCGAAGGAACCGCGTTGCAATTGATGAAAAACCCGGATTCGATCACTGGGAAATTCCTGCGCGAGCCACTGCGGCATCCGGCGAAGCCGCGGCGGTCCGTGGACGCAGATACGACCGCGCTGCAGATCGAAGGCGCGACGCTGCACAACCTGCGCAATGTCGACGTACGCATTCCACTCGGCCGGCTGGTCGTCGTCACCGGCGTTTCGGGATCCGGCAAGTCGACGCTGGCGCGCGACATCCTGCACACCAACCTGCACAGTTTGTTAGGTGACAAACCGGGGGCGCTCAGCGGCTGCCGCAGGATCACCGGCACGCAGCAACTGGATCGGGTGCTGGAAGTGGACCAGACGCCGATCGGCAAGACGCCGCGCTCCTGCCCCGCGACCTATGTCGGCTTCTGGGACGACATCCGAAAGATCTTTGCCGGCACCAATGAGGCGCGGCTGCGCGGCTTCGATGCCAGCCGTTTCTCATTCAACACGGCCGATGGCCGTTGCCCGGCCTGCGAAGGCCAGGGTGTGCAGACCATCGCGATGAATTTCCTGCCCGATGTGAAAGTGCGTTGCGACGTCTGCGGCGGCAAGCGCTTCAACCCGGAAACGCTGACGATACGCTGGCGCGACAAGAGCATTGCCGATGTGCTGAGCCTCGAAATCGACGACGCGGTCGAGTTCTTCGCCGCGCACACAACCGTCAGGCATGCGTTAGCCCTATTGCGCGATGTCGGCCTGGGCTACCTGACGCTGGGCCAGCAGAGCCCGACGCTGTCGGGCGGCGAGGCCCAACGCATCAAGCTCGTGACCGAGCTTTCCAAAGTACGCACTGATGTGCGCAAGCTGCGCCAGAAACCGATGCGCACGCTTTACGTGCTCGACGAACCGACGGTCGGCCTGCACATGGCGGATGTCGAGAAACTGCTGGCCGTGCTGCATCGCCTGGTCGATGCCGGCAACAGCGTGGTCGTGGTCGAACACAACCTCGACGTGATCGCCGCCGCTGACTGGGTCATTGACCTTGGACCGGAAGCCGGCAAGGCTGGCGGCGAAATCGTCGTTGCCGGCCCGCCTGCGAGTGTCGCAACAAAGGCCAAGACCTCACGCACCGGCGCCGCGCTCGCGGAGTTCCTCGTCGGCCGGCTGACGCCCTAACGCTGGACTAACAAATGCGGGCTTACTTAGGCGGCGGCGCGGCCGGCGGCTGCTCGGCCGCAGGCGGTGACGCTGTTGCCGCGGGCGCCGGCGGCGCTGCGGGCGCAGCGGCCGGCTCTGCAGGGGCAGCTGGTGTGGCCGCGGGAGCTGCAGGAACTGCCGGGGCTGCAGCGTCTGCCGGCGCCGCGGCCGCAGCTGCCAGCGCAGGGGTCGCGGGTTCTGTCGAAGGCGCTGCGGCTGGCGCTGTCGTAACTGCGGCGGCATCGCCTCCGCCCTCACCACTTTCTCTCGCGGCGGCAATCTTCTTCGCCGATTCCAGATCCAGCGAGTCCCACAACGGCCGCTTTCCCTGCGCCTGAAGTTTGGCAGCGATTTCATCCTCGCGCTTG
>JAYUGT010000082.1:0-13519 GCA_043738315.1 Gammaproteobacteria bacterium
AGTCGCGCCGAGACCGTGCTGGGCATGCTGAGCTACATCGTCATGTTCGCGATGCTGTTAGGCGGCATGTATCTCGCCATCGACGCCACCGCGGGTGAGCGCGAGCGCGGCTCACTGGAGCCGCTGCTGACCACGCCGATCGCCCGCGCGCACATCGTTTATGGAAAAATCCTCGCAAGCTGCGCCTTCATGCTGATCAGCCTGGTGCTCACCCTGAGTACCACGGCCCTTGCGTTGTCGTACATAAAGCTCGACGGTGCGGGCATCGCGGTGGACTTCAGCCCGTCCGTCGTGCTGCACATGATCGCAACCACGGCACCGTTCATCCCGCTCGGCGCGGGCCTCATGACCCTTATCGCCAGCTTTACGCGCAGCTATCGCGAGGCGCAGAGCTGGCTCGGCATCGCCATGCTGGTGCCGACCCTGCCGCTTGCGATCGCTTCCGTGTTAGGTCTCAAGCCGAGCCTTGCCACGATGGCCATCCCGTCGCTGAGCCAGCACTTTCAATTGATGGCCGCGCTGCGCGGCGAAACGCTGCCGCTGTCCTGGATGCTGCTGTCTGCCGGCGTTTGTCTGTTAGCTGGATTTCTTGTCTGCTGGATTGTCAGCCGGCTCTACCAGCGCGAAGCCATCCTCGGCTGACGCACGAGAAACCAGACCGCGAGCGCCAGTAGCACCAGCAGCTCGCCGAAACTCAGGCCCGGCAAGAGTGCAGCGGCCAGGGTTCGGGCGCTCAGCTGCGCCAGGTCCGTTGCCAGCGGCGCCAGATGGGGAACGACCAGCCGCGCCACGATGGCGAACACAGCGACCCAGCCCATGTTCAGTCGCCATTCCCTGGCGAGGCGCTGGCGCGTTTGCTCATACGTGGTAAGTTCCGCCGCGCGACGCGCAGCCGGATCGCCGGCGGGCCGGGCAACGTTGGCGATGCGCGCCAGTACGCGCGCGTCGAAATCCGCGCCCGGTCGCAAGCCGCCGTAATGCTGCCGCAGTTTTTGTTCCAGGTTCATGATTGCGTCACTCCCGCCAGCTCGCGCAGGCGTTCGCGCCCGCGATGCAGCAATGTTTTCACGGTCCCGACCGGCATGCCTGACATTTCCGCAACTTCTTCCACTGAACATTCGCGCAGATAGAACAACCGCACCACCTGCCGCTGTTTTTCCGGCAACCGCGCCACCCAGCCCTCGATCCGTCGCGCATCCGTGCCGGCCTCGATGGCGCCATAGTCCGTGGCACTGGACGCCTCTACCGACCTCGCCTCGACCTCAGCTAACACCGCCGGCTCGGTCAGCGATCCGCTCGCGCGCCGGCTGCGCAGCGCCGACAAAGCCGCATTGCGCGTGATCGTATAAATCCAGGTGGACAACGCCGACCGTCCATCGAAGGCCGGCAGTGCCCGCCAGATCTTCACGAACACCTCCTGGGCGATATCTTCAGCCGCCGCGCGGTTGCCGACCATGCTCAGGCACAGCGCAAAGACACGTTCGCGGTAAGCAGGCAGCAGCCGCGCGATTGCGTCGTCACACCGCCCCTCGCGCACCCACTGCAGAATTTCGTCGTCCATGTCACCCGCTCACTATTAGACGCACACCCGGTTCCGCAGGTTTCAGCAAATTCTTTGTAACCAGTCGCCGGCGGCGGGAGTCTAAACCGGCATGAATGCGCATTTCAGCAATCCCTGGTCCAGCGGACTGGAAGTATTCGCAGCGCTGGTGCTTGGCTTCTGGCTCGGACATCAGCACACCCGGCTGCTGCCGGGCGTCATCGAATTCATGCAATCATTGTTAGGAACCTGAGCGAGGAACTTATGCAAACTACCGTGTCGGAAATTGGCGTGCTGATCCCCCTGGTGGCGGTTTTCATGGGCATCGGCCTGGCGATCGTCTCTGTGATTACGCAACATCGCACCCGCGTCAAGGCGTTGGAACAGCGCCACCGGGAGCGCATGGCCGCCATTGAAAAGGGCATCGAACTACCGCCTGACCTGGCGTCGGATGCGGGAGACGTCTCCGGCCGCCAGACCAAGCCCGCTTCACGATATTTGCTGCAGGGATTGATATGCCTGGGCATCGGCGTCGCGCTGCTCGTATCGAGCTTTACGATCATGCCCTCGGAGCTGCAGCTGCCCGGCGGCATCCTGGTAGCGATCGGCGCGGCCCTGGTCATCTTCTATGTGGCCACCGGGCGGACCACGCCGCCAATATCGCCGGGCGACCCGCCGCACTAGGCGCTCGCTCAGGCGCTGCGCGGCCGCTCGGCGTGCCGCTGGCGCAGCTCAGCCTGGTTGCGTGCTAACAGGGCGCGGAAGCGGTGCAGGTGGTCATCGGCAAATTCGCGCGCCTCGATTTCAAAGCGGTTGTCCCAGTAGCCGCGCCGGAACCATTCGAGCAGATAGCGAAACACCGTAAGCTCGCCCGTTTCCCATTGCCGAAGCACATGACAGTACTCATGCAGGACAAAGTCGGGCCGCTCAAAGAATTGCCGGGCGTTGCCGCGCAGGTAGATGCGCCGCCGGCGCGTAGTCGCCAGCGCCCGCGCGTGAACGCGCGCAAACCAGGAATGCTCGTAGATCTCCACCAGGTCCACTTCCGTTCCAAAGACTGCTAACAAAGTCAGCCGCTGATCGGGCGGCAGCATGACGCGACGGCCGGTCATTTACCGATGCAGAAACTGCTGAAGATACGGCCTAACAAGTCATCGGCGCTGACCGCGCCCGTGATCTCGCCCAGCGCCAGTTGCGCAAGGCGCAACTCCTCCGCGACCAGCTCGCCGCCGCGCCGCTCCTGTAGGTGCCTGGCCGCGCTCTCGACGTGCTCGCGGGCCCGCGTCAACGCATCGACGTGCCGCCGGCGCGCCGAGATCGTGCCGGCCCCGGGGGTCTCGAAGCCCACCGTTGCCTTGAGATGCGCGCGCAGCAGGTCGAGACCGTCGCCACGCAAGGCCGACACCGTGATCCGTGGCGGTCCGGCCATCGTGTCGGCCACTGGAATGCCGGTTGCGAGATCGCACTTGTTTAAAACCAACGTGACCGGTACGTCGGCGGGTAGCTTCGCGCGTTCCTCGAGATAGGCTCCAGCCTGTGGATCGATGTGCGCATCGACGACAAACAGCAGGCGGTCCGCCCGCGCGATTTCCGCGCGCGCGCGCCGTACGCCCTCGCGCTCGACTGCATCGTTCGCCTCGCGCAGGCCGGCCGTATCGATCACATGCAGCGGCAGACCATCGAGGTCGATCCGCTCGCGCAGCACATCGCGCGTGGTGCCGGGAACGTCGGTGACAATCGCCGCGTCATGCCCGGCGAGGCGATTCAGCAAACTGGACTTGCCGGCGTTAGGCGGGCCGGCGATAACAATCGTCATTCCTTCACGCAACAAGCGGCCCTGGCGCGCCGCCTGATCGACCGCTTCGAAGTGACCGCGGACATTCAGCAGACGCTCCGCCACTTCGCTGTCACCCAGAAAATCGACCTCCTCGTCCGGAAAATCGATTGCGGCCTCAACGTAGCTGCGCAGATCCGTCACGGCATCGATGAGCCCGGCCACCATGTTGGAAAACTCGCCCTGCAAAGAGCGCATCGCGGCGCGCGCCGACGCGCGCGAGTCCGCATCGATCAGATCGGCCACCGCCTCGGCCTGTGCCAGATCGATCTTGTTGTTATGAAACGCGCGCTCCGTGAACTCCCCCGGCCGTGCGCGCCGCGCGCCCAGCTCGACCATGCGATCCAGCACCGCTTCCAGCAACACCGGACCGCCGTGGCCCTGGAGTTCCAGCACGTGTTCGCCCGTGTAGGAATGCGGCGCGAGATAGAAGATCGCCATGCCGACATCCAGCGGCTCGCCGGCGGCATCCCGGAATGCTGTTAGCACCGCGCGCCGCGCGGCCGGCAGGTCGCCGCATATGACCGCCGCGATCTCGGGCACCTTTGGGCCGGAGACGCGCACGACGCCGATGCCGCCGCGGCCCGGCGCGGTGGCGATTGCAGCAATGGTGTCCACATGCGCCATGGATTCATCATAGTCCAAGAAATTGGCGAAAGGGATAGTCGGTTGTGCGGCCTGGCGGCGTGGGCTGACGCCCGGCTCGCAATCGCTCGCCCCTAACGGGGTACCCTCGTTCGGGCTACGAGCTTGGACACATCCGGGCATCTCGAGTCATGACGTCATCGACCGCGCTCGCTACGCCCTCTCTCGGCGAGCTCCGGCTCGCAGGCATCAACCCACGCTGCCAGACCGTACTATCAAACTCAGCCTTCGCCGCGACCTTCGCCAAGCTGTTAGGCCGCGTCGACCCTGGCGTCGGCGCTCACGGCAGGCTGGCACGCTGGTTCTGCGGGCGCACAACTCTGTCGAACTCGCGGCTGTTCGTGAGCTGGAGCGCGCCGAACGAATGCCCGGCGCGCGCGGTCGATGGGGCTATGGACTCGAAGTGAGCGAATGTGTCCAAGCGCGCAGCATGAGTGAGGGTAGCCGCAGGCCGCGCGATTGCGAGCAGACAGCCGCGAGTTCGACAGAGCCGTCCGCCTGCGATAACGGTTACCCCGCCTTGACCTTCGCCTGCCCGGCCTCAATGCGCCGGTTGATATTCCACTGCTGCAGGATTCCCAGCAACGTACTGGTAACCCAGTACAGCACCAGGCCGGCCGGGAAAAACACGAACGTCGCCGACACGACCAGCGGCATGAACTGAAAAATCTTGGCCTGCATCGGATCCGGTGGCGGCGGATTGAGCTTGAACTGGCCGTACATGGCGATCGCGTTCAGCACTGGCAGCACAAAGAATGGATCGCGCGACGACAGGTCCTGGATCCAGCCCATGAACGGCGCCTGGCGCATCTCGACGCTCTCCAGCAAGACCCAGTAGAACGCCAGGAATACCGGCATCTGGATCAGCATCGGCAGGCAGCCCGCAAGCGGGTTGATCTTCTCTTTCTGGTACAGCTCCATCGTGGCGCGGCCGAGCTTCTCGCGGTCGTCCTTGTAAGTCTCCTGCAGCGCTTTCATCCGCGGCGCCAGCACGCGCATCTTCGCCATGGACTTGCCGGCGGTCTCGGCCAGCGGGTAGAACGCGAGCTTCAGCAGCAGGGTCGTGATCAATATCGCCCAGCCCCAGTTGCCTAACAGACCGTGGACTTTTTCGATCAGCCAGAACAGCGGCCGCGACAGAATCGTCAACGTGCCGTAATCGGTGACGCGGTCGAGCTCGGCGCCCGTCTGTTTCAACTGCGCCTGCAGTTTCGGGCCAACGAACAGGGTCTCGCCGATCTTGGCGTCCGCGCCGGCCGCCACCGCCTGCGCCGGACCTAACACGGATATCAGATATTGCCGCCCACTGACCTTGATGTCGTAGTGGTAGCTTTTGCCAGGATCCGGCACCACGGCGCTGACGAAATGGTGCTCCATGCCGGCAATCCAGCCACCGGTCAGGTCCCTGGACAGTTTATGGTTGTCCTCGCTCTTGAGCGCGAGCTTGGTGTACTTGGTGCCGTCGTAGTACGCCGGCCCTTTGTACGAATAGCTCTGCACGCTGAACATCGAGGATTCGGGCTGGATATCGTCGCGCAGAATCTGTGCGTAGGGAGCTGCAACGAACGGCGCAGCAGAGCGGTTCTCGATCTGATACTCGAGATCGATGCGATATTGGCCGGGCTTGAAGACGAAAGTCTTGGTGACAGTAACGCCCTGCCCGTCGGTCCAGCTCAGGGGCACGCGTAGTTCCGATGCTCCGGGCGTCAGGCGATATTCGCGGGCCGTGGCGGTGAACTGCGCCAGGTGCGTGGGGAACGCGGCGCCCGCTGCGGCTCCGACCGCCGGGGCGAGGCCGCTCTGCAACGCATAGAACCCTTCGGTGGCCGCGCGATCAAACAAGCGCACGGGCTTGCTCTGGCCTTTGACCTGCGGATAGTCCAGCAGGTCGGCGCGCTGCAGCTCGCCGCCAGTCAGCCCGATATCGAGATCCATCACGTCCGTAATGACGCGTACCGCGCCGCCGCCCGCCGTGGCGCCGCTGCCGACACCAGCTGCAACCGGTGTAGCCGCGGCGGTGCCCGGCGCCGCCGCCGGCAGCGAAGGAACCGCGTCGGCTACCGGCGCGACTGCCGGGACGTTTGCGGTGGCGCTCGCCGGTGCCTGCGGGATCGCGGCATCGAGCGCCGCTGGCTTGTTAGCTTGGGCCGCCGTGATGGCGGTCGCTGCAGGCGCGTAGTCCTTCTGCCAGGTCTCGTAGTTGAGCCACAGCGCGAGCGCCAGGCCGATCCACAGAAATATGCGCAAATTGCCTTCGTTCACGTTCTTGCTGTCTCTTTCGGATGGCAGTCGCAACTGCCGGGGACCAGGTCAATGCCGCCCGGATGAAAAGGATGGCAGCGCAGGATGCGCCTGGCTGCTAACAAACTGCCGCGCGCGGCGCCATGTATCGCCAGCGCCTCGCGCGCGTATTCGGAACAGCTTGGCCAGAAACGGCAGCGCGGCCCTAACAACGGGCTGATGAATAACTGATAAACGCGGATCAGGCCGCGGAGGAAGGCGCGCATTGCCTGATTACCTGCTGCCAGAGTTGGGTCAGACTGGCCCGCAGCCGGGCGCGCTCGGCGCCACGCGCCGGCGCTCGTGCCGACACGATGATGTCGACTGCTGGCAGTTCGTGCTGGTGCAGCCGAAAAGATTCGCGCACCGTGCGGCGTACGCGATTGCGCGCCACGGAATTGCCGATGTTTTTGGCAGCAATCGCCAGGCCAATGCGCGCACGCGGCTCGCCGGTCGTCGCCGGCAGCGGTGCTTTGATCGTTACGACAAACATGGCATCGGAAATACGGCGGCCACCCGCGAACGCCGCATCAAAGTCCGCCTTGCGCAACATGCGCTGCGCCCGCGTCAGCTTGAGCGGTCGCGCAGCGGCGGGTTGCCGGCTTTCGGATGTCTGCAGCGTCGGGGGTTGTCGCAACGTCAGGGAATAAGCTTCTTGCGGCCCTTGGCGCGGCGCCGGGCAAGTACTTTGCGCCCATTCTGGGTCGCCATGCGGGCACGGAACCCGTGGGTCCTCTTGCGACGAATTTTGCTGGGCTGATATGTGCGTTTCATGTTGACGCTCTAACTATTGATTTTGCTTCAAAAAAGGGCCGGAAGGTTACGTTCGGGCGACCAGAGGTGTCAATACAAATACTGCGGCAGGGTATAGACTTCCGCCCCCTTTTTTATCGAACAGCGGCTTCAGTCAAGGCGACAAACGTGGCGGCAGAGCTTTGGGCACAATGCGCCGCGGCGCTGGAAGATGAACTCCCTCCCCAGCAATTTAACACCTGGGTACGGCCGCTTATGGCAGTCGAGGGTGCTGGAGCCCTGCGTTTGCTGGCTCCCAATCGTTTTGTAGTCGACTGGGTCAGCACCAACGTGTTGCCCCGGGTCGCGGAGTTATTGCGGCAATTCGCGGGTCCTGAGGCACCTATCGTTACCGTGGGCGTAGGCGACATGGACCGGGCGCCGGTTCAACCAGCCGCGGCCGTCGGCCCGGCCGCGGGTCCCACAGCTGCCTGGAAACCGACTGGCTTTGGTCCCAGCCGCGCCGAGGGAATCGTCATCGGCGGCCGGTTGAACCCCGCCTTCACCTTCGACAATTTTGTGGTCGGCAAGAGCAACCAGCTGGCCAAGGCAGCGGCCCAGCAAACGGGCGAAAACCCGGGCAAGGCCTATAACCCGTTGTTTATTTATGGCGGCGTTGGGCTCGGTAAGACCCACCTGATGCAGGCGGTCGGGCACGCCATGCTGCGCGGTAACCCCGGCGTCAGAATTGCCTATGTGCATTCGGAGCGCTTTGTTAGTGACATGGTCACCGCCCTCAAGCACAACACGATGAACGACTTCAAGGCCGCCTATCGTTCGCTCGATGCGCTGCTGATCGACGATATTCAGTTTTTTGCCGGGAAAGACCGCTCCCAGGAGGAGTTTTTCCACACTTTTAACGCGCTCCTCGAGGGCCAGAAACAGATCATCCTGACCTGCGACCGTTATCCGAAAGAAGTCTCTGGCCTGGAAGAGCGCCTCAAGTCGCGCTTCGGCTGGGGCCTCACCGTGGCGGTAGAACCGCCGGACATCGAGACCTGCGCCGCCATTCTGATCCGCAAAGCGGATGACACGGGGGTACGCTTGCCGGAAGACGTCGCGTTTTTCATCGCTAAAAGCATCCGCTCGAACGTACGTGAACTCGAGGGCGCCTTGCGCCGTGTCCTCGCCAACAGCCAGCTGACAGGCGCCAGTTTGAGCATCGATTTTGTACGCGAATCGTTGCGCGATCTGCTCGCGATCCAGTCGCGCCTGGTCACGATTGAAAACATTCAGAAGGCGGTTGCCGAGTACTACAAGGTCCGGCTTTCTGACCTGCTATCGCCCAGCCGCACCCGTTCACTGGCCCGGCCGCGCCAGGTCGCAATGTCGCTCTCCAAAGAGCTGACACGACACAGCCTGCCGGAAATTGGCGAGGCCTTCGGCGGCCGCGATCACACCACCGTGCTGCATGCCTGCAAGCGCGTGAAAGGTCTGCGGGAGACCGATCAGGCTATTCAGGAGGACTACTCCAACTTGTTGCGGACGCTGGCTCGCTGATATTCCGTGCGTGTCCTTGTGCAAAACCTGTGTGGCCAGGGCGAGCACTTTTCTGTCCCCAGATGATGCACAGTCGATCAGCGGCATGTGGCGCCAGATATCCCACGCCAAGCTCGCGGCAACTCTCTGAAAAAAGACTGGTTTTACCGGTTGTTCGGCTTGTCCACAGGCTCCACAATCACTACTTCCTACTAATTCCCAGAAAGATTAAAGAGCAATGAAGATCTCCGCGACACGTGACCAGATACTCGGACCCCTCCAAAGCGTCATCGGCGTGGTGGAACGCCGCCAAACCATGCCGGTACTGGCCAATGTGCTGATCCAGGCACGCAACGGGCAGGTGAACATTACCGGCTCCGACCTCGAGGTCGAGTTGTTAGCTACCGCGGAAGCGGCCGTCAATCAAGCCGGCGATCTAACAGTACCGGGCCGTAAATTACTGGATATTTGCCGCTCATTGCCCGAAGGCTCGCCGCTCAACCTAACAAAGGAAGGCGAGAAGCTGGTGATCAAGTCGGGGCGCAGCCGCTTTTCGCTCGCGACACTACCGGCGGCAGAATTTCCCGTGGTGGAGGCAATCAACGCGCAGCAGACCCTGATGCTGCCGCAGGCGGAGTTTCGGCGCCTGGTCGACAAAACGCATTTTTCCATGGCACAGCAGGATGTCCGCTATTACCTCAACGGTTTGCTGCTGGAAGCCGAGGGCGACATCTTGCGCGCGGTGGCTACGGACGGACACCGGCTCGCCATCAGCGAGACCAAGCTGCAGGAGCCCAGCAAGTCCAAACAGCAGGTGATCGTGCCTCGCAAGGGCGTTCTGGAGTTGCAACGGATTCTGACGGCCGACGGAACTCTGGAGCTCGGCATAGGCGCAAATCACGTTCGCGCCCAGATCGGCAACATTCGCTTCACTTCGAAGCTAATTGACGGCAAGTTCCCCGAATATAGCCGCGTTATCCCGCAAAACCCCACCCGCAACATCGAAGCCGACCGCGAGGCACTTCGTGTTGCACTGCAGCGAACCGCTATTTTGGCCAATGAGAAGTATCGCGGTGTGCGGTTGGCGGTGAAGAATGATTTGCTGACACTTCAGGCGCATAACCCGGAGCAGGAAGAGGCTGAAGACCAGGTTGAAGTCAGTTACAACGGCGATGAGCTCGAGATCGGTTTCAACGTTACCTACCTGCTGGACGCTTTGGCGGCTATCGAGACCGACCGGGTAATCGTGGGTTTATCCGATTCCAATAGCAGTTGTCTCGTTACCGGCCTGGGCACGACAAGCAGCCGCTACGTTGTCATGCCGATGCGGCTTTAGGCCGCGCAGAGCGCCTGATGGCGCTGACAGAGCTGGCCGCGGATGGCGTTCGGTGCCTTAAAAGCGTCGAGCTCCAGCTGAGCCCCAACCTCAACCTGATATTCGGCGCCAACGGCGCCGGCAAGACATCCGTTCTGGAAGCGGCCTTTCTATTGGGCCGCGCCCGCTCCTTTCGCACCCGCATTGGCGAACGCCTGATTCGTCATGGTGCGGACCGCCTATGGGTATTCGGTCGCAACGACAAACCCGTCCGGGACCACGGCGGCCTGGAGATCGATCGCAAGACGGGATCGCGCGCCAAGCTGAACGGCGCGACGATGGTTAGCTATGCAGGGTTGGCAGAGGCATTCCCGGTCCAGGTCATCGACGCCGAGATCCACAAACTGGTGGAAGAAGGGTCTGCGCGTCGCCGGCGCTGGCTGGATTGGGCGGTGTTCCACGTGGAACATCCATTTCCGGCCCAGTGGGCGAGCTATAGCCGGTCGCTGAAACAGCGGAATGCGGCCCTGCAGGCCGGCGCTGACCACCATCCCTGGGATGCGGAGCTTTGCCGTCAGGGAGAGGAGCTCACCCAGGCTAGGAAGCACTTCTTCGAAGCCTGGTTGCCGTATTGGCAGGAACACGAGGCCAGTTTGCTTGGCCTCGGGTTACAAATAGGCTTTTCTCGAGGCTGGCCAGCGGGCCAGTCTTTGGCGGCGACGCTGTTGGCGGATGAGGCACGCGACAAGGAACGCGGGATTACCATGCACGGGGCCCACCGAGCAGACCTGACACTCAGAATGGGTCGTTATGCCGCGCGCGACGTACTGTCTCGCGGCCAACAGAAGCTGGCTGCGGTAGCGATGACCCTGGCGCAGCTGCAATGTCTTCAGGCCACCGCCCAGCTTCGACCGACCCTGTTGCTGGATGATCCAGCCGCCGAACTGGATGCCACGCATCTTGGCCTGTTTATCGAGCGGGTTGGGGAATTGAAGGTCCAGCGCATCGTTACATCTTTGAGCGGTGACTTTCGCGTCTTTGGCGACCCGGACAAGGTGTTTCACGTGGAACAAGGCGAGCTAAAAACGCTATAATGTCGCATCTGACTCAGGGTGGCGCATGTCTGATAAAGACGTCTACGATTCCAGTAAAATCAAAGTCTTAAGGGGCCTTGATGCGGTGCGGAAAAGACCTGGTATGTACATCGGTGACACCGATGACGGAACCGGCCTGCACCACATGGTTTTCGAGGTCGTCGACAACGCGATCGACGAGGCGCTGGCTGGGCACTGTGACCGCGTGGTGGTCACCATCCACGCCGATGAGTCCGTGACGGTTACTGACAACGGCCGCGGCATTCCGGTCGATATCCATCCGGAAGAAGGGCGCTCCGCGGCCGAGGTCATCATGACCGTGCTGCATGCCGGCGGTAAGTTCGATGACACGTCGTATAAAGTCTCGGGCGGATTGCACGGCGTCGGCGTGTCGGTCGTCAACGCGCTGTCCGATGTCCTGCATCTGACGATCTTTCGCGACAACAAAATCTACAAGCAGGAATATCGCCTCGGAAATCCGGTCGCGCCGCTGGCGGAAGTGGGCACCACCACCGAACGCGGCACCATGGTGCGCTTCAAACCCAGCACACAGATCTTTACCAACATCACGTTCGTCTACGATTTGTTAGCCAAGCGACTGCGTGAACTGTCCTTCCTGAATTCCGGCGTGCGCATCGAACTCATCGACGAGCGCGAAAACAAGACCGATCTTTTTCAGCACGAGGGCGGCCTGCAGGCTTTCGTCAAGTACCTCAATCGGTCGCGCACGCCGATCCATGACACGGTGTTTGCATTTCGTACGACCGAGGGTTCGACCCAGGTCGAAGTCGCCATGCAATGGAACGATTCCTACCAGGAATCGATGTTCTGCTACACCAACAATATTCCGCAGAAGGATGGCGGCACGCACCTGTCCGGCTTTCGCGCCGCACTGACGCGCACGCTCAACGATTACATCGAGAAAGAGGGCGCCGCCAAGCGCGAGAAAGTGCCGACCACCGGCGATGACGCGCGCGAAGGCCTGACCGCGATCCTGTCGGTCAAGCTGCCGGATCCGAAGTTTTCCTCGCAGACCAAGGACAAGCTGGTTTCCTCCGAGGTCAAGGGCGTGGTCGAAACCGCGGTAGCTAACAAACTGAGTGAGTTCCTGCTGGAGCGTCCGCAGGAAGCCAAGGCCATCGTCGCCAAGATCATCGACGCCGCTCGCGCCCGCGAGGCGGCGCGCAAGGCGCGCGAAATGACCCGCCGCAAAGGCGCGCTGGATCTCGCCGGACTGCCGGGTAAGCTCGCGGACTGCCAGGAAAAGGACCCGGCACTGTCAGAGATTTTCATCGTCGAGGGCGATTCTGCCGGCGGCTCCGCCAAGCAGGGCCGGGACCGGCGCACGCAGGCGATCCTGCCGCTGAAGGGCAAGATCCTGAACGTCGAGAAAGCGCGCTTCGACAAGATGCTGTCGTCCGCGGAAGTGGGCACACTGATCACGGCGTTAGGTTGCGGCATCGGCCGCGACGACTTCGACGTCGAAAAACTACGCTACCACCGCATCATCATCATGACCGATGCGGACGTGGACGGCTCGCACATCCGGACCTTGTTGCTGACGTTTTTCTACCGCCAGATGCCGGCCTTGATTGAGCGCGGCCATATCTACATCGCCCAGCCGCCGCTCTTCAAAGTGAAACGCGGCAAGAGCGAGGTCTACGTCAAGGACGATGGCGAACTGAACGCGATGCTGTTGTCGACCGCGCTGGATGGGTCGGCCTTGCATACGCGCGCCGGCGGCGAGGTGTTGCGCGGCTCGGCACTGGAACTGCTCGCACGCATGTACATGGAAACGCTCGCGATCATCCGGCGCTGGTCGCGTCGTTACGACGAGCGCCTGCTCGAGCAGCTGATCTACCTGCCCGCGATCCAGCCCACGGACTTCGACCGGCCCGACTGGCTGCGTGACTGGACCCGGCTGTTAGCCGAGCGCCTGAATGCGCAGCTCGACGGCGTGCGTAACTACGACGTGCAGCTGCGCACGCAGCCAGATGGCGTAGTGAACCGCATCCAGGTCCACAAGACCGAACACGGCTCGTCGACCGACAAATACTTGCCGCGCGAGTTTTTCGAATCGGCGGAGTATCAGCGCATCGTTGATCTCGGCCGCACGCTGGAGGGGCTGATCGGCGAAGGCGCCCATGTCGAGCGTGACGGGCATCGCGAGGACGTGGGCTCGTTCAAGGCGGCGATGAACTGGTTTATGGACCAGGCCCGCAAAGGCCAGACCATCCAGCGCTACAAGGGCCTGGGCGAGATGAACCCGGCGCAGTTGTGGGAGACGACGATTGATCCGGCGGTACGGCGGCTGATGCAGGTTCGTATCGAGGACGCGGCGGCGGCGGATGACATCTTTGCCACTCTGATGGGCGACCAGGTCGAGCCGCGCCGGGAGTTCATTGAAAAAAATGCCCTGTCGGTGATGAACCTCGACGTTTAACAGCCGCGTTATTGTAGTGCCGGCGCAACAACCGGCGGCCTAACAGCAAATTTCCGCCGTTTAACCACGGGGTTGGCTACACTAACCACATTAAGAG
>JAYUGT010000083.1:0-13485 GCA_043738315.1 Gammaproteobacteria bacterium
CTGGCGCGGCGGTTGTTGGCGCTCGGATTCGAGCTGATTGCGACCGGCGGTACGGCCAAGGCGATCAGTGATGCAGGCCTTGCCTGCCGGCGCGTCAACAAGGTCCGTGAAGGACGCCCGCATATCGTGGACATGATCAAGAACGACGAGATCGACCTGATCATCAATACCACCGAGGGGCGCCAGGCGGTGCGCGAATCCAATACCATCCGGCGCGAAGCGGTGCAGCGGCGCGTGACCTATTACACGACCATGGCGGGCGCTTTTGCCACCTGCGCGGCGATCGACCAGATCGGACATGTCGAACCTAACAAACTTCAGGACCTGCACCGGGAGCTGCTCGCATGAAGCGAAGTCCAATGACCCTGCGCGGCGCCGAGCAATTGCGCGCCGAGCTGAAGAAGCTCAAGAGCGAGTCACGGCCGGCGGTCATCAAGGCGATTGCCGAGGCGCGCAGCCATGGCGATTTGTCGGAAAATGCCGAATACCATGCCGCGCGCGAGCAACAGGGGTTCATCGAAGGCCGCATCGGCGAAATCGAATCCAAGCTCGGCAATTGCGAAATCATTGACGTCACCGCGATACCTAACAGCGGCAAGGTGATCTTCGGCGCCACGGTCGAGATCGAGAATCTCGACGACGGGACCAAGGTCGTCTACCAGCTGGTTGGCGAGGACGAGGCGGATATCAAGGCCGGCCGCATCGCGATCACCTCGCCGATCGCGCGCGCCCTGATCGGCAAGAGCGTCGGCGATGAAGTGGCCGTGACCGCGCCTGGTGGCGTGCGCAGTTTTGAAGTCGTGAAAGTCCGTTACGAATAGCGCGGGTCAGTCCGGAATGACGATCTTGGGCAGCTTCGGATGCTGCCGGTACAGCACGCCCACGTGACCGATACGATGCACCAGTACGCTGTCGCTGCGCGTGGCCAGCTGCGCCAGCAGGTCATCGCGCGCGCCACGCTCGGCGCCTCGCGCCTTGACCTTGATGAGTTCATGCGACTCCAGCGCGTTCTGCGTCTCCCGCACGACCGCATCGCTGAGGCCGGCATTGCCAATCCAAACCACCGGGTTCAGGGCGTGCGCGAGTCCGCGCAGGAATTTTCGCTGTTTTTCGTTCAGGTCCATCGGGTCATTTTCGCATACCGGGTCTTGAAGTCGGGGGGTGACGCCCTTATGCACCCTTGTCTGGCTGCCGGGTTACCCCCAGCGGGTCGTCGCCAGCAGGCGATTTGTTGAAAAAGGTAAAATTTGCGAAACCGGCTGCCTCCCGAGACCGTAGTCCTGAGTTATACGTTGTAGGCAAAGGCAGGCGTCGCGACCTGGATCTCGCGCCGCTGAAACCCCCGGCATAGCCGGTGGGAACTGAATGGTGTAGGGTCGATCCAAAGAGGAATACATGAACGATTCATTCAAGAATTTCGCCATCTGGGCCGTCGTCCTGGTGGCCCTGTTGCTGGTTTTCAGTGAATTCATGCCGCGCGGGGCGCAACCCGCCGAACTCGCATATTCCGATTTTCTCGCCAAGGTCCGCAGCGGCGATGTCAGCGAAGTGACCCTGCAGGGCGAGATGATCTACGCGCTCGACAAGAACCAGAGCAAGCTCAAGGTCCACAACCCGGAAACCGATTACACGGCCCTGATCGGCATGCTCGACAAGTCCCGTGTGCGTATCAAGTCCGAGCCGCCGCCAGAAACGCCATTGATCTACCAGATCCTGCTGCAACTCGCGCCGGTGGCGCTGGTCCTGTTCCTGTTCTTCTACATGCTGCGGCAGATGCAGGGCGGCGGCAATGGCCGTGGCGCCATGTCGTTCGGCAAGAGCCGCGCACGGTTGTTAGGTGAGGACCAGGTCAATGTCACGTTCGCGGACGTCGCGGGCGTCGATGAAGCCAAGCAGGAAGTGGGCGAAATCGTCGACTTCCTCAAGGACCCGGGCAAGTTCCAGAAGCTGGGCGGCAAGATCCCCAAGGGCGTGCTGATGGTTGGCTCGCCCGGCACCGGCAAGACATTGCTGGCGCGTGCGATCGCCGGCGAGGCCAAGGTGCCGTTCTTCACGATTTCCGGTTCCGATTTCGTCGAAATGTTTGTCGGCGTGGGCGCCTCGCGCGTGCGCGACATGTTCGAGCAGGCCAAGAAACACGCGCCTTGCATCATCTTCATCGATGAAATCGACGCGGTCGGGCGCCATCGCGGCGCGGGACTTGGCGGCGGCCACGACGAGCGCGAACAGACCCTCAACCAGCTGCTGGTGGAGATGGACGGCTTTGAAGGCAATGAAGGCATCATCGTCATTGCCGCGACCAACCGTCCGGATGTCCTCGACCCGGCGTTGCTGCGCCCCGGCCGCTTTGACCGCCAGGTCGTGGTGCCGCTGCCCGATGTCCGTGGCCGCGAGCAGATCCTGCGCGTGCACATGCGCAAGGTACCGCTGGGCGATGACGTCAAGCCGGCGCTGATCGCGCGCGGCACGCCCGGGTTTTCGGGCGCCGATCTTGCCAACCTGGTCAACGAGGCGGCGCTGTTTGCCGCGCGCGCTAACAAACGCACCGTCAACATGGAAGAGCTGGAGAAAGCCAAGGACAAGATCATGATGGGCACGGAGCGCCGCTCCATGGTCATGAGCGAAAAGGAAAAGCTCAACACCGCCTATCACGAAGCAGGGCATGCGATCGTCGGCGTCAACCTGCCGGAGCACGATCCGGTGTACAAGGTCACGATCATCCCGCGCGGCCGCGCGTTAGGCGTGACGTTCTTCCTGCCGGAAGAAGATCGCTACAGCTACAGCCGCCAGCGTCTCGAGTCGCAGATTTCAAGCCTTTTTGGCGGCCGCATCGCCGAGGAACTGGCCTTTGGAAAGGACGCTGTCACCACCGGCGCGTCGAACGACATCGAGCGCGCCACCACGCTGGCCCGCAACATGGTGACCAAGTGGGGCCTGTCGGACCGCCTGGGCCCGCTGACCTATCTTGAGGAAAGCGGCGAGGTGTTCCTGGGGCGCTCGGTGACGCAGAACAAGCAGGTCTCGGATGAGACCGCACACGTCATCGACATCGAGGTGCGCCGGGTGATCGATTCGGCTTATCAGCGCGCCAAGACGATTCTGACCGAGCATCGGGACAAGCTCGACGCGATGGCGCAGGCCCTGATCAAGTACGAGACCATCGACGATGGCCAGATCAAGGAAATCATGGAAGGCCGCCCGCCGAGCCCGCCCGCAGACTGGGACGACAGCATCGGCACCAAGGGCGGGTTCAGGCCGTCGCCCCCCGAGGCGGGGCCGGGCGGAGTCGGTACACCGGCGCCGGGCAGCGCCAGCTGAGGTCCAGCCGGCGGTTAACTTGGACTGCCTGTTAGCTTGCGGCGACCGGCGGCTGGATCTTCGCCAGCCGGCCGTCATGGGCATCTTGAATGTCACGCCGGATTCATTCTCCGACGGCGGCCATTATCCCAGCGTGTTAGCTGCGATCGATGTGGGCCTCGCCATGCAGGCAGAGGGCGCTGCGATCGTCGACGTAGGCGGCGAATCAACCCGGCCCGGCGCACAACCTGTTTCTGTCGACCAGGAGATCGCGCGCGTGTTGCCGGTGGTCGAGGGCCTGGCCAGGCGCGAGGTGCTGGTGTCGGTCGACACGAGTTCTCCGGAAGTGATGCGGCTCGCGGCTGAGGCCGGCGCCGCGATGATCAACGATGTACGCGGCTTCCGCCGTCCCGGAGCGCTCGAAGCGCTGGCGGCGACCCGGCTGGCGGCCTGCGTGATGCATGCGCAGGGCGAGCCCCAGACCATGCAGCAGGACCCCTCGTATTCCGATGTCGTGACGGAGGTCAAGGCGTTCCTGGCCGAACGCCTGCAGGCTTGCCGAGCCGCCGGCATTGCTGCGGATCGGCTGGTGGTTGATCCTGGATTCGGCTTTGGCAAGACTGCGGCGCATAATCTGGCCTTGCTGCGCGGCTTGCCGCAGATAGCGCAACTGGGCGTGCCGGTGCTGGCCGGCCTGTCGCGCAAGTCGCTGGTCGGCTTGCTAACAGGCCGCGCCATAGGCGAGCGTCTCGCAGGCAGCTTGGCGTTAGCCGTGCTTGCGATTCAGGCGGGAGCGCGTATCGTGCGCGCCCATGATGTGCGGGAAACGGTGGACGTATTGCAGGTAATACGCCAGGTAGAGCAGGGGATCTGATTTTATGGCCCGTAAGTATTTCGGAACCGACGGAGTGCGCGGCAGGGTCGGCGAACATCCGATGACCGCCGATTTTGCGCTGACGCTGGCGAGCGCCGCCGCGCGCGTGCTTGCGCCCAATGGCGGCTCGGTCCTGATCGGCAAGGACACGCGTGTGTCGGGCTACCTGTTCGAAGCGGCGCTGGAGGCGGGTTTCGTCGCCTCGGGCGTCAATGTCATGTTGATCGGACCGTTACCGACCCCGGGCATTGCCTACCTGACCTGCAAGTTTGAGTGTGATTTTGGCGTCGTGATCAGCGCCTCGCACAACAAGTACATGGATAACGGCATCAAGTTCTTCGACCGCAATGGTGGCAAGTTGTCCGACGAACTCGAGGAAGCGATCGAAGCGGAACTGGCCAAAGGCGCCATCACGCGCGCGTCAGAAAGCCTGGGCAGCGCGCGCCGCGTCGACAAGTCCCGGACTTACTACCAGGAATTCTGCGCCGGCACCTTGCCGGCCGGCATGACGCTCGAGGGTATGACACTGGCCATCGATTGCGCCAATGGCGCCGGCTATAAAGTGGCGCCGCGCATCCTCGGCGACCTCGGCGCGCAGGTCATTCCGATTGGCTGCTCGCCTAACGGCCGGAACATCAACGAGGGTTGCGGTTCGACCGATACCAAGCTGCTGGAAATGATGGTGCCGGGAGTCAAGGCCCACGCTGGCATCGCGCTGGATGGCGACGGCGACCGCCTGGTCATGGTTGATCACACCGGTGCTTCGGTAGATGGCGATCAGCTGATCTACATCATCGCAAAGGCGCGCGCTGCGGCGAAGCAGCTCAAGGGCCCGGTGGTTGGCACATTGATGAGCAATCTGGGACTTGAACTCGGGCTGCGGGACCTGGGCATCGAGTTTCGCCGCGCCCAGGTGGGTGACCGGCATGTGCTCGCCATGCTCAAGGAAACCGGTGGCGTGTTAGGTGGCGAGACTTCAGGGCATCTTCTGTGCCTTGACAAGGCCACGACCGGCGACGCCATGGTGGCGGCGCTGCAGGTGCTGGCCGTGATGCGCGAGACCGGCAAGACGCTGCAGGAGCTCACGGCAGGCATGAGCAAGATGCCGCAGGTCATGGTCAACGTGCGCGTCGCGCAGCGTTTCGACCCGTCAACCAATGCAAAAGTGCGGGATGCCGTGGCCGCAATCGAGACGCGGCTGGCGGGCGCAGGCCGCGTGGTACTGCGCGCCTCCGGCACTGAGCCCGTGATCCGGGTAATGGTCGAAGGGCGGGACCAGCCGACCACGGCCGCCTGTGCCAGGGAACTGGCCGACGTCGTACGCCTCGCCGCTGCCTGAGTCAGGCCGCGACCGTCATTGGTTGCCCGGCGCCGGCTGCGCCGCTATGATCGCGCCCCTTTTTCATGCCCCCCACGGGTAAGGTCCAGCCCATGCGCCAGCCAATTGTTGCCGGTAACTGGAAGATGCACGGGTCGCGCGCCGAGAACGCGCGCCTGATAGAGGCAGTATTGGCGGGTCTGAAGGACCGTGGCGCCAGCGAATGCGTCGTTTGTCCGCCCGCGCTCTATTTGACCGATGTCGGTCGCGCCATCCACGGCAGCCGCGTGCGGCTGGGTGCCCAGACGGTCTGCGCGGAAGCACCGGGCGCATTTACCGGCGAAATTGCCGCCAGCATGCTCAAAGATGTGGGTTGCAGCCATGTGATTGTCGGCCATTCCGAGCGCCGCAGCCTGTTCGGCGAAACGGACGCGCTGGTTGCCCGCAAATACGCGGCCGCGATGGCAGCCGGCCTGACGCCGATCCTATGCGTCGGCGAGCTGCTGGCTGAGCGCGAAGCAGGCCAGACGGAGGCCGTTGTCGCGCGCCAGCTGGACGCGGTACTGGCGCTCAGCGGGGTGTCCAGCTTTGCAAGCGCCGTGATCGCCTATGAACCCGTCTGGGCCATTGGCACCGGCCGGACCGCGAGCCCCGAGCAGGCGCAGGAGGTTCACCAGTTCATTCGGCGGCGGCTGGCGGGCCACGATGCTAAAATTGCTGGTCTGACGCGCGTTCTGTATGGCGGCAGTGTCAAGGCCGGGAATGCCGCGGAGCTGTTTGCCAAGCCGGATGTGGATGGCGGCTTGATCGGCGGCGCGTCCCTGAAGGCGGATGAATTTTTGGCGATTGCCGCGGCCGCGGACGGCTGACGCGATCAGGACTGGATTGGATACCAAACTATGTTGCGAATTTTTCTAACAGGCGTGCAGTTGTTCAGTGCGGTGATCATCATCGCGCTGGTGTTGCTGCAGCGAGGCCGTGGCGCGGATGCGGGCGCTGGATTTGGCGCCGGCGCATCAGGCACGGTCTTTGGTGCGCGGGGCGCGACCACCGGCTTGTCCCGGGCGACCGCCATCGCCGCGATTATCTTCATGATCAACAGCCTGGTGCTGGCCTATACCGGCAAGCAGGAAGTTGCAGCGCCCAAGCCGCTGCTGGAAGTCCCCGCAACCAAGCTGCCCGCTACGGTGCCGGCAACCACGGCGCCTGCCTTGCCCCCGGTGAGTACAGCCGTGCCGGCTCCATCGACAACGCCGGCGGCTCCGGAAAAGAAATAGCGCCTTAGCCAGATCAGATTTTTCGCCGACGTGGTGGAATTGGTAGACACACTAGCTTGAGGGGCTAGCGCCGCAAGGTGTGGGAGTTCGAATCTCCCCGTCGGCACCAAATCGAATCTAGGTACAAATCTAGATTTCACAGCATCATGCTGCACTGCTAGAATTGCGCCCCGTTCGGCGCGGTCGCGCGGTGAATGGCGTTTCGATGCTAACAAATTATCTTCCGGTCCTGATTTTCCTAGCTGTTGCGACCGGCATAGCCGTGGTTTTGATGCTGCTGGGCACGACCATCGGCGGCTATTTCACCCGTCAGCCCGAGGACGCCGCGAAAAAATCCCCCTATGAATGCGGCTTTGAGGCCTTTGAAGACAGCCGCATGAAGTTTGACGTCAGGTATTACCTGGTGGCCATCCTCTTTATCATCTTCGACCTCGAAATTGCCTTCCTGTTTCCCTGGGCGGTGGCCATCCGGGACATCGGCGCTCCCGGCCTGATCGCCATGGGCCTGTTCCTGTTCATTCTGGTCGTGGGTTTCATCTACGAGTGGAAAAAGGGAGCGCTCGAGTGGGATTAGACGAAGAAGGGTTTGCGCAACGCGGCTTTGTCACCACCGGCGTAGATAACCTCGTCAATTGGGCGCGCACCGGTTCCTTGTGGCCCATGACTTTCGGCCTGGCCTGCTGCGCAATCGAAATGATGCATGCGGGCGCCTCACGCTACGACCTCGATCGTTTCGGCGTGGTGTTTCGTCCGAGCCCGCGGCAGTCGGATGTGATGATCGTTGCCGGGACCCTTGTCAATAAGATGGCGCCCGCCTTGCGCAAGGTTTATGACCAGATGGCCGAGCCGCGCTGGGTCATCTCGATGGGTTCCTGCGCCAACGGCGGCGGCTACTACCACTATTCCTATGCGGTGGTACGTGGTTGCGACCGCATCGTGCCGGTCGACGTCTACGTGCCGGGCTGCCCGCCCACGGCCGAGGCCCTGCTGTACGGCATCATCCAATTGCAGAAGAAAATCGCCCGCACCAGCACCATTGCCGGTGGCGCGGTGGCGAAGCGGCCGCTGGCTGGAGCCGCGGCGTGAGCGTCGGCTTGAGCGGTATCGCCAGGATCGAGCGCCTGGCGGCGAATGTGCAGGCGGCATTGGGCGATCGCGTCACCCGCCTGCCGGCCTTGAGCGATGAAATCTGTTATGAGGTTGCCCCGGCAAATTTGTTAGCTGTGGCCACGGCGTTGCGCGACGATCCGGCGCTGCGCTTCGAGATGCTGATCGACATTGCCGGTGTCGACTATCTCGAGTACGGCGGCAGCGAGTGGAAAACCGAGTCGGCGACGCGTTCGGGATTCAGTCGTGGCGCGGCGCGCGGTCCGGCCGGCAGCGGCCATGGCGAAGTGCCGTGGGGCGGGCATCGGGCGCGCTTTGCAGTCGCCTATCAACTTTTATCTGTCACCCATAACGAGCGCCTGCGGCTGCGCGTGTATGGCGAAGATAACGAAGATCCGATCATCGATTCCGTGGCCGGTATCTGGGCCTCGGCGAACTGGTTCGAACGCGAAGCCTTCGATCTCTATGGCATCCTGTTCCGCGGCCATGTCGACCTGCGCCGCATCCTCACGGATTACGGCTTCATCGGTCATCCGTTTCGCAAGGATTTTCCTCTGATCGGCAACGTCGAGGTGCGTTACGACGCGACCCAGGGTCGCGTGGTGTACGAGCCGGTCACGATCGAGCCGCGCGTGCTGGTGCCCAAGACCATCCGTGATGACCATCGCTATGATCCGTCGCTGAGCCGTGTCTCGCCGGAGGGCGGCAAACGTGGCTGAGATCCGTAATTTCACCCTGAACTTCGGCCCGCAGCATCCAGCTGCGCATGGCGTGCTGCGCCTGGTGCTGGAGATGGACGGCGAGACCATCCAGAAGGCCGATCCGCACATCGGACTGCTGCATCGCGCGACCGAGAAACTGGCGGAGTCCAAGGTATTCAACCAGTCGATCGGCTACATGGACCGGCTCGACTACGTGTCGATGATGTGCAGTGAACACGCTTACGTGCTGGCCATCGAACGTCTGTTAGGTCTGCAGGCGCCGCTCAGGGCGCAGTACATCCGCGTCATGTTCGACGAAATCACCCGCATCCTGAATCACCTGATGTGGCTTGGTGCGCACGGCCTCGATATCGGCGCAATGACGGTGTTCCTGCTGTGTTTCAAGGAACGCGAAGACCTGATGGACTGCTACGAGGCGGTGTCCGGCACGCGCATGCACGCCACCTATTACCGGCCGGGCGGCGTGTATCGCGACCTGCCGAAGGAAATGCCGAAGTACCAGGCGTCGCGCTGGCGCAGCGAGAAAGATGCCGCGCGCCTCAATGAGGCGCGCGCCGCCGGCCTGCTGGAATTCATTGACGACTTCACGCAACGCTTTCCGGCCTTGATCGACGAATACGAGACCCTGCTGACCGATAACCGCATCTGGAAACAGCGCACCGTCAACATCGGCGTGGTGAGTCCCGAGCGGGCGTTGCAGCTTGGGTTTACCGGGCCGATGCTGCGGGGCTCGGGCATCGCCTGGGATTTGCGCAAGCAGCAGCCTTACGAAGTCTACGATCGAATGCAGTTCGACATTCCGGTGGGCGTGAAAGGCGATTGCTATGACCGCTACCTGGTGCGTGTGGCCGAGATGCGCCAGTCGAATCGCATCGTCAAGCAGTGCGTCGAGTGGCTGAAGGCCAATCCCGGGCCCGTGATGCTGGATGACAGCAAGGTTCGCGCGCCGCTACGCGAAGAAATGAAAGGCGACATGGAATCGCTGATCCATCATTTCAAGCTGATGACCGAGGGCTACTCGGTGCCCGCGGGCGAGACCTACGCTGCGGTCGAAGCGCCCAAGGGCGAGTTCGGCATCTACCTCGTGTCCGACGGGGCTAACAAACCCTACCGGCTGAAGTGCCGGGCGCCGGGATTTGTGCATCTGGCGTCGCTCGAGGAAATGGTCAAGGGCCACATGCTCGCGGACGTGGTCGCGGTGATCGGCACGCAGGATATCGTTTTCGGGGAGATCGACCGGTGACTAACGCCCAGGTAAAGACCGCGGACGGCCAGGCGTTCGAGCCGGGCAGCGGCGACAAGGTCGCGCTGCTGACAGAGCACACGCGCCACGAAATCGATCAGTGGATCGGGCGCTTCCCGGCGGGCCGCCAGCGTTCGGCCAGCCTGTCGGCGCTGCGGTTTGCCCAGGAGCAGAACAACGGGTTCCTGACCACCGATCTGATGGATGCCGTCGCGCAGTATCTGCGCCTGCCGCCGATCCAGATTTACGAAGTCGCCAGCTTTTACTCGATGTTCGAGACGCACAAGTGCGGGCGCCACCATGTCAGCGTCTGCACCAATATTTCCTGCTGGCTGAATGGCGGCGAGGCGATCCTCGCGCACTGCGAAAAGAAACTCGGCATCAAGGTCGGCGAGAGCACGCCGGACCTGCGCATCTTCCTGAAGCAGGAAGAAGAGTGTCTCGCGTCCTGCACCGGCGCGCCGATGATGATGGTGGATCACGTGTTTCACGAGCATCTGACCACCGACAAGGTGGATCAGATACTGGATGAGCTGAAATAGTCATGAGCGCAGCACTCGACAAATGGCGCGACAAGATGAACCTCGTGGTGTTCGCGCCGCTGAAGGATGAAAAACCCTGGACGCTCGCCGGTTACCAGAAAAGTGGCGGCTATGATTCCTGGAAAAAAATTCTTGCCGACAAGATCACGCGCGAAGCGGTGATCGAATCGGTGAAGGAGAGCGGCCTGCGCGGCCGCGGCGGCGCAGGGTTCCCGACCGGCACGAAGTGGAGCTTCATGCCGCGCAATGCGCCGATGCAGAAGTACGCGGTCTGCAACTCCGACGAGAGCGAACCCGGCACCTGCCATGACCGCGACATCCTGCGTTTCAATCCGCACTCGCTGATCGAAGGCATGGCGATCGGTGGTTATGCGATGGGCGCAACCGTCGGCTACAACTACATCCGCGGCGAGTTCCTCGGCGAGCCGGTGCCGCGCTTCGAGGCTGCTGTCAAGGAAGCCTACGCGGCCGGTTTGTTAGGTAAGAACATCCTCGGCTCGGGCGTCGACTTCGACCTGTACACGTTTGTCGGCGCCGGCGCCTACATCTGCGGCGAAGAGACCGCGCTGCTCGAGTCGCTGGAGGGCAAACAGGGCAAGCCACGCTTCAAGCCGCCGTTCCCCGCCGCTTACGGCCTCTATGGCGCGCCGACGACGATCAACAACACGCAAAGCTTCGCCTCGGTGCCCAAGATCCTGCAGAACGGTCCGGAGTGGTTTGCCAAGCTCGGCGTGGCGAATTCGGGTGGCACCGTGATCTTTTCGGTCACCGGTCATGTGAACAAGCCCGGCAACTACGAGCTGCCGTTAGGTGTTCCGTTTGCGGACCTGCTCGAGATCTCCGGCGGGGTACGCGGCGGGCGCGGCCTGAAGGCCGTGATTCCTGGCGGCTCTTCGGTAAAGGTCGTGCCCGGTCCGATCATCATGGGCGCGAACATGGATTTCGATTCGCTGCGCGCCGTCGGTTCGTCCGTGGGTTCGGCGGCGGTCATCGTCATGGATGACACCACCTGCATGGTGGGCGCGCTCGAGCGGCTGTCGCGCTTCTATATGAGCGAGTCCTGCGGGCAGTGCACGCCGTGCCGCGAAGGCACGGGCTGGCTCAACCGGATGCTGATGCGAATCCTCGCGGGTCAGGGTCACATGGACGACCTGAATCTGCTGGTCGACGTGGCTAACAGAATTGAGGGTCATACGATCTGCGCACTGGGCGATGCCGCGGCCTGGCCGGTGCAGAGTTTCATCAAGCACTTCCGGCATGAGTTCGAGTACATGATCCAAAACGGCGGCCGCAGTATCGTCGATGGTCAAAAGCAGGCGGCGGCATAGGCCATGGCAGCAGATCCGAAAGTCGTAGTTCCGCCGGCGCCGCCACCACCCCCGGCGTCTGACATGGTGAACGTCGAAGTCGACGGCAAGCCTTACCAGGGCAGGAAAGGCGCGATGATCATCCATGTCACGGATGCCATTGACGCGTATGTGCCGCGTTTCTGTTATCACGACAAGCTGCCGGTCGCGGCCAACTGCCGCATGTGCCTGGTCGAGGTCGAGAAAGCGCCCAAGCCGCTGCCGGCCTGCGCCACGCCGATCGCCGAGGGCATGAAGATCTTTACCAAGTCGCCTAACGCCATTGCGGCGCAGCGCGCGACCATGGAGTTCCTGCTGATCAACCATCCGCTCGATTGCCCGATCTGCGACCAGGGCGGCGAGTGCGAGTTGCAGGACCTGGCGATGGGCTTCGGCCGCGATATCTCGCGCTTCCACGAACGCAAGCGCGTCGTCAAGGACAAGAACATTGGTCCGTTGATTTCCACCGACATGACACGCTGCATTCATTGCACGCGCTGTGTGCGTTTCGGCCAGGATGTCGCGGGCATCCAGGAACTCGGCACCACCGGCCGCGGCGAAAACATGGAGATCGGCACCTTCATAGAGCGCAGTGTCGATCACGAATTGTCCGGGAATATCATCGACCTGTGCCCGGTCGGTGCGCTGAACTCAAAGCCGTTCCGGTTCCGTGCCCGCGCCTGGGAGATGACCCAGCACGCGCTGGTGGCGCCGCATGACGGCGTCGGATCTAACATTTATGCGCACGTGTTGCGCGGGCGCCTTATGCGCGTCGTGCCGCGGTCCAACGAGGCGATCAACGAAACCTGGATTTCGGACCGCGATCGATTCAGCTACGAAGGCATCTATGCGAACGATCGGCTCGCTAGTCCGATGGTCCGCGAGGGTGGCGAGTGGCGCGAGGTCGACTGGCAGTCAGCGCTGACGCGTTGCGCGACTGGGCTGCGGGCGGCGGGGGCGGGGCTCGATACGCTGGTGTCCGCGTCGGCAACGGTGGAAGAGCAGTACCTGGCCGCGCGACTGACGCGCGCGCTGGGATCTAACAGCATTGATCATCGCCTGCGCCAGGTGGATTTCCGCGGTGATGGCGACGATTCGCTTCGGCCGTCGCTCGGCGTGGCAATAGCTGATGTCGAAAAGCTCTCCGGGCTCCTGGTCATCGGCTCGGACCTGCGCATGGAACTGCCGATGCTAGCGCACCGGGTCAGGAAGGCGACGCGATTTGGCGCGAGGATCGCGTTCGTGAATCCGGCGGCCTTCGACTACCTGTTCCCGGTGACCGGCTACGTGCAATCCTCGTTTGCCCGGCTCGTGGATGATCTGGTCGCGGTGATTGCGGCCGTGCCGGGTTCCCCGGCGCTGCCTGCCTGGTTGTACGGGCGCATCAAGGCCGCAACCGTGAACGAACAGCATCGGGCTGCGGCCGCGGCGTTCGTGAACGGCGGCAACTGTGCGATCTGGCTGGGCGCGTTAGCGATCAGGCACCCGGCCTACGCGGAGATCAGGGCGCTGGCGGCAGTGCTCGCGGGCGTCGTCGGCGCGTCGTTAGGTGTGCTGGCCGAGGGTGCCAATGCGTCGGGTGCCTACCTTGCCGGCGCCGTGCCACATCGTGAGGCGGGCGGAAGCACCATTGCCAGGCCTGGACGGAACGCGGCGCAGATGCTCGCCCAGCCGTCCAATGGCTACCTGCTGGTGGGCGGCGTGGAGCCCTGGCTGGACGCCGCGGGCGGCGCGGACCTCAGGCTGTTAGCTGGCGCGA
>JAYUGT010000084.1:0-5354 GCA_043738315.1 Gammaproteobacteria bacterium
CGCGCGAAACTCGCCGCGCAAATGCAAGCGACACTCCAGGCCCACGATCAGTGCCCGTTCTTTCCGCGCATTCGAGCGTGGTCGAAGACTGGATCTGAAGATCCTACGGCTGCAAACTGCCTAACAAACATGATTCGTTGATTGACAGGATCTTCGTGCCCCGCCGGGGGTTGGTCCGTGGCGCGGCGAGTTTCGCGCGCCGAGCGAGGGCGTCGCAGGCGAGGTCGACGAGCTTGAACTCTCGAGGTGCCCGAATGTGCCCGAGCCTGCGGCCTGAGCGAGGGAACGCGTTTTACGCGCGCGCGAACCCGAGCCCCGCGCCGCGGACTGACCCCCGGTGGGGCGCCAACAACAACCTAACAATAAATCAGGGATGTTCGGCAGGCGTGAACCGCCATTCCCGCCACCGCAGCCCATCCCTGAACTCGTAGATTTCCAGCGACGTCTTGTCGACCGGCCCGTTCGGCGAGCCGACCTTGTCTACCTCGACCTGGATCAACAGGTTGCCGACCATGGCGAGGCGGTAGACCCTGGATTCGAACCACTGGGTATTCTTGAAAAACCCGCCCAGCATCGCCACCGTGGCATCGCGTCCCTGGATCGCTTTGTTAGGCCCCTGCTCGCCGACGATCCACCACGAGTAGTCCGGCGACAGGGTCGGCCCGAGGGCGGCGGCATCGCGCGCAAGGAACGCAGCCTCGCCGCGCTCAATCATCCGGATGGCCTCTTTCGGAATGCGGGTGTAGCGACTGTTGTCGCGCATTACCTGCGACCGCACGCTGCTGGCGGACCAGGCGGTCGCGGCACAGGCGATGCCCAGCAGCAGCGCCAGCGCACCCAGTGGACTCCGATCATGGCGGTTCTTGCCCTGCGTCATGCTTTACTCCCAAATGCGCACTTGAATTAGCGACGGCCCTGGCCCGAGTATGCGCGAGCCGGCCCATCGTCCTCAGCCAGGAGTGATTCATGCGTCCATTTCCCGGATTCCGGCGCCTGCCCGTCCTCTGCACCGCCGCCTGGCTGACCGTGGCCGCCATCGTCGGCAACGCCGTGACCAGTGCACCAGCCGACGCCGCCGGCGCGCCGAAAAAACTGGTCGTCATCGGCGCGACCGCGAAGTCGTCGCTGGAAATCATCTGGCAGGCGCTCGCCGCCGGCTACCAGGTGACCGGTGTAGCGCGCAATCCCGCCCAGGTTGAACTGCGCCACGAGCGCCTGCGCATGCTGCAGGGAGACGTCTACGACGCCAACTCGATTGCCGCGGCGCTGGACGGCGACGAAGTCGTCGTGTCGATGGTCGGGCCGCGGGTCGACCCGACCAAAGAAGTCACCAGCATGGACCTCTTCACCAAGGGCACGGCTAACATCATCGCGGCGATGAAAAAGAAGGGCAACAAGCGCCTGCTGGTTGCCAGTTCGTTAGGTGTCGAGAACCAGGGCAAGATCCCGAAAGAGAAACCAGCCGCCACCGACCCCAGCGTCATGTGGCTGTGGAATTCGCGCCTGCTGTACGCCGACATGAAAGCGATGGAGGACCTGGTGCGCGCCAGCGGCCTCGAATACGTGATCTTCCGGCCGGGATTCATCATCGAGCAGCCGGCCCGGCACGATCTCAAGTTTTCCGTGGATCAGGAATCGCCGAAGGGCCGCATGGTCACCTACGCGGACTTCGCCGAGTTCGTGCTGGACCAGGCGGACAGCCGCAAGTATCTCGGCAAGACCGTGGGTATTTACAGCGATCGCGAACTCAAGTTCGGCCTCACCGCGGATTTTGCGCAGCTATCCGCGGGCATGGCCGACCGCGCCGCTGGCAAGGCGCCCCCGCCTCCGCCGCCGACCGGACGCGGCAACGTTGCTCGCGGCCGCGGCCTCTCGGAAACCTGCGTGCCCTGCCACGGCGAAACCGGCGTCAGCCCGTCGCCCGCATTTCCCATCATCGCCGGCCAGCAATATGACTACCTGGTGTCGGCGATGCTCGCCTACCTGTCCGGTACGCGACAGGATTCCATCATGGGCGGCGCAATCCGCACGCTGTCGCGCAGCGACATCGAGGACCTGGCGGCATTTTTCTCCACGCAGAAGCCCGGCGCCACCGCAGCGACGGCGCCTAACACGCCCACTCCACAGGCGGGCGGCGCACCGCCGGGCGCCATGGCGGCGGCGATGGCCGCGGCCGACGCGGCCCGTGCACTGCCAGCGCTGGCGCCGCGCCGCAGCGGCGCCTCCGGCGACGCGCGCGAACTGAAAGCCTGCGCGGCGGCGGCAAACGGCCTGCCCGATGGCTTTGCGGTCGATGCGGATGGTGACGGCTATCTCGGCATCTGCAATGCCGCGCAACTGCAGGCACTTGGCCAGCCGGATCCCGCCGACCCGAACACCGAATTGAATCCCCGCTGGCAGCGCAACTATGAACTGGTGGCCGACATCGATCTCACCGGCGTCGCCGACCTGCAGCCGATCGGCAACTGCGGCCGTGCTAACAACTGCATGATCTCGCGCGACAAGTTCGCCTTTGCCGGGCAATTCGATGGCAACGGCCACACCATCCGCGGCCTGCGGCTGTTCAAGCCGGACGCGGGTGGCGTCGGCTTGTTCGGCACACTCGGTAAATCCGGCGTTGTCAGTCACCTGACGCTGCGCGACGCGCAAGTCACGGGCGCCAACGGCGCAGGCTTGCTGGTCGGCGCGAATTTCGGGCGCATCGCCGACTGTGACCTCCAGGGCCGTGTGGAAGGACGCGTGGCGATCGGCGGCGTCACCGGCGGCAACGCGGGCCGGCTGGAAAGAATCCGCGCGAAAGTCGAGGTCATCGCGACCGCCGCCGTCGGCGGACTGGTCGGCGACATGAACGGCATGGTCATCGACAGTGCCGCGGAGGTCAGGGTCCGTGCCACCGGCAAAGGAATCGGCGGGCTCATCGGCTTGTCGACCTTCGGCACCGTGGAGCGCAGCAGTGTGTCCGGCAGCGTCACCGGCAGCGACAACGTGGGCGGCGCCGTCGGCGTCAACACCGATGCACTGCTGTCGGAAGTGTCGGCACGCGTCGATGTGACTGCATCGTCGACCAATGCCGGTGGACTCGTCGGCTATAACTCGCAGAGCCTGGTGCGCAATGCACGCGCGATCGGCAACGTGCGCGCGGTCAATGCCGCGGGCGCACTGGCGGGACGCAATGTCGGCGCAATTGTCAGCTCATTCGCCAACGGCAAGGTGACCGCCGGATCCAACGCCGGCGGCCTGGTCGGCGACAACGCGAACGGCACCATCCACGCATCGTTTGCCCTGAAACCGGAAGAATTCGCAGCCCCGGCCGCGCAGACCAGTCGCTGGGATCCCTTGATCTGGGACGTGTCCACGCTTCCACGCCGCCTGCCACGCCTGCGGCGCCTGCCGATCGTCGCGGGCCCGTCGGAAGACGCGGCCGGACCGCGCGTCAACACCGCCAGCCCATTCGCGCAAGGCGATGTGATCGTCGCGGCGACCGTCATGAACAATCCGGACGATGATCACGCTGGCGCCGGACGGCTGATCCAGTACGACGCGAACCTCAATTTCAAAGGTGAGCTGTGGCTGAAAGGCACGGGCCATAAAGTCGGCGGCCTGACCTTCGGGCCCGACAAGACGCTGTGGGCGATGTCGCAGCTGACACCGGCGGTGGTCGAGATTGCGCCCAATGCCCAGCAGCGACCTTACAAGGTCTGGTCCGAGCGCAAGCTCTCCAGCGTCACCTTCGCGCCGGATGGCACGCTGTATTTCGGCGAGCACATGATCGGCAAGCAGACCGGCCATCCATCGGTAACGACCAAGTTCAAGTTGTTAGCAGGCCGCGACGTGATCGGCGACGGCCATGTGTTCCAGTTCACGCGTGATGGCAGGCAGCTGCGGGAATTCAAGACCGCGACGCATGGCGGCATGTTTGGTTTCCTGGGCTGCACGAGCACGGTGCTCAAGGAAAATGGCAAGCGCCTGCTTTACGTGTCTGAGACCGGCAACGTCGTCAAGCAGTACGATCTCGTTAACGACCGGCAACTCCCGGATCTCGCGCGCTTTGACAAGGACCCGGACATGCCGATGGTGCTGGTCATGAACGTCATGCCCGACGGGAAGCTGCTGATCTCGAACGCGGCAGGCTTCGTCATCATGGATCCGGACAACGGCAAGGTGCTGCGCAACTACAAGCTGGAAGGCATGGGCTGGGCCGCGGTCAACGCGGGCTTCGACGGCCAGTACGCATTCACAGGTAATTTCTGGACCGGCGAAGTCGTCAAGGTCCGCTTGTCGGATGGCGCCGTGGTCGCGCGCGCTAACGTCGGGCAGCGCGAATCGTTGTCAGGAATCGCGCAGTTTCCTGGCCCATAGTGTGGTGTGCTGCAAGTAGCCTGGCGTGACGATCGAACGCGATCGACGGGCGAACGCGATGGCCCGTCGATAACGATTAGTCCCAGGCCCGAGGCTCTAGGTCATCGGCATGCCGTGATAGCGCCGTACGACATGACGCGCCTCGGCGAAGAACAGCCAGCGCTCGACCAGCAGGCCGGCGATACAACTGGCGGCGGCGAGCCACGCAAGGCCGGGCCACCATAACAACACCACCACCGGCAGCATGAAGCCAAGAGCCAGCGCGCACAGCCGCAGGCCTAACACGCGCGAGCGCGGCACCTCGTAGCCGAACTCCCGGGTCAGGAAGGTGCCATGTGCATGCCCGACATCGAGCAGGCGCACGCGTGCGTTGACTTTTCCGGTGCCGGGCTCAAGACCAAGCTTCAACGCCTCATTGACTGTGGGCGCGGCATCGCCGATGCGCCGATACGACAGGTAGTAGCTGTACTTGAGCGCGAGTCCGACCAGCAACAACACCACCACGATGGCGCGCACCGATCGGTCGGGCAGGTACAGTGGCCACAGCGCCAGCAGCAACAGGCCGCCGGACATCAGGCCGAACAGCGGCAGGCCGTTGCGCACCTGCCAGTTGTTCCAGTGCGGGACCGTCTTCAGGCAGGCGTAAATCATCGCCGTGCACAGCAGTATCGCCGCTGCTAACAAAACGACGACGATGGCAGCCAGGTCGCGGATCAGGCCAGTGCGCGGCAGCTGCCACACCATGAACAGCGTCGCCGGATAGAGCAGCACCGCGAATACGCCCTCGCGCGACAGCCAGGAGCTGCCGAAGCGCCGGAACGACTGCCAGGCATGTTTTGGATTGGCGAGGTGCAGGGTCGATGACAGGAGGCCCGCGGTCACCAGGCAGGCGGCAACCCACAGCACACGCAGGAAGGCGCGCGGGTCGATCGGCGCGCCGGCCAGCAGCAACAACGCGAGCCAGATCAGCAGGCCAAGGCCGACGCCGCTGGCGA
>JAYUGT010000085.1:0-5350 GCA_043738315.1 Gammaproteobacteria bacterium
CCCCATCGCCTTAGAAGGGATTGAAACGCTTCTTGGGCGAGAAGTTCATGTAGCTGATGCTGAGTCCCTGGCGCCAGCCGACGCCAAATCGCACCGGCGCGATGGTGATGTTGCCCGACTGCACATAGTTCATGCCGAAGCCGCCGACAAAGTACAGGCTGCCTTCGACACCCGGGAAACGCTGAAAGAGTTCGTTGGTGTTAGACAGTCCATACACCAGCGCGAAGACCTTGACGACGTTAGCACCCACGTCAAAACCGATCGACGGGCCTTGCCAGTACACCCTGCGGCCACCAGCACCGCGATAGCCGAACTGGCCATTGCCATAGCGAACACCCACCCCGATCGCGCCGCCGGCTTCGGTGCCCTTGATGATTGCGGTCGGAGGGCCTTTGTCCTTGAGAATCTTAGCGAGCACGTCGGACAATTCCTTGGCGCCGGTGTCAAAAAATTCCTTGGCCTCGCGGTAGACCTCCTCGTCCTGGTAAGGCTCGCGTTTCGCGGCTGCAAATACCGGGGCTACTACCGCAAAAGGTAATGCCAGCGCTGATGTCCCGGCCCGCTTAAGCCATTCGCGACGTTTGGTATCCATAAGGTCTCCTCCTGATAGGCATCCATTTTAACTCTATTATGATCCCGATATGGGATCTGCGAATTCAAAGGAGGGCGGCTGCGCCTGTGGCGCGGTCAGGTACCGGCTCGAGTCGGCGCCGTATTTCGTCAATTGCTGTCATTGCAGCTGGTGTCAGCGCGAAACCGGCAGCGCTTTTGCCGTCAATGCGATGATCGAAAAGGATCGGGTCACGGTGCTGCTCGGTACGCCCGAGACCGTACTAACACCGTCGGCGAGTGGCAAGGGCCAGAAGATTGTTAGGTGTCCGCGCTGCCGTGTCGCACTTTGGAGTCACTATGCCGGCGGCGGCGACTTCATCAGCTTCGTGCGGGTCGGAACGCTCGACAACCCGGCCGATTTCCCGCCCGCTGCACACATCTTCACCAGCACCAAACAGCCCTGGGTCGTGTTGCCGCCCGACGCGCAGGTTTTTGCGGAGTTCTATGACCCGCGCATCATCTGGCCGCCGGAATCGCTGGCGCGCTGGAAAGCAGCCCGCGCCCGGGCCGCCTCGTAGCACAGGCCTTCAGAATGCCTGACAAGGTCGAGGACCCGGTAGCAACTGCAGGACTGAGTTCCGCCGAGGCAGCGAGCCGCCTGCGGCGGGATGGATTCAACGAACTGCCGGATCGCGAGCGACGCAACGCCCTTAGAATCCTCGCCGAGGTCATTCGCCAGCCGATGGCCTTGTTGCTGCTGGGTGGCGGCGCCGTGTATCTGCTGCTCGGCGACCGACTCGACGCGCTGGTATTGCTGCTGTTCGCATCGCTGTCGGTGACCATCACCATCGTGCAGGAATCGCGCAGCGAGCGCGTGCTTGAATCCCTGCGCAATCTGGCGAGCCCGCGCGCCCAGGTGTTGCGTGACGGCCAGTTGCACTACATCGCTGGCCGGGAAGTCGTGCGGGGCGACATCCTGTTCATGTCGGAAGGTGACCGGGTGGCGGCGGATGCAACCCTGCTCATCGTTCAGGACCTGACGCTCGAGGAATCACTGCTGACGGGCGAATCGGTTCCGGTGCGCAAGACCTGCCTGACTCCTGAGCAGCGATCCTGCGGTCTGTTAGCCGAGGTCGTTCCCGGTGGCGACGACCTGCCATTCGTGTTCGCCGGCACGCTGGTGGCGCGCGGCAACGGCAAGGCGCAAGTGCACGCGACCGGCCCGCGCAGTGAAATTGGCAAGATCGGCCAGGCCCTGCGCAGCATCGACAGCGAACAGCCGCACCTGCAGCGTCAGCTGAGCGTTCTGGTGCGTAATTTCGCGATTGTCGGCGCGCTCGCCGGCGTGCTGACAGTCCTGCTATACGGCTGGCTGCGGGGTTCGTGGCTGGAGGCAATGTTAGGCGGCATTGCAATCGGCATGTCGCTGCTGCCCGAGGAGTTCCCGCTGGTCCTGGCGGTATTCATGGCGATGGGTGCGTGGCGCATATCGCAGGTGCGGGTGCTGACGCGTCGCGCATCCGCGATTGAGACCCTCGGTGCCACCACGGTCCTGTGCACCGATAAGACCGGCACGCTCACGGAAAATCGCATGGCGCTGGTCGCCATACAGACCGAGACGGCGCAGTGGACGCGCCAGAGTGGCGCCACGCTGCGGGACGAGGCTGCGACCGCACTCGAAACCGCGTTGTTAGCATGTCCGGCTGATGCGACCGATCCGATGGACGCGGCAGTGCATCGGCTCGCGGAACAGCATCTGGGTTCGGTCGCCACCGCTTTCGGCACGCAGCGGTTGCTGCGTGCCTATGGCCTGCAGCCGGACCTGTTCGTCATGGCTAACGTCTTCACCCGTGGCAGCGACGGACTGTGCATGGCCTATGCCAAGGGCGCACCGGAAGCGGTTGCGTCGTTGTGCAGGCTCTCCGGGCAGCGGCTGGCCGCCATTCGCGCGCACGCTGACGCGCTGGCCCATGAGGGAATTCGCGTGCTGGCCGTCGCCCGGGCCGCGGTGTCGCAATCGACGCGGCTGCCAGAATCAGTGCGCGAGTTGCCGCTGGAGTTTGTCGGATTGATTGGGTTTTCGGACCCGGTACGGCCTAACGTCCCCGGCGCTGTTGCCGAATGCCAGAGCGCGGGAATACGGGTGCTGATGATCACCGGTGACTACCCGGCGACCGCGCAGGCGATCGCGCGCCAGTCGGGCCTGAAGGCCACCGAGGTTGTCAGCGGTGCGCAGATCGCCGCCATGACCGATGCGGAACTGGCCGCCGTAGTCAGGACCATCGACCTTTATGCACGGATACAGCCGAGCCAGAAACTGCGCATCGTCGACAGTCTCAAGAGAAGCGGCGAAGTCGTTGCCATGACCGGCGATGGCGTCAACGATGCGCCCGCGATCAAGTCGGCCCACATCGGCATCGCGATGGGCGCCCGCGGCACCGACGTTGCGCGGGAAGCCTCGGACCTTGTGCTGCTGGACGACGATTTCGGCTCGATCGTGGCGACGATCCGGCTGGGCCGGCGCATCTACGACAATCTGCGCAAAGCCATCGAGTTCATCGTGGCGGTGCATATTCCGATCGCGGGCCTCGCGTTGCTGCCGCTGCTGCTCGGCTTGCCGCTCATACTGACGCCGATATTGATCGCATTTCTCGAGATGGTGATTGACCCTGGCTGCTCGGTGGTATTGGAGGCGGAGCCCGAGGAAGACGACGTCATGCGCAGGCCACCGCGCCGGCCGGGCAGCCCATTGCTGGAGCCGCGGCGAATCCAGTGGGCGGTGCTTCAGGGCGTGATTGCGTTAGCGTTGCTCGCGGGCGTTTTCCGGGCGGCGGCGGGCATGGGCAGCCCTGACGGCGAATTGCGCGCACTGGTGTTCACCTCACTGGTGCTGGTGAACCTGGGGCTGATTCTCGTGAACCGCACTTTCCAGTCATCGCTGCTGCAGGCGTTCACGCGGCCTAACAAGTCACTCTGGGTGCTGTTGAGCGGCGCCGCGGTACTGATCCTGATTGCCGTCTATTGGGGTCCGGCGCAGTTGCTGTTCCGCTTCAGTCACCTGCACTGGACGGCCGTCGGGGTCTGCCTCGGCGCGGCAGTGCTGAATCTGCTGCTGCTGGAGACGCTGAAGGCGTACTGGTTCCGCGACTCGCGCCAGCCCGCTTGACGGTCAGTCCAGGCCCAGGGGTTTCAGGTTGCGGCGATGCCAGCCGCCGCCGGTGTCTTCGAACACATTGCAGGCTTCCATGCGACCGCCGTAGATGTGCACCGACACCGCCGGCCGGTCGGTCGGATTGCGGATCACATGGTATTCATGCGGCGGGATCAGGCAGCCGGCGCTGCCCACGCCCGCTTGCATGCTGCCGCGTTTTTCGAACCGGAACAGGGCGTCGCGCTGCTCCATCAGTTCGTATTGCAGCACTTCGATGTTGCCACGCCAGACGCTCTCGACGCACCAGAGGCCCGCGTGGTCATGCAGGCTCGTGCCCTGATGCGGGCCCCAGGTCATCGCGATGATCGAATAGCCGCGCTCCAGATCCTCGTGCACCAGGCGCCGCGCATAGTGGTCTCCGCAGCAGCTGGTCAGCTCCGCCGGGAGTTCGACGCCGCCAAAGCTAACGAGTTCGCACAGGCCGCCGCGCAGTCGGTCGACGATTTGCTCGACGCTGCCCGCGCCCAGCGCAGAGTCAACGAGACGCACCAGGGATTCGGTGCCCGCAAGGAGGGTGCTCATGCGTTTACTCTAACACCGGAGGCTGCTGCTATCATCGTGACGTGACTGGCAGTTCTCAAAACCCGATTCTGGCGCCTGGCATCGCGCGCGGCCGGCGGGCGTTTCTCGCACCGGTCTGGCTGGCTTTGCTCGGCATGGTGGTTTTTGGGGCGATGGCGCTCAACATCTGGCGGGGGCAGGCAACGACCACGGTCATCGTGCTGCGACACGCGGAAAAGCAATTGGGAGCGATTGCTGATGCGCCTTTGTCGCCCGAAGGGGCGGCGCGCGCCGAGTCGCTGGCACGGATGTTTGGCAGTGCCAAATCCGGCGGAACGATCGAGGCCATCTACGTGAGCGACACCCGTCGAGCCCGCGACACCGCGGCGCCGTTGGCGCAGCTGCTGGGACTTACGCCCATTGTGCGCGATGCCAAAGATACGGTCGCGCTGGCCCATGAAATCCTCGAACGACAGCGCGGCCGGGTGGTCATGGTGGTTGGTCACAGCAACACCGTGCCTGCCTTGATTGCGGAACTGACTCAGGGACGCGTGCAGGTCGCCATCGGCGACAACGACTACGGCCAGGCCTGGATTGTTAGCCGCCCGAGCTTCGGACCAGCGGGGCTGGCGCAGCTGCGATTCTGAATTTTGCCGGCTTAAGGACCCCTGTCAGCACGGCCGGAGCAACCCGTGACTTCGGTATGGATCATTTTATCTTTTTAAATCAATCGCTTGCTGGAAGAACTTCGTGTGTTCCTTTACGCCAAAGTCGGCAACGAGGCCGTTTCGTATCCGTCCGTCCGCGCCGATCAGGTAACTGGTACGGCGCACGGAGATGCCGAACGGACCGTCGCTGTCATAGGCTTTAATTACAGTCTTTTCGGGGTCGGACAGCAGGTTGAACGGCAGCTTGTGTTTCGCGCGGAACCGCCGGTGGCTCTCCGTGGACTGCGGACTGACGCCGAGGACCGTGAGCCCGGTGGCCACCAAGTCGTCATGCAGGTCGCGCAGCGAGCAGGCCTCGCGTGTGCAGCCAGGTGTGAAATCCGCCGGGTAAAAATAGAGGATTAGCGGGCCTTTCTTA
>JAYUGT010000086.1:0-13478 GCA_043738315.1 Gammaproteobacteria bacterium
CAGCATGCTGCCCGCCGAGGATCTGGCCGAAGTGGGCGAACGCCTCGCAGCACTGTTCGGCCTGCCGCTCTGGCAGATCGCACTGTCCGCGACCGATGCCAATCGCGCCATGCTGCGCTGGGCGCGCGCCGTCACCGGTAAGCCGCGCGTGCTGCTGTTCGATGGCTGCTATCACGGCACCGTCGATGAAACCCTGGTGCGCGGCGGAGCTAACAGTGAAACCGTTGCACGCGCCGGGCTGATCGGCGCGCCGTTTGATCTCTCTGCCGGTGCGCATGTAGTGCCGTTCAACGACCTGCCGGCGCTGGCGGCGGCACTGGCGCACGGCGACGTCGCGGCGCTGCTGTGCGAACCTGTCATGACCAACATCGGCATGGTTTTGCCGCGAGCCGGTTTCCTGCCGGCGGCATTTGCCCTGGCGCGCGAGCATGGCGCGCTGCTGATCCTTGACGAGACTCATACCTTGTCAAGCGGCCTCGGCGGCTACGGTCGCATGCACAATCTGGATGTTGACGCGTTGGTGTGCGGCAAGGCGATTGCCGGTGGCGTGTCCTGCGCTGTCTATGGATTCAGTGCCGCGCTGCATGCGCGCATCGAAAAGTTCAAAGCGACGCGCATTGCCGGACACTCGGGCATGGGCACCACGCTCGCCGCCAATCCGCTGGCGACCTCCGCGCTGCTGGCCGCGCTGCGTGAGTTGATCACCGCGGACAACTACGCGATCATGGAAGTGCGCGCACTGCTGCTGGCGAACGCGCTGCAGGACTTGTTTGCGCGGCTCCGGCTCGACTGGCATGTATCGCGAGTCGGTGCGCGGACCGAATTCGGTTTTGGCCCCGCGCCTGGCAATGCCACGGAATCAGAGAGCCAGATGCGGCCACTGCTCGAGCGCGTCATTCATCTCAGCATGCTCAATCGGGGTTTTCTTGTCACGCCGTTTCATAACATGCTGCTGACATCGCCCGCGACCACGGTCGCGGACATCCACACATTTGTTAGTACGTTGGGCTCGGTCCTGCAAGAGATTCGGCCATGACAGGAATAGCAACGCCCGCCGAACTGCAGGAGTTTCTGCAGCGCTATCCGGATATCGATGCGGTGCAGATTTTCCTGACCGATCCGGGCGGCGTCACGCGCGGCAAGGTGGTGCGACGGCATGAGCTGGCGCGTATTTTCGACACTGGCCGCAATGTCGCGGGCTCGATTCTCGGGCTCGACGTCACGGGCACGGACGTGGACGCGACCGGGCTGGTGTGGGACACGGGCGATGCCGACATGGTCTGCAGGCCGGTCAGCGGCACGCTGACGCCGCTCAGCTGGTTGCCGGCGCCGACTGCGCAACTGATGCTGACCATGTACACGAACACGGGCGAGCCCGCGAGCGCCGACCCGCGCCATGCGCTGGCGCGTGCGGTCGCGCGGCTCGACGGCCTGGGGCTTACGCCCGTGTTAGCTTGCGAGATCGAGTTCTACCTGCTGCATCCGGAGACCCTGCACCCTGTTGGCGGCGGACGCCCCAGCGAGCGCAACAAGATCGAAGCCTACAGCCTCACGCGGCTCGATGATCTCGCACCGCTGTTTGCCGACGTGTACCGGGCGGCCGCGGAACAGGGACTGCCGGCGGAAACCCTGATGTCGGAATATGCGCCGGGACAATTCGAGATCACGCTGACCCACCGCGCCGACGCGCTGCGCGCCGTCGATGAAGCCATCCTGTTCAAGCGGCTGCTGCGCGGCGTAGCGGCGAAGCATGGTTATCTCGCGAGCTTCATGGCCAAGCCGTTTGCGGAGCGCGCCGGCAGCGGCCTGCACCTGCACCTGAGCCTCGCGAGTCGCGTTGCCGGCACGCCGGGCGAAAACCTCTGCGCATCTGCCGATCCGGCCGGCAGCGCGCTGCTGCGCCACATGATCGGCGGGCTCAAGGCGACGATGGCGGAGAGCTTCGCGGTCTTTGCGCCCAATGCGAATTCCTACCGGCGTTTCCAGGCCGCGAGCTACGCACCGGTCGCGCCCATCTGGGGCATCAACAACCGTTCGGTCAGCCTGCGGATTCCCTCGGGTCCACCGCAGAGCCGCCACGTCGAACATCGCGTCGCCGGCGCCGATGCCAACCTGTACCTTGCCGCTGCCACCGTGTTAGCTGCCGCCGAGAAGGGTTGCCGCGAACAGCTTGATCCGGGTCCGCCAATCGAGGGCAATGGATATGCGCTGAAGCTGGCGCGCGAATTCCCGGCAACCTGGCATGAAGCCCTGGATCGCGCGGCTCGTTCGGACTTCCTGGCCCGGGCCCTGGGCCGCGAGACACGCGATATTTTTCTCGCGATCAAGCAGCAGGAGTGCGCGCGCTTCGCGGCACAGGTCACCGAGCTCGACTACGCCTGGTACCTGCGCAGCGTCTGAGGCCGTCTGGCCGGAATCAGCCGGCGGGCAGCGTTTCGCCTAACAATTTGCCAAAGGCCAGCGCCGGCGTCAGCATCGTGCCGTTGGTATAGGCATTGCCGGAGGTCGAGCCGGCGCCTAACACTTCGCCCGCCGCGTACAGGTTGCCGATCGGCTTGCCGTCGCTGCGGATCACGCGCAGCGCGCCGTCGACCGCGAGCCCGGCGAACGAAATCACGGTCCAGCCGGTGGCGCGCACCGCCACGAACGGCGCCAGCTCGAGCGCGGCCGGGCGATGTTCGCGACCGAATCGGTCCGGCCGGCCGGCGCGCAGCGCGTCGTTGTAGTCCGCGGCCGTACGCCGCAACCCCGCGGGGTTGATGCCGGCGTGCAGGGCCAGCGTGTCGAGATCATCGGCCGCGTGATACATCGGGTGCTTGTTGCACTTCTCGAGGATCTGCGCCGCAGTCCATTTGGTGAAACCGGTCGGTGCCTTGTCCAGCGTGTCGCGGCTGGCGATGACCCACAAACACTGCCCGGGCTGTTTCTGGAGCTGGTGCTGGCGGTACTCGACGCCGGGGTGATCTTCGCGCACGAAACGTTCGCCGTGAGAATTGACGTGCAGTTCCCAGGGCGGGCGATCATGCGGATTGCTGCGAAACGCGGCATCCGGCGCGCAGGGCATCTGCTCCGAAGACAGCACCGTGCCATAGAGCGGCACGTAGTTGTCGCCGCCGCGCAGGTAACCCCCCGCGCCCTGACCTAACAACAGGCCCTGTCCCTGGCTGAAAGGATAAGCCACGGTCGCGGCCAGGCGCGCGCCGTGCAGCTCTTCAAACAACCGCGGGTTGGACGCGCAGCCGCCGCTGGCGATTACCGTGTTGCGCGCCCGGATGTCGCGGCGCACTCCGGCTGCATCTTCGACGACCGCACCTGACACCGCGCCCGTCGAGTCCTGGATGAGATCGACGGCACCGGTATTCAGCAGCAGCGTGATCTTGCCGGTATCGGCGGCCGCCTGAACCAGCGGCGCCATGATCTTCAGCAAGGACTTGCCGTTCTCCGGACCCCATTGGTAGCGGCGCTTGGTGAACGGCTCATGACCGCCGGTCAGCACCGGGTGCCCGTCGGTCACCTTGAAGCCATTGGCCGCCAGCCAGTTGACCGTGGCCGGCGCATTGTTCACGAACAGTCTTGTTAGCACCGGATCCGAGGTGAAGTTATTGATCCGCATGATGTCGTCGTAATGTTCTTCAGGCGAGTCGACGATGCCCCGCGCCTGCTGGAATACAGTGCGCGATGCGGCAATCTGGCCGCTCGAGCGCGGCGTTGTGCCGCCGATCTCCGGCGCCTTGTCGATCAGCGCAACGCGCGCGCCGCGCGCGGCCGCGACCGCGGCGGCTGGCATTCCCGCCGTGCCCGCGCCGACGATCAGCAGATCGAATTCGGGAGCGGCCGCGGCGATCTTGGTCTTGCGTGCGGCCGCTGCGACAGCCGTCGGGCTCAGGCCCGCCCAGGCTGCCGCGCCACTTGCGGCCAGGCCCTGCAGAAATTTTCGTTTGCCAGTTTTCATACGCTGCTCCGCAAATATTTCGCCACCGCGTCCGTCCACTCGACCGGCTTCTGATCGACGATATCCACGCCGCCGCCTTGGAGTTCGACATAGGCGAAATCGGGCCGGATGGTGCGCGCGCGTTGCGCACGTTCGTAGATCTGGTCGCCGGTGTTCAGCAGGATCAGCGTTGGGTGCCTGATGAGCGGCAGTTTTGCGGCATGATCGTAGCGGTAAGCCGCGTTGTGCCCGTACCAGAACGGGCCAAAGCCCTGGAATTTCTCGATGATGACGCGCGTTGTCAGCTTCGGATCGGCGCCCGGGCCGTACATCTTCCAGCGGGTCATGAAACTGTCTGCGAGATGCTGGCCGTCCGTCCGGTATTCGAATTCGACCTCCTTTTTCTGCAGTCCGGCTAACAAATCAGCCCGTTCCGCCCGGGTGATCGGAAATGGGCCGTTTAGAACCAGACGATTGACGCGTGTCGGAAACTGCAGCGCCACTTCCGTCGCCAGCAGCGCGCCGGTGTGGTGGCCCAGGACATTCGCCTTGCGAATCCGCAGGTGATCGAGCACCGCAACGACCGAGCTCGCCCAGTCGTCGACCTTGGGCACGAAGGGCGTGGGATCCGACATGCCAAAACCCGGCGTGTCGATGCCGATGGCGCGGACGCCGCGCGCGGCTAACAAACCATAGACTGAGTCGAATTGCCGCGACGTCATCGGCGCCTGGTGCAGCAGCAGCAGCGGCAATTGTGTTGTCTGGCCGGCCGGCGCCGCGACCGGCCCGGTGTCCTGGTAGTGAACCAGCCCGTGGGGTCCCTGCGCGTAGCCGCGCGCACGCGTCGCGGCCGGCCGATTGGCGTGTGCAGTCGTGGGCACGCCCGCCAGGACAACGGCGGCCACGGCGCCAACGCCGGATGACAAAACGGTACGTCTGGAAAAAGGTCTGGTCGCGTTCACGTTGGTTACCCCCATGCGTTACTCTAGCCGCACACACGGATGCTGGGTGATGCCGGGACAGCGGGAACAATAGTTTGAGCACGACGACCATCGTTTGGTTGCGGCGCGATCTGCGCCTCGCGGACCATCAGGCGTTAACGGATGCCGTACGCCATGGCGCTGTCATACCTGTTTACATCCATGCGCCGCAGGAAGAAGGCGACTGGATGCCAGGCGCAGCATCCAACTGGTGGCTGCACCAGTCCCTGCGGGAACTAGCAGATGCGCTCGCCGCGAAGGGTTCGAAACTGGTGCTGCGCCGCGGTAACAGTCTCGAGGAGCTGCAGCGTTTGTTAGCTGAGAGTGGCGCACGGTGCGTCGTGTGGCAGCGCCAGTACGAGCCCGCGGTGACCGCGCGTGACGCCAAAATCAAGTCCGCTTTGCGCGCCGAGGGCATTGGCGCCGAAAGTTTCCCCGGTGCACTGCTGTTCGAGCCCTGGGAGGCGCTCAACAAGTCTGGCGCGCCTTATCAGGTCTTTACACCGTTCTGGCGCGCCGCGCTAACAAGATTGCAATCAGTGGCCACGCTGCCTGCGCCGAAAACTTTGGCGGCGCCGATCCGATGGCCAGGCAGTCTGTCGCTGGACGATCTGCAATTGATGCCGCGAAAGGTTTGGTATTCAGGCCTGCAGCAGGCCTGGCAACCGGGAGAAGCCGGCGCCGCCAGGAATCTGCGGCAATTTGCCGACGGCCCGGTCCGGGACTATGCAACGGGACGTGACATCCCGGCGCAGCGCGCCACGTCGCTGCTGTCGCCGGCGCTGCATTTCGGTGAATTGAGTCCCCGGCAAATCCTGCGATCGGTCAGCTCCCAGGCTGGCTGGCGGGAGCACCGGTTCGTCGCCCAGATCGGCTGGCGGGAATTTGCGCACTCGCTGCTGTTTCATTTTCCGCATACCACCGACGCCCCGCTGCGACCCGAATTTTCGCAGTTTCATTGGCGCGATGCGCGCGCGGCCGGGGCCCAGTTGCGCGCGTGGCAGCAGGGCCGTACCGGTATTCCCATCATCGATGCCGGCATGCGCGAGCTGTGGGCCACGGGCTACATGCACAACCGCGTGCGCATGCTGGTGGCGTCTTTCCTCGTAAAGAATCTGCGCATCCACTGGCTGGAAGGCGCGCGCTGGTTCTGGGACACGCTGGTCGATGCCGACCTGGCTAACAACACGCTCGGCTGGCAGTGGTCGGCGGGTTGCGGCGCCGATGCAGCGCCCTATTTCCGGGTGTTCAATCCACAGGTGCAGGCACAGCGTTTCGATCCGCAACGCGAATACATCAGACGCTGGGTTCCCGAGGCCGATTCTCCCGGGTATCCGCCGCCAATCGTCAATCTGGATGAGTCCCGCAAGCAGGCACTGGTCGAATGGCGGGCGATGCGCGCTAGAATGGCGGCACCATGACCGAGCCGGATTTCGAAAGCACCATCGTTATGCTGGAAACCCCCGGGACACCGAAGCGACGCTGGGGGCTGCGTTTTCTCAGCCTGCTGGTGATAGTTGCCATTGGTGCCGCAGCCTGGGCCTGGATCACCCTGACCTGGGATTACTCGGATGGCGACCGTGCTGGGGTGCTGCAGAAATTTTCCCGCAAAGGCTGGATCTGCAAGACCTGGGAAGGCGAACTGGCGCAGTACGTGGTTCCGGGTCTGGCGCCGCAGATCTGGCAGTTCACGGTGCGTGATGCCACGGTGGCCACCGAGCTGACAAACCACATGGGCGAGAAGTTGCAGCTGCACTATCGCGAGCACCGCGGCATACCAACCAGCTGTTTTGGCGAGACCGGCTACTTCGTCGACCGGCTGGTCAAAGTTGAACCATAAAAGCCGGTGATGACGCGCGCGAATTCACCGGCACGGATTGGATCGTGCAGCGGATGATCGCCCGGAAACAGATGCGACGCGCAATCACCGCGCGCGGCAATCAGCGGCTCGAACGAAGCACGCAATGGTTCGGTCTCCGCGCTGAGCACCAGCGTCGGTAACCGCACCGCACCGAGCTTGTTCGCGAAGTCGTAAGGCTGCAGCTGCGCCATGTCCTGTCGCATGCCGGCGGCGATGAAATCCACGATGAATTGATAGATGCGCGGCACACGGGCGTCATCCAGGCGGAAACTTTGCGGCGCAAACACCGTGTAGGTATGGGCCGCCTGGTCCCACAGCCAGCTGCGGTGCGAGCCGTCGTCCCTGAGACCGGGTCCGCTGCCGACACGCGCCCTTTGCAGCAGCGCCTGGAACGCCTCGGGCGGCATCAGCGGCCCGCCGTCGATGACCAGCGCGCGCACCTTGTTAGCACCGGCGCGCGCCGGCTGCGCCAGCTCCACCGCGACCGGCGTCGAGTAATGCCCGCCGACGACCACGACATCGCGCGCCGCTAACGCGGCGAGCGTTTCCTGCATGGTTGTCGCGTGCTGCTCGACGCTCCACAAGCCGGTGCGCGGTTCCGAACGGCCAAAGCCCATCATGTCTACCGCAAGCGCGCGAAACCCGGATGCCGCAAAATGCGCGAGTTCATCGCGGTACATTTCACCTGACAGCGGTACCCAGTGCATCAGCAACATTGCCGGGCCGTCACCTGCCTCTGTGACGTGAATCTGGCCCAGCGTAGTTTCGATGTAGCGGCGGTACACGGCGCTCATGCTACCGCCGTCGCCACCAGAGCCACAGCCCTGATCCAAACAGGAATGCCGGCAGGAAGCCGGCCAGCACCCAGAGCCACTGCGACCAGCGGCCGGCAAAATAGCCGTAGTGCCAGGCCTGGATGTTAGCCATCACGCGCTCTCCCAGTGTCAGCTGATCGTACCGATCTATCCGCAGCAATGTGCCGCTCTGTGGATCGAGAAACAGCCGATGGCGCGCGAACACCAGGTCGCCCGGCAGCCGGAACGACAGGTTCGCGGCCGATCCCGGCGCGCGGGCGGGGCGGAGCTCGTCAAAATACGCGTCGGGGACCAGGCGTTGCGCACTTGCCAACTGATCCTGCAACGTCAGCATCGGCACAGCGGCTTGCGGCGCAGGCCTGGGCGCCTCGCGCGCGGCGTTACCGGTCACGAGCATGACCACGGAGTCAGCGGTGCTGCGATAGGCGTAATAGGCGCCGGTCGCGCCGATAAGCAGCAACGCCAGGCAGATCACCACGCCGCTTACCGCATGCAGGTCCCGCCATTTGGCCGGGGCCGGTCGCAATCTCACCCGCAAAGCATCCGTGCGCCGTTTCCAGCCCGGCCACCACAGTATCGGCCCGCTCAGACCTAACAAAACAATCGCGAATGCGCCGATTCCATTGATCTTCAGCCCGGTTTCCCCGGAAAAAAGCGCGTAATGAAAATCCTGCAACGACCACAGGAGCCCACTGTTGGCGGGCTTGCTGCCCAGCGCAATCGCGCGGTAGGGGTCGACGTAGACAACTTCGAGTTCCGCCTGCTTGAGATTACGCGCAGTGGCGAGACGCATGAAGACCTGCGCGGCGTCGGCTTCGTCAGCAGGAAAAGTTATCCGGGCCAGCACTTTGCGTGGTACATAGGCGCTGGCGGCACTCACCCAGTCGTCCACCGGCCGGCGCTCGGCGAGTGGTGTCACGCTGCGAAACGCTGCGGTTTGCCAGCGCTCGATATCGGCGCGATAAACCAGCGCACTGCCGGAAATACCCAGTGCCACCAGCAACACGCCAAGCACCAGGCCCGCCCAGCGGTGCAACAGCGTCAAACATCTTCTCATTTTGGTACCGTCGCAAAATGCGTGAGGCTAAAGTTACCGTATCACGCGGCCTGGAGGCAGCAATGATGCGATTTGCAAAACACTGTGCGTCGGCCGGGATTTTGGCAGTCATGGGTCTAGGGGCCGCGCCCGGCCTTGCACAGACCCCGGGAACAGCATTCCGTGATTGCCGCCATTGCCCGGAAATGATTGTCGTGCCCGCGGGCTGGTTCACGATGGGGGCGCCGGACGACGAGCCGGATCGCCAGAGCTGAGATGGCCCGCAGGTGAAAGTCACGATCGCCCGGCCCTTTGCGCTCGGCAAGTATGAAGTCACGCGCGGCGAGTTCGCGCGCTTCGTCGCCGCCACGCACCACCGCGTCGCCGATTCATGCCGCGTGTTCGACGGCAAGTGGGACTGGGGCGCGGGCGCATCGTGGCAGAAAACCAATTTTCCGCAGACCGACCGGCATCCCGTTGTCTGCGTGGACTGGTACGACGCGCTCGCCTATGTCGAGTGGCTCGACATCAGGGGCCAGCATCGCTACTACCTGCCGTCGGAGGCCGAGTTCGAATATGCCAATCGCGCCGGCGCGGACGGCGCATTCCCCTGGGGTGCCGGCAGCCGGGCCGATATCTGCCGCCATGCTAACGTCGCGGACCAGCAGGTAAAGTCGCGCTGGCCGGCGGTCGATGCCCATGCCTGCGACGATGGCTTTGCCTTCAGCGCGCCCGTCGGCTCCTTCCCGCCTAACAAATTTGGCCTGTACGACACCTTCGGCAATGTCTGGGAATGGGTGTTCGACTGCTGGAGCTTCGATCACAAGGATCGCGCACCCGACGGCGCGGCGCTGACCAGGGGCGCAAACTGCGAAAAACGCGTGATCAAGGGCGCGGGGCTACGAGTCGATCGCCAAATATGCGCGCGCCGGCGCGCGCGGCCGTGACGACGCCTCCGGCATGCGCGTGGCTGTCATCGGATTCCGCGTCGCCGCAGAGGTGCGGTGACAACGATCGGCATTTCGGACAATTCCATCAGGTGTTGGCGGCTCGGGCATCCTCAACGAGATCAATGCGTCCTGCGTAGCAGCCTCGTTTGGCGTTGTGTGCGTGAATGTACGCAACTTCGGGGTTCGCAAACAGCCGGTGAATCAGAGCCTCGCAGTCGCGGCCCTCGACCACATCTGCATCCAGCATCTGTCCCGTAGTGTCATAGGCGCGCAGAGAAAGTAGCCTGCCACGCATAACCTCGGGAATCTCGCCGACGCGATCATAAGTTTTGAGCGTACCTTCGCGGATGAAGATCGCGTGCGACGCGCGGTACGGCGTGTTAGCAGGCTGGCAGACATGATTGAGCAGCAGCAGCTTTTCGCCGACCTCGGCGTCACGCATTTCGATGCGGTCGGGATAGCCCGGCGTGGCATCCGCGACAACCCGCTGGACGCCCAGCTTCCGCAACGCGGCGTCAGTCAGGCCGTACAGATGTTGAAAGGGCGCGGCATCGAGACCGGTAATCCGGAAGTTCATGATCACGACAATACTGGACGCCGTGCCCGATTCTCTCGCGGTTCTTGCGTACTAATTCGAACCCGCGCCTGACCCCGCAACGCAGGCTGAATTGGCTGCCAGCCGGTTACAAGGCCAGCCAGGCGAATGCGAACAGCGTGTCGTTGCTGCTCGCCGAACGGCCGCTGCCATCGTAGTTGCGAGTGCCGCCGTTGAACTTCTGGTACGCGGTGTATTGCAATCCGAGCCGGAGGTTGAGCCATGACTTGTCGAGGGAGTCGAGCTTGCCGAAGGGAACGTACTCGAGTTGCACGGTATAGCCGCGGCTGTCGGGTGAGCCGTTGGCGCTACCGTCGGTGTCCGCCGGGGCAAACAACCCTTCGTTCGTCGTACCCCTCGTATTGAACCAGCCGAGACTGCCGACCCAAGTCTGCTTGTAGGCATAGGTCGTGTCGAAGCGGGTCGATCGCAGCGTGTTAGACAGGGCATCCGATGCCTCCGCGGCCTCGCTTGCGGCCAGCCGGCGGCGCTCATGTACTAACACCAGATTCGCGGTAACCGCGTTGTCGCCATTGGAATACTGGTAAGTACTGTCGAAACCGATGTCGGAGTAACGATCGTAGAGTGGTGACAGGGGGTCCGGCCGCAGCTTGGCGTCGAGACCCAGGAGACCAAATGAATAGGAATGCAAGCCGCTGTCGAATTGCATGACCGCGCGCCAGTAAGGCGCCATGCCATCGAGATGCAGGTTGTCCGCGGCGCTAAGGCCGACGTGCTTGAGCCAGGCATCCGACATGCCCTTGTATGCGCCGACTTCAAAATAGTAGCGATTGTTGAACATCGCGTAGACCGAGGGCCCTAACACGCGCTCGGATATTCCGTCGAAAAGAATCGGCGCGGCGGCAGGCGTCGGCGCAAGGTCGGATCCGGTGTAGGGAAATGACCAGACCGGCGTGGAATTCCACAAGTCGGTCACGGTGGGATTGTTGTTGATGGTGATGCCCGCGACATAGCCCACGGAGCCCAGGCTTCCGGACCTGGCGTAGCGAACATCAAACGCGCCCCACGCAACCTTGCGCTCTATGCCACTGTAGGAAACCTCGACAAATGCGCCAACGCTCTTTGTCAGACGGCCGGCCAGAAATCCGGTCAGCTCGTTCATCGCAAAATTGTCGTTGGTGCCGTAGTGTTCCGGCGCTTCTGTCAGGTCCTTGGACGTATGCGTGGTGCCGAGCACGGTCATCAGCGCGAGCGGCAACGTGCTCTTTTCGCCCCCCCAGACGTAGCCGTTGAGTTTGAACTGGCGGCCGTAGCTGGTGAGTTGGGGTCCGAAGGCGATCGTGTGGCATTGTGAACAGGGGACGCCGGTTTGCCGCGTGTAACTGGGCAGTGCTGACGCCGGGGAGGCCCACAGGCCGGCAAGCACTAACACCACCAGCAGCGGAGCCATTGTTGGCAATGAAACAGGCTGTTTCTGGATCAGATTGGATACTAACATCTGGAACTTCCATGCATCGTTGCAAACGTATACTGTTAGTCAACGTTGCACGATGCGAAGTTCCGGTACCTTGCACCGGAAGATACCTATTGCTGTTTCCTGAATGCCGGCGGCGGTATGATACCGATGCCATGATGCGATTGACCTGTTTTTTGTTAGCTGCCCTGATATCCAGTGCAGCATGTGCCACCGAGATCCTGCTGAGCTCCGCGGCGCCGCTGGATGCGATTGCCGACGCGCACTCCGCCGACGTCACGCAGGCGCGCGTCTGGGGGTTGCCGGTGAATACGACGGTGCAGATCGCGCTGGCCGGCCGCCTCGGCAGGAATCGCGCGTTAGTCCACATGGTCTATGCAAGACCGGATAGCCCGTGGCGGGGTTCGGCCGTCAGCGACCCCACGCTATCCGGACTCGTGCAGCGCATGCCGAATCTTGCCGCGTGGACGCGTTTTCATGTCGACACACTGCAACTGTTCCGGGCGGTGCGGTTGCATGGCAAAGAAGCGTGCAAGGCCGCCGAAATTGAATCCCTTGACGGTCAATTGCGCTTGCGCGCCGAATTGCCGGCGCCCGGCGCGACCGCTGCTCCGTTCGCCGTACGTGTGACAACGACGGACATCGAAACTCTCCGCGCGCGCCTGGTAGCCGCCGGAATTCCGCTCGCCGCCGACGTGCAGTTGCTGCGCCTCATCAAAGACCCACTGAATTTTGTTAGTGCGCTCGCGGTGCGGGCGCCGGAATCCGGCGTCTGGCTTGAGGTTGTTCAGCCCGGCGCGCAACCGATGTCGGAAAATGAACTCCTGAAATTCACCGCCAGCGATCGCCAATCGCACTGGACACGGTTCAACAATCAGCTGACGGGAATGGTCTGGTGGCGTGCTGATGGCAGCGCGCATGTGAAGTGGGATCAAGGCAATCTGGATGTCGAAGGCACGCGCACCGTACGCGGCGATACCGTGTGCACTGCCTGGAAAGGCCTGCGCGAGGGCCGCGAGTTGTGCGTGCGGCACTGCCGGCTGTGGGGCGAAGTCACGCAGTCATTTCGCGTCGACGGCACGCCCGACGGCATTCACTTCTGGGAACCCGTCGCGAAATCGCCCTGAAGCTATCAGCGCCGCGCGCGCTGCAACTGGAATTGCAGGTGCGATCGTACCGTCGGCCATTCGCCGGCGATGATGCTGTAAACGGCGGTATCCCGCAGCGACCCGTCGTCCATGCGTTGATGCGAACGCAGCATGCCATCGAGCTGCGCGCCGAGGCGTTCAATCGCACGACGGCTTTGCGTGTTCATGCGGTGGGTACGAAATTCCACGGCAATGCAGTCGAGCTGTTCGAACGCGTGCCGCAGCAGCATGAGCTTGCACTCGGTGTTGAGCGCCGTGCGCTGCACACGCTTCGCATGCCAGGTGCTGCCGATTTCGACGCGTTTGTTAGCCGCGTCGATGTTCATGTAGGTCGTCATGCCCGCCGGCACGCCGGCGGCATCCAGCACCGCGAACGGCAGCATCGAGCCGCGTTCGCGCAGCTCGAGCCGCCGTGCGATTTCCGTGGCCATCTGCTCCGGCGACGGAATACGCGTATACCAGAGCCGCCACAGCTCGCCGTCGCGCGTCGCCTCCGCGAGCGCGGGCGCATGTGCGGGTGTCAACGGTTCCAGCGTTGCATGACTGCCGGCTAATCGGACTGATGGGGGCCACATATGGCACTTTTAATATGCGCCGCCGCGGCTGTCCAATGGATTTCGCGCGCGATGCGAAGGCTGCGCGTCGGGCGCTATACTCGCGACCAGTTTTCTTGCGGGGTTACCTGTATGCGCAGTCATTTTCTTCGACCCGTACTGGCGCTGTGCGC
>JAYUGT010000087.1:0-13453 GCA_043738315.1 Gammaproteobacteria bacterium
CCAACTGCCAGCCTCGCGGCCCTGCGCCAGCGGGCGGTACTCATGGCCCGGACTCGGGAATTCATGGCGGCGCGCAAGATCCTCGAGGTCGAGACCCCCGCGCTGGTGCAGCGCGCGGTGACCGATACCCAGCTGTTTTCCGCGGAAGTCGAATTACCCGGGGTCAGCACGCGCCTGTTCCTGCACACCTCGCCCGAGTATGCGATGAAGCGGCTGCTGGCCGCCGGCAGCGGCGATATCTACCAGCTGTGCAAGGTGTTCCGCGGCGCCGAGCGCAGTACGCAACACAACGCCGAGTTCACGATGCTGGAATGGTACCGGGTCGGGATGTCGATGCAGGGCCTGATGGGCGAAGTGGATGCGCTGCTGCAGCAGTTGCTCGCGCCGCGCAAAGTGAGCACCGCCGCGCGCTTGCGCTATGACGTCGCGCTGCGCCAGTTTGCGCAAGTCGATGTCGGCAGCGTTTCACAGGACTTGTTAGTCGAGCGTTGCATCGCCGCGGGCCTGGCCGCCGAGAGCGCGCGCCGCGCCAGCCACGACGAGCTGCTGGATTTCCTGATGGCAGTGGTGGTGGGTCCGCAGCTCGGGACCGACGGGCCGGAGTTCCTGACGCACTATCCGGCCAGCCAGGCCGCACTGGCGCGGCTGGACGCCGAGGATCCGCGCTACGCGCTGCGCTTTGAGCTCTATTGGCAGGGCATTGAACTCGCAAATGGCTTTGAAGAGCTGGTGGACCCGCTCGAACAGGCGCGGCGTTTCGAAGCGGACCGCGCCGCGCGCGCGCGCCTCGGACTGCGCGTGCATCCGCCTGATGAGCGCTTCCTCGCGGCACTGGCGCATGGGCTGCCACCCTGCGCCGGCGTGGCGCTGGGCTTCGATCGCCTGGCCATGTTAGCTCTGGGCGCCCAGGAGCTCGGCGCCGTGATCAGCTTTACCCTGGATCGGGCCTGAAGATGGAATCGGCTGCCGCCACCACTGACTACCCGTTCGCCACGGACCCGGCAAGCGCGTATCGCTTGTTAGCAAGGGACCTGGCTGCGTTGCTGCAGGGCGAGCCCGACCCGATCGCCAATGCCGCCAATTGCAGCGCGCTGCTGTACCAGGCGCTGCCGGCGCTGAACTGGCTGGGGTTTTATTTCCTGCGCGGCGACACGCTGGTGCTGGGTCCGTTTCAGGGCAAGCCCGCCTGCGTGCGGATCTCGATGGGCCGGGGCGTGTGTGGCACCGCCGCGGCCACCCGCAGCACCCAGCGCATCGACGACGTGCATGCGTTCCCCGGGCACATCGCCTGCGACAGCGCCTCGAACTCGGAACTGGTGGTGCCGCTGATCGCGGCCGACGGGAGATTGGTCGGCGTGCTGGATATCGACAGCCCGCAGCACGGCCGCTTCACGGCCGAGGATCAGAGCGGGATTGAAGCGCTGGCCGCCATCTGGCTGGCAGCCAGCGACTGTTAGTTGTTAGCCCTTGGCGCGCGAGATGTACTCGCCGGTGCGGGTGTCGATGCGGATCACTTCGCCCTGGTTGATAAAGAGCGGCACGCGCACCACGGCGCCAGTCTCGACCTTGGCCGGCTTGGTGCCGCCGGTGGCCGTGTCGCCGCGCAGGCCCGGGTCGGTTTCCACGATTGTTAGCTCGATGTGCGACGGCGGGACCACCTGCAGCGGCTCGCCATTCCACAGCGTCACGACGCAGCTGATGCCATCCTTGAGCCATTGCGCGGAATCGCCGACCGCGGTGGCGCCGGCGGTGTACTGCTCGAACGACTCCGGCACCATGAAGTAATAAAAATCGCCGTCCTTGTAGAGGTACTGCATGTCCATGTCGACGACATCGGCGGCTTCGACCGAATCGCCGGATTTCCAGGTTTTCTCGACCGTGCGGCCGGTGCGCAGGTTGCGGACGCGGACGCGGTTGAATGCCTGGCCCTTGCCCGGCTTGACCATCTCGTTTTCGACGATCGAATACGGATCGCCGTCAATCAGGATCTTGAGACCGGACTTGAATTCGTTGGTGTTATAACTCGACATGGCGTTTCCTGAATCAGCACAATACGCGGCCCCGATCCCGGGCCACAAAGGCCGCGCATGATACCGGCAAGCACCGAGAGACGCCAAACTTCCGCAAACTGGCAGCAGCAACAGGCCGCCGGCTACCGGCGTCCGCTGGAGTTGCTGGCCGACCTGGGCCTGGCCGGCGAACTCGGGCCACAGCTGGCCGGCGCACAGGTATTGCGGGAATTCCCGCTGCGCGTGCCGCGCAGTTTTGTGCGCCGCATGCGCTATGGCGATGCTAACGATCCGCTGCTCCGGCAGGTCCTGCCGCTGGCGCTGGAAAGCGTCGATCGGGCCGGCTTCGTCGATGATCCGCTGGCGGAGTCGCCGGCGCTGCGCGCTCTCGGCCTGCTGCAGAAATACGCGGGCCGCGCGCTGCTGATCGCCACCGGCGCCTGTGCGGTGCACTGCCGCTATTGTTTTCGACGCGCCTTTCCCTACGCCGGGCAGGTCGACGACGGGGAACGCTGGCAGAGCGCGATCGACGTCATCGCCGCCGATCAGTCGCTGGAGGAACTGATACTGAGTGGCGGCGATCCGCTGACACTCAGCGACGCCCGCCTGGCCGAGCTCAGCGCGCGACTGCAACCGGTTCCGCACCTCAAGCGGCTGCGGATCCACACCCGCCAGCCGATCGTGCTGCCGGCGCGGGTGGATCCCGGTTTCATCGCCTGGCTCGGAGCCCTGCCGTGGAAGACGACTGTCGTTTTGCACTGCAACCACCCTAACGAAATCGACGCGGAGGTTGCCGGCGCCTGTGCGCGCCTGCGCGCCGCCGGCGCGCCGCCGGCGCGACCCTGCTCAACCAGTCGGTTTTGTTAGCCGGCGTGAATGACAATGCGCAGGTGTTAGCTGCGTTGTCGCGCCGCCTGTTCGACTGCGACGTACTGCCCTACTACCTGCACCTGCTCGATCCGGTGCGCGGCGCGGCCCATTTCGAGGTCAGCGAGATCCTGGCGCGCGGACTGATGACTGAGCTGGCGCGCACACTGCCCGGCTACCTGTTGCCGCGACTGGTCAGGGAAATACTCAACCGCGCCGCGAAAACCGTCATTTCGGCAGGTCTCGGCCCAACCTGACCCTCAAGCTGTGCGCTGGCTCACAGGGGGGGACCCAGCCGCCGGATAAAGTTCAATTGCTGGAAAGACCCCAGCGCGACACATTGAGTGCGGGGCACAATTGAGCGACAACTCGGCGGTACCGGTCATTGTTCTCTCGGCTTCACGGGATCCCGTCGAGTCGATCAACAGCATTTTGCGTCGCGCCGGCCAGCCGTCCCATTGCACCTGGATTCCCGGGCTGCCGGATCTGGCCGATGCGCTGCCGCAGATCAACCCCGAATTGCTGCTAGTGGTTGGCAACGATTCGCAGATCACCCTGGACGCCGCCCGGGTCCGTGAGCAGGTGGCGCCGGAAGTTCCGCTGCTGGCCATCAGCGATGATTTCAGTGAAATGTTTGCCGCCGAACTGATGCGCATGGGCGCGCGGGACCTGGTGTCGCTGCAACAGCCGGAGCGCCTGGAAGCGGTGATGCTGCGCGAGCTGCGCACCTACCGGCTGGAGCGGGCTCTGAATACCACGCTGCAATCCGCGCGCGACTACCGCAAGCAGCTCGAAAGCGTGCTCGCCAGTTCCCACGATGCGATCGCGCAGGTGCAGGAAGGCATCGTGGTCGAAGCTAACGAATCGTGGCTGGAATTGTTCGGTCATGCCGACGCCAGCATCTTTCTCGGCCAGCCGCTGATGGATTTCTTTGAACCGGTGGCGCATGCGGGACTGAAAGGCGCGCTGAGTTCAGCCCTGCAGGGACGCTGGCAGGACCACAGCCTGAGCGCGCTGGCGCGCGTCGCGGACGGAACCACGCTGGCCATCGATGTGACGCTGACGACCGGCAACTTCGACGGCGACCCGAGCGTGCGGTTGATCGTGCCGGCGCGCAAACGCACCTCGGACGGCAAGGATCTCGCCGCCGAACTCGCTGAGGCGATGCGGCGCGACTCCGCGACCGGACTGCTGCAGCGCCGGCCGCTGATCGACGCAATCCGCGACCGCCTGTCGCAGCCCGCGCCTGGTGGCCTGCGCTCGATCGCCTGCATCCGTCTCGACCGGTTCTCCGCGCTCGAGAAGGAAATCGGCGTCGAATCCAGCGAACATGTCCTGAGCGAATTCGCGACGCTGCTGAAATCGCATTTGTCCGCGCACGATCTGGCGGGCCGCTTCAGCGGGCCGTCGTTCCTGGCGCTGATCGAGCGCGGCAACAGCAGCGATCTCGATGCCTGGACCGAACGGCTGGTCGGACAGGTCAGCAAGATCGCCGTCAATACCGGCAACAAACCCGTGCATATCAGCTGCAGCGTCGGCCTCAGCAACGTGCCGCACAGCAACCCGGATGTCGACGCCGCCATTTTCGATGCGGTCGAGGCGGTGCGCAAGGCGCGTTCCCGCGGCAACGCGCAGATCGCGCACATCGACCGCGCCGATGCCGATTCGCGCGTGTTAGCTTACGACACGATCTGGGTGAAGCACATCAAGTCGGCGCTGATCGAGAATCGCTTCAAGCTGGTGCAGCAGCCGGTGGCCAGCCTGCAGGGCGATGATCCCAAGATGTTCGATGTCATGGTGCGCATGCTCGACCAGACCGGCAAGGAAGTGCTGCCGTCGGATTTCATGCCGGCCGCCGAACGCAACGACCTGCTGCGCAATATCGATCGCTGGGTCATCGGCGCCGCGCTGAGCGTCGCGGCACAGAAACGCCCGGGGTGCCTCTTTGTCAGGCTGTCGCGCGATACCATCCTCGATCCGTCGCTGCCCGACTGGCTGGAATTGCAGCTGCGCTCCAGCAAGGCACAGCCGGAACGCGTGTGCTTCCAGGTGATCGAAAAACTGGCCCAGGAACGCGAAGTCGAAGTGCTGCGGCTCGCCCGGTCCCTGAAACAACACGGCCTGAGATTTGCGCTGGAGCGTTTTGGTTCGGGCGACAATTCCATCGCACTGATCAACCGCCTGCCGCTCGACTTCATCAAGATCGACGGCGCGCTGGTCCAGGGCCTGTCGGGTAATTTTGATCTGCAGGAGCAGGTACGCGCCCTGGTTACTGCGGCCACGAAACAAAAGATTCAGACCATTGCGGAACGCGTCGAAGACGCGAATACCATGGCGGTGCTGTGGCAGCTGGGCGTGCAATACATCCAGGGCTATTTCATCAATCAGCCCGAAGAAGTGGTCATGGACAGCCAGCAGGGCTGAGCCGTCAGCCGTTCTCGAGCAAAGTCACGCCGCGCCAGCCGCGCGGCAGCATCGCGCCGCGCTGCGCACGCTCGCCACGATAGCCCTTGAGATCCGCCCATTCGAGCGTCATACGCCGGTCTCCGGCTACTACGACCAGTTTACCGCCGTTAGGTATGACGACCGCGCCAGCCAGTACTTCGCTGCGATCCTCGGCCTTCTTCGCCGGTATGTTGAACAGCTTGTTGCCCTTGCCCTTGGGCAATTCAGGTACGTCGGCCACCTTGAAGACCAGCAGACGGCCGCTGTCGTCGCCCTTGGCGGCAACGGCCACGAGCGCATCCGGACCCGGCACCGGCGCCGGCGGCAACACCAGCGCGCCTGCGGGCACATTCAACACGGTCTTGCCGGCACGCCGGTCCGTGATCAGCTCCTTGAGGCGCACGGTGAAGCCGTAACCCGCATCGGAAGCTAACAACCAGAGCGATTCCGGATCACCCATCGCGACGCCGGCGAACTTCGCGCCGTCCGGCGGGTTGAGCCGCCCCGACAGCGGCTCGCCCAGGCCGCGCGCCGACGGCAGGGCATGCGCCGGAACCGCGTAGCTGCGGCCGGTGGAATCGATGAATACGGCCAGCTGCAGGCTCTGTCCGCGCGCCATGTGCTGGTAGGCATCGCCGGTCTTGTACTGCAGGCTGCGCGGGTCGATTTCGTGGCCCTTGGCCGCGCGCACCCAGCCGCCGGTCGAGAGCACCACCGACACCGGCTCGTTAGTTATCAGGTCGGTCTCGGAGATCGCCTGGGCCGCTTCGCGCTCGATGATCTTCGAGCGGCGCACATCGCCAAATTTTTCGGCGTCGGCGGCGATTTCCGTGGCGATCATTTTCTTGAGTCGCGCCTTGCTCTTGAGCAGGCCTTCGAGCTCGTCGCGCTCGTCCTTGAGGGCCTTCTGCTCCTCGCGGATCTTCATTTCCTCGAGCTTGGCGAGATTGCGCAGCTTGGTTTCGAGGATCGCCTCAGCCTGCTCGTCCGACAGCTTGAAGCGCTTCATCAGCACCGGTTTCGGCTCTTCCTCGCGGCGGATGATGCGGATCACCTCATCGAGATTGAGGTAGGCGACCAGCAGGCCATCGAGGATGTGCAGGCGTTTGTTGACCCGGTCGAGCCGCCACTGCAGCCGCCGCGTCACGGTCGAGGTGCGGAACTGCAGCCACTCGGTCAGCAGCTCGCGCAGCGGCATCACCCGCGGCCGGCCGTCGAGCCCGATGATGTTGAGATTGACGCGATAACTGCGCTCGAGATCGGTGGTCGCGAACAGGTGCGCCATCAGCTGTTCGGCATCGACCTTGCGGCCCTTGGGCACGATGACGATGCGCGTCGGATGTTCCTGGTCGGACTCGTCGCGCAGATCCTCGACCAGCGGCAGCTTCTTGGCGCGCATCTGCTCGGCGATCTGCTCCTGCAGCTTCGCGCCCGAGGTCTGCCAGGGCAAGGCATCGATGACGATGCAATCGTCCTCGACCGTGTAGGTACCACGGGCCTTGAAGCTGCCCACGCCCTTGTCGTAGATCTCGATCAGGTCCGAGCGCGGCGAGACAATCTCGCCGCCCGTGGGCAGGTCCGGGCCCTTGATGAACTTCAGCAGCGCGCGCGTCGAGGCGTCGGGCTCATCTAACAAATGTATGCAGGCCGCGGCGACTTCGCGGTGGTTGTGCGGCGGGATATCGGTGGCCATGCCGACCGCGATGCCGGTGGTGCCATTCAGCAGCAGGTTCGGCAACCGCGCCGGCAGCACCAGCGGCTCGTCCATCGTGCCGTCAAAGTTCGGGCCCCAGTCCACCGTGCCCTCGCCGAGCTCACGCAGCAGCGTGTCGGCATAGCGGGTCAGCTTCGACTCGGTGTAGCGCATCGCGGCGAACGACTTGGGATCGTCCTGCGAGCCCCAGTTGCCCTGGCCGTCGACCAGCGGATAGCGGTACGCGAAGGGCTGCGCCATCAGCACCATGGCTTCATAACAGGCCGAGTCGCCGTGCGGATGGAACTTGCCTAACACGTCGCCGACCGTGCGCGCCGATTTCTTGTGCTTCGACACCGCCGACAAGCCGAGCTCGCTCATCGCATAGACGATGCGGCGCTGCACCGGCTTCAGGCCATCGCCGATCGCCGGCAGGGCGCGGTCCAGGATCACGTACATCGAGTAATCTAGATACGCGCGCTCGGTGAATTCCCGCAGCGGCAGCTTTTCAATGCCCTCGAAATTCAATTCCTGGTCTTTCATGGAGTTGCCCATGGAGTTGTCGGTCTCAATAGATGGGCGGCAACGGTCGCGGTGCTGAAAGTCGCCGCGCGTCGCTCCCCGTTACTCGCTTTGGCAATCGGCCCTGCAAAAGTGGGGCGAAGGCCGTAATAAATCTTCAAACCGTCACCCTCGCGAGGTTGCCCTTGGTCTCGAGCCACTCCCGCCGGTCGCCCGCGCGCTTCTTGGCGAGCAGCATGTCCATCAACTGGTCGGTATCGTCCTTGGCCGCAATCGTCAGCTGCACCAGCCGCCGCGTGCGCGGGTCCATGGTGGTGTCGCGCAGCTGGTCGGGATTCATCTCGCCCAGGCCCTTGAAGCGGGTCACCACCAGCTTGGCGCGAACTTTCTCGGCCTCGAGCCGCTGCACGATGCTGTCGCGCTCGGCGTCGTCGAGGGCGTAGTAGACCTGCTTGCCGGCATCGATGCGATACAGCGGCGGCATCGCGACATAGACGTGGCCGTTAGCGACCAGTGGCCGGAAGTGCCGCAGGAACAAGGCGCACAACAAGGTCGCAATATGCAGGCCGTCGGAATCCGCGTCCGCCAGGATGCAGATGCGGTGGTAACGCAGGCGCGACAGGTCGGAACTGGCCGGCTCCACCCCGAGCGCCACGGTGATGTCGTGCACCTCCTGGGATGCGAACACGCCGGCCGTGTCGACCTCCCAGGTGTTCAGGATCTTGCCGCGCAGCGGCATGATCGCCTGGAAGTCTTTGTTGCGCGCCTGCTTGGCGGAACCGCCGGCGGAATCGCCTTCGACCAGGAACAACTCGGAACGCGCCGGATCATCGCCCGCGCAGTCCGCCAGTTTGCCCGGCAAGGCCGGGCCGCTCGCGATCCGCTTGCGCTGCACCTTCTGCGCGGCCTTCAATCGCTCCTGCGCATTCTCGATCGCGAATTGCGCGATCTTCTCGCCGGCCTCGGGATGTTGGTTGAGCCACAAGGCGACCGCGTCCTTGGCGAAGCTTTCCACCAACTGCGCCGCATCGCGTGACGCCAGCCGCGCCTTGGTCTGGCCGGCGAACTGCGCCTCGCGTAGCTTCAGCGACAGCACATAGCTGACTTTGTCCCAGGTGTCTTCCGGTGTTAGCTTGATGCCGCGCGGCACCAGGTTGCGAAACTCGCAGAACTCGCGCACTGCCGCCGCGACGCCGCCGCGCAGGCCGTTGACGTGCGTACCGCCTTCGACCGTCGGCACCAGGTTGACATAGGACTCGGCGAACACCCGCTCCGCATCCGGCGTCCAGCACAAGGCGTAATCGACGACGTCCTTGTCCTGCTCGCGGTGGCCGGTGATCGGTTCATCCGGCAGGCGTTGGCCCTGCTCCAGTTCGCTGCTGAGATATTCGCCAAGATCGCCCGAGAAAAACCATTCGTCGCGCTCGCCGCCGGCTTCATTGAAAAACTTGATGCGCAGCCCGGGACACAGCACCGCCTTGGCCTTGAGCACATGGCGCAGCTGCGGCAGCGAGAATTTGTCGGTATCGAAGAACTGCGGGTCCGGCCAGAAACGCACCGTGGTGCCGGTGTTGCGCTGCCCTACCGTGCCGACGACTTCGAGTTTCGAGACCACCTTGCCGTTCTTGAAACCGATGTTGTATTCCTTGCCACCGCGGCGGATCCAGCAGTCCAGCTGCTTGGACAGCGCATTGACCACCGACACGCCGACGCCGTGCAAACCGCCGGCGAACTTGTAGTTTTCGTCCGTGAATTTGCCGCCGGCGTGCAGGCGGGTCAGGATCAATTCAACGCCGCTGACTTTTTCCTTCGGATGGATGTCGACCGGCATGCCGCGTCCGTCGTCGATCACCTCGAGCGACCCGTCCTTGTACAGGGTGACGGAGATTTCCTTGGCATGCCCCGCCAGCGCCTCATCGACGCTGTTATCCACCACCTCGTGCGCGAGATGGTTGGGCCGCGTCGTGTCGGTATACATGCCGGGACGACGGCGTACCGGGTCCAAGCCGGAAAGCACCTCGATGGATGCGGCGTTATAGTCTTTCGCCATAGGCTCTAGAGATTGCGCAAGCGGGGCAGAACACGTGCTGTCAGACACGCGGCTGGCAAAATCATAACAGAGCTCAGGGTACGCTGCGAGCAGCGCGCCACCGCAGCGACATCAGAGCGAGCGCGAGATGAGCTCTTTCATGATTTCGTTAGTGCCCGCATAGATGCGCTGCACGCGCGAATCTATGAACATCCGGCACACCAGGTATTCCATCATGTAGCCGTAGCCGCCATGCAGCTGCACGCAATCGTCCAGCACCTGCTGCTGGTGGTCGGTGATCCAGTACTTGGCCATCGAGGCGGTCTCAGTATCGAGCGTGCCCTCGGTCTGGCGCGCGATGCAGTCGTCGAGGAACACCCGCGCAATGCGCGTCACGGTGGCAAGTTCGGCGAGCTTGTGGCGCACGGTCTGCATCGAACCGATGGTCTGGCCAAAGGCCTTGCGCTCCTTGACGTAGGCGAGCGTGGCTGCGAGTCCACCTTCCATGGCCGCGACCCCGGCGATCGCCACCATCATGCGCTCGTATGGCAGGTCGGCCATCATCTGGTGCATCCCCTGGCCCTCCTGACCTAACAGACAGCTGCGATGCACGCGCACATTCTCGAAAAACAGTTCCGAGGTGTCCTGCGCATGCAGGCCCATCTTGTCGAGCACGCGACTGACGCGAAATCCCGGCAGGTCGCGCGTCTCGACCATCAGCAGCGACAGGCCGCCGCGCGTGACCGTGAAATCGGTGCGCACCACCAGCATCAGGATCTCGGCCAGCGAACCGTTGGTGATGAAGATCTTCGAACCGTTGACGACGTAATGATCGCCATCCAGCTCGGCACGGGTGCGGATGCCCTTGAGATCGGAACCTGCGCTGGGCTCGGACATGGCGATGGCGCCCACCAGTTCGCCGCGCGCCATGCGAGGCAACCAGCGCTGTTTCTGCTCCTCGTTGCCGTGATTGAGCACGTAGTGAGCGGCGATGCTGTGCACGCCGACTCCGAAGCCGGAAATGCCGCGCCGCGCCAGCTCTTCGTGAAAAATCGTCTCATGGCGGAAATCGCCGCCGCCGCCGCCATATTCTGCCGGCACATCAGGCAACAAGAATCCCTGCGCACCCACCGCGCGCCAGATGTCGTGGCCGACATTTTTCTGCTGCCGCCATGTGGCATCGTGCGGCAACATTTCCGCTTCCACAAACCTGGAGACGGAGTCCCGATAAACTTCCAGATCATCATCCATCCATGGCGAGCGGTACGGTTTCATGACAGGTCCTTGATGAGCGCGAGCCGTGATTGTTCATTCACGGTGACAAGGTGCGGGTACTGCGGATGCTCGACGCCGAGTTGCAGCGCGGCGCCGGCGCGCAAGGCCGCCACGCGCTCCGCGCCCAGTTCAAAACGCAGGAAATGCACCGCCGAGGTCTTCTCGTCGTTGGAACGATCCAGGTCTTCGTCGGCGATCGCGACAGAGCGCGGCGTGCCAGCGATCTCGACCCAGCAATGATGTTCCACGCCCTTCAGCGCCGCGAGACGCTGCTGCCGGACCTCCGGATCCGGAAACTCGATCAGCATCGTGGCTTTCCAGTTGGCGCCGTCCGGGATCAGCGGATTGTAGGTGTTGAGCTCCTCGGCAATGCCCTCGGCCTCGAAGATCCGCTCGGTACGCAGCATTTCCTGGACCTGGTACTGCACGCTGAGCCGGTCCTCGAAAATCCAGGTCATGTTAGGTCCGACGGCGATCGTGCGTAGCTTCTTGTGCGCGAGCACGCGGGCGCGAAACACATCGCGTTCGCGGGCGTACTGCTCCAGCGACAGGAGGTCGGAACGGGTCAGTCGTTGCATGGGTCAGATTCCGTAGGCGTGGCACAGCAGTTTGAGCGGGTGCTCGGGTTGGCGCCCGATCATGGCGCTCGCGGCGGCGAAGCCAGACTCGATCTGATGTCCGGCCATCGGGCAATCGCTGCTGTAATGGTCGGCGCCGCCCGCTTCCACCTTGCCGACCACGGGGCGGCCGATCTTGAGCGATGCGGGGCGGAATTCCTTCTTCACTGCATAGGTGCCGTTGTGGCCGGAGCAGCGTTCAATGACATCGACTGTCGTGCCGGGCACCAGCCGCAGGACATCCCGGGTCTTGAGGCCGATGTTCTGCACGCGCAGGTGGCAGGGCACGTGGTAGCTGACCTTGCCCAGCGACGCCTTGAACTCGGTTTTCAGCAGGCCGGCCTTATGGCGCAGCATCAGGTATTCAAACGGATCGAAGATGCGCGCCTTGACGGCCTGCACGTCCGCATCCTCCGGAAACATCAGCGGCAGTTCCTGCTTGAACATCAGCACGCAGGACGGGATCGGCGCGACGATGTCGTAACCGTCATCAATCGCGGCTTTCAGCGCCGGAATGTTGGTTTCCTTGTGTTTGGCCACCGTCTCGAGATCACCGAGCTCAAGCTTCGGCATGCCGCAGCATTTTTCCTGGCTGACAATCCTGACCGGAATGCCGTTGTGCTCGAACACCCTGACCAGGTCCAGGTTCAGGTCGGGTTCGTTGCGGTTGCCATAACAGGTGGTAAACAGCACCGCTTTGCCGCGCGTCTGCGGCGTCGCCTGCACAGCGGTCGCCAACTCGCGGCCCTTGAGCTGCTGGCGGGCGCTGCGCGAGTGGTACTCGGGGATCGGTGCATCGGTCGCGACACCTAACGCGGCGTCCAGCAGCTTGCGGCCGGCGGCGGATTTGTTCACCGCGTTGACGATTCCCGATACCACCGGGATGCCGGCGATGCGGCCCACGATATCGGTGGCGGACAGCACTTTGTCGCGCAACCGCACCTCGCCCTTCTTCAGCTTGATGGCCTTGGCGCGCAGCATCAGGTGCGGGAAATCCAGATCAAACTCATGCGGCGGCACATACGGACACTTGGTCATGAAGCACATGTCGCACAGGTAGCAATGATCGACGACCTCCCAGTAGACCTTCTTGTCGACGCCATCGAGCTCGCTGGTGGGACTGGCATCGACCGCATCGAACAGGGTCGGGAAGGAATTGCACAGCGAGAAACAGCGCCGGCAGCCGTGACAGATGTCGAACACGCGCTCCAGTTCTTTTTCCAGCGCCGCCTCGTCGTAAAAGGACGGGTCGCGCCAGTTGAGCGCGTGCCGCGTCGGCGCGGCCAGCGAGCCCTCGCGGGCCCCTGCACCTTCGCGGCCGCCCGCTCCTGCTTCATTCATAAAAACCTCAACCGTCCTGCGCGGAAAAAAAACAAGGCGCCAGAGCTCAGCGGCCGGCGCCTTGTTCGTTAGCTAACAACCAAAGGCAATTCCCTAGATGGAATCGAGCGCCTTCTGGAAACGGTTGGCATGTGAGCGCTCGGCCTTTGCGAGCGTTTCGAACCAATCGGCAATCTCGCCAAAGCCTTCATCGCGCGCGGTCTTGGCCATACCCGGATACATGTCCGTGTATTCGTGGGTCTCGCCGGCGATCGCCGCCTTGAGATTCAACTTGGTCTCGCCGATCGGCAGTCCGGTCGCCGGATCGCCCACCGCTTCGAGATGCTCGAGGTGGCCATGCGCGTGGCCGGTCTCGCCCTCGGCGGTCGAACGGAACACGGCGGACACGTCATTGAAGCCTTCGACATCGGCCTTGGCTGCGAAATAAAGGTAACGACGATTGGCCTGCGATTCGCCGGCAAATGCGGCCTTTAAATTTCCTTCGGTCTTGCTGCCCTTTAAGTGCACAGGGTGTCTCCATGAATAAGTGAGTGGATTCGTTCCAGGTTCCTTAGAATCATTCTAAGGATACAATGCGACTCTAGTTCCTGGCCACCGGAGCGTCAACAGCAGTTGCCGCAAACGCCATTTCCATGACCGCCAAAAAACGCAGCCC
>JAYUGT010000088.1:0-5317 GCA_043738315.1 Gammaproteobacteria bacterium
TTCGGTACCAGCGCGCGCGAAAATATCCGCTATGGCCGCCCGGCCGCGCACGATGCTGATATCGAGCAGGCGGCATTTGCCGCGGCCGCCGATGAATTCATACGCGAATTGCCGCAAGGCTATGACACCTTCCTCGGCGAGCGCGGCACGCGCCTGTCCGGCGGCCAGCGCCAGCGCATCGCCATCGCGCGCGCGATTCTCAAGGATCCGCCGATTCTGTTGCTGGACGAAGCGACCAGTTCGCTTGACGCCGAAAGCGAACGACTGGTGCAGCACGCGCTCGAGGATCTGATGCAGAATCGCACCACGATCATCATCGCGCACCGGCTGGCGACCGTACTGAAGGCGGACCGGATCGTGGTCCTGGACGAAGGCCGCATCGTGGCGATCGGCCGCCACGAGCAGCTGCTGCAATCGAATGAACTGTACGCGCGCCTTGCGGCGCTGCAGTTCACGGATACTACTGCGCTGGCCTGACGCCGGTGCTTTGTTTGGGCGCCGTGCCGCGGCGCAAATAGAACTCGAACGCGTCATCGCGGCGGCCCGACATGTACGGCACCATGTAGAGAATCGCCATGCCCTCGAGGACCCGCGCATGGCGCAGTGGTCCGAGGTCTATCGATTCAAATCCCATCGCTTGCGCAAGCTGCGCGACCTTCGCCTTGGCCTCGACATCATTGCCCGCGAGCGGAATCGTGACCGTACCCCCGGCAATCGCGGGGTTGGCAATGACATGAAACCCAACGGCGTTGAAGGCCTTGACGATGCGCGCTTTCGGCTGCAACGCCTGGATGTGTTCCGCGGCCGAAGTGTCGACCGCAATTTCCATCAGCTTGTCAGGACCGACGCGCAGCGCGTTCACCGGATCGATGACGATCTTGCCCGCCAGGTCCAGGCCGCGCAGCGTCGATTCGGTCGCTGACCAGGGCAGCGCCAGCACCACGAGGTCTGCGCGGCGCGCGGCCTCGGCGGCCGACGCGGCCGACGCGTTAGGCCCCAGGCGCGCCAGCAGCGCCTTGACATCCGCGCGGCCGGGTTCGCGTGAGCCGTACACGACCTGGTACCCGAGCCGCGTGAACTGCGCACCAAACGCGCCGCCCATGCGGCCCGTGCCGAGGATCGCAACTGTTTCCGCCGCCCAGGCGGTCCCGGCCAGCGTCCAGAACGCCAGCAGCGCGCCGGCTAACAAACGCGGCCGCCTCACAGGACCACGCCGCCGTCCACGTCGATGCAACGGGCGGTGAAGAAGTCATTCTCGGCGATGAAGATTGCGGTGTTGGCAATTTCCGATGCCTCGCCGAGGCGCCGCAGCGGCACGATGGACAGCATCTTGTCGAGCACCTCGGGCCGCATGGCCGACAGGATCTCGGTGCGCGTGAACCCGGGCGCGATGGCGCCGGTGCGGATATTGAAGCGCGCCAGTTCCTTGCCCCAGACCTCGGCGATCGCTGCGACGCCCGCCTTGGTGGCGCTGTAATTGGTTTGCCCGGCATTGCCGTGGCGCGACACGCTCGAGATGTTGATGATCACGCCGCCCTTGCCGAACTTTATCATCCGCTCCGCCGCCTCGCGGCCGCACAGGAACACGCCGGTCATGTTGACGTCGATGACCAGCTGCCAGTTATCAAGCGTCATCTTGCCTACGATCGCGCCCTCCTTGACCTTGATCAACAAACCATCGCGGGTGATGCCGGCGTTGTTGATCAGCACGTCCAGCGAGCCGAAATCCTTCACGATCGCGTCCATCGTGGCGATCACCTCGGCTTCCTTCGCGACATTCATGATGTAGCTGCGCGCGTTGACGCCCTTGGCCTTGCAGTCGGCCACAGTCTGGTCCAGGTCGGCCTGGTTCAAATCGCATACCGCGATGTTGGCGCCCTTGCCGGCAAAACTGCTGGCCATCTGCCGCCCGATGCCGCGACCGCCGCCGGTGATTACCACTGTCTTGCCCTGCAATTGCATGATCGCTGCGCCTCGTTGTGCCGATGTTTGGAAGGCGCCGATTTTGGCGGGTTGCGCCGGATAAATAAAGGTGTTACTCAGCCGATATGCTTACGATAACGGCCGCCACGGCGGCAGACCTGCCGCTGATCCAGTCACTTATTCACGACCTTGCGACCTACGAACGCCTCGCCCATGAGGCCCAGGCGAGCCGCGAGGATCTTGCTGCGGCACTGTTCTGCCCGGCGCCCCGGGTCTTTTGCGATATCGCCCGCTGGCAGGGCGAGCCCGCCGGCATGGCACTCTGGTTCTACAATTTTTCGACCTTCCGTGGCCGTCACGGACTCTATCTCGAAGACCTGTTCGTCAAGCCGGCGCAGCGTGGCCACGGTATCGGCGCGGGGCTGCTCAAACACCTCGCGGCGCGCTGCGTCCGCGAGGGCCTCGGGCGTTTCGAGTGGGCGGTCCTCGACTGGAATGAACCGGCGATCGGCTTCTATCGTTCGCTGGGCGCCAAGCCGATGCAGGAATGGACCGTGTGGCGCATGGATGGCGAGGCCTTGCAGCGACTGGGGGGAGGCGCATGAAATATTTCTTCACACTGGCATGTTTGTTAGCCCTGGGCACACCCGCAGCACAGGCGCAGTCGCGCGGCGACCTGGATGCGCAGCTGAAGCTCCTGATGCAGTGGTGGCCGGGGGACTATGACAACAACGAGCAGATCGTCCGCCAGTCGGGTGGCGGCCTGGAAACCCCGACCGACAAGCCGTTCTATCGGCTGCATAGCCGCTTCCAGGCGGTGAAGCTGCCAGCGTTAGGCGCCAACGTTCTTTATCTCGAGGAATATCGCGACAACGATCCAGTCAAAATTGCGCGCATCCGCCTGTACAGCCTGAGCATCGATGAGGCCACGCATGCGATCCGCGTCAAGCTGCACACGCCGACGGATACGGCCGCGCTGATTGGCGCGTGGCGCGATCCGTCACGCATCGAGAAGCTGGTCGCGAAGGACCTGCGCAGCTTTCGCGATCAGTGCGATCTCCTCATGCACTACGTCGGCGGCCAGTTCGAGGGCGGCATGGCGAACCGCAGCTGCGACCTCTATGGCAAGGAGTGGTTTGAATATCAGGTCGTGGTTGGTCCGCGTTTTCACTGGGCGCGGGACCGGCGCCTGAGTCTCAAGGACGGCAGCGTGACCTGGGAGATGGCGCCCGGCTCCGGTTACCGCTGGTTCGAGCAGACCAAGGCGCGCTGGTTTTCCTGCAACGTCAATCACAGCCCGAGCGGCGACATGACGAAGACCGGGCGCCTGACAACCATTGAACTGCATGACCAGGGTGGCGAAGCGGATATCGCCTGGCCCGACGGCCGCACGCTGACCTTCGTCATCCACACGCGCGCCTTCACCTCGCCGCCGGATCGCGAGTTTCCGCTGTTCCGGATTCACGAGAAAGGCAAGACGGTGCCGATCGCCTACGCCTACGCGGTCGACGACGCCGAGCGTTTCGGGCTCAACCTCGGCTGGTTCTATATCCTGTGCCGGGTCAAGTAGCGCTCAGACCACGAAGACGTTAGGCGGCACGGTGTGGATCGGCTCGCTGCCTTCCCTGGTGATCAGCGACAGGTCTTCGAGGTGCGAGCTGCCACCGACGCCGGCATGACCTAACGGGCAATCGACTGACAGCACCATGCCTTCCTCAAGCACAAACGGTTCGAGCGCCTGCGGCTCGGCGACGGTCTGCATCGGCATGTCAGTGTGATAGAGGCCCACACTGTGCGGCGTGAAACTGATGTTGAAATCGCCGCCCTGGCGCTTGATGGATTCCTTGCCGATGCGCTGGATCTCGGTAAATCGCAGGCCCGGGCGCAGCGCGCCGCGCACGTCGGCCCAGGCGCGATTGGTCATGACGACGACCTGCTGCATCTTGGCGCTGGGTTCGCCAATGAAGATCGAGCGCGAGAAATCGCCGTGATAGAACCTGAGGCTGCTGACGCAATCGATCGCAAAACACTGCCCTTCGCGCAGTTCGGCGTTCATGACTTCCGACGATGACTGGTCGACGACCATGAACAGCGGCATCAAGCCGCGCGCCGCCGCTTCAGAAAAATACCGCGCGCGCAGGGCCCGCGTCGTGCCGGCGCTGCGTGCCGATTTCGCCGCAATAATCGCCGCATCAACGTTCAGTTGCGCACCGATGCGCATCAACTGTATTTCCCGCGGCGATTTCACCATGCGAATGCGGCGCAACAGGTTGTCGCCGGGCACACAGCGCGCGCCCAGTCCGCGCGCGCTGATCATCAACGCGACATCCGGATGGTCGCAGGCGAGGCGCGCATTATCGAGGCGCAGCTCACGCAGCGCGCGGCGCAACGCCCAGTCCATGCCCGGCGAGACGCCGCGCACCGAGGCGGCGGCGGCACGGCGGCGCTGCTCGCGCGGCGTGACCAGATCCGGATTCAGGATCGGGTAGACGCCGGTCGGCACGGCCGCCGGTTCGCCATCAGGTCCCGGAGCCGAGCCATCGGTGGCGGGCGATGTGTAGGTGAAAACCGCGCGGTCGCCGGCCGGCGTCTCATCGGAGTGCACATAATAATGCAGGAACCCCGGCATGATCACGGCTAACGGCCGGGCCGGATCACGCGGCAAAATCGCCAGCGCTGCATTGCCGTGCCCCATGCGGTCGTGCTGCGGCCAGTGACCCGACAGGTGGAACACGTTAGGGGCCAGCAGCGCGACGATGGCATCGACACCCGCGGCATCCATTTTTTCCCGCGCACGCTCGGCATTGACCAGCGGGCCTTCCCGCAGGAAGGACAAGTCCGGCGGCACGATCGCGGATCTTGCGGCCGCGGCGCCACTCGCGGGAGTGGTACCGGCCGCTGCGGCTCCGGAAATAATGGCCGCACCCGAATAGCCCAATAGGTCTCTGCGTTTCATGTCGGGCACAATACACCCGGCCTCGGCATCCTGCCCAGCCACCAGGGGAAGTACATGAAACGACGGGAAATGCTGCAGGGCAGCGCCGCACTCGGTCTGGTCATGGCCACGGCCAGTGCCGCTCAGGATCTCAGCGGCGAGCGGCTGCGCCTTTATCGGAAATTGCGATTTGCGATGCACGAGGACGTGTTTTTCTGGTGGCTGCGCGGCACCAAGTTCGGCGTGATCGACTCGCGCGTGACGCCGCTGTACAACATGGAGATCGCGTCGATCTTCCGCTGCAAAGCCGGCGCCGGCGATGAGTTCAGCGTCACCAGCCTCGAGCTGGTCTACAACACCGACCTCAAGACCGGCCAGCCGCTGGCACAGTGGCGCAATCCCTATACCGATGAAACGGTGGCCATGCGTCCGGCGGATCCCGTCGGGCCGGTCACCGTG
>JAYUGT010000089.1:0-5312 GCA_043738315.1 Gammaproteobacteria bacterium
CCAGCCCGCTGCTGCCCGACCTGATCGGGCAGCACGGGCGCTGGCAAGCTAACAAGCCAGCGGTTCGCGAAGGTGACCGCACCCTGACCTGGGCGCAGTTCGACGACCATACCAATCGGGTCGGGCAGGCTCTGCTCGCTTTGGGTCTGGGGCCCGGCTCGCGCATCGCGATACTCATGGCTAACAGCCTTGAGATGGTGGAGGCCATGTTCGGTGCGCTGAAGGCGGGGGTCTCCGTCGTTCCGCTGAACCTGTCGGTGAACGACGCAACGGTCGCTGCAATGATCACCGACAGCAGCGCCGTCGCGGTCGTAGCCTCGGGTGAGCATTGCGGCCGCATCGATGCCTTGCAGGCGGCGGGACAACTGCCGCGATCACTGATTCGTATTGGCGTCAGTGCGCCGGGCCCGGGCTGGCAATCACTCGCGCGGCTGCGCGATGCGGCCCCGGCGCTGCGTCCGCAGGTCGGGCTGACCGCGGCCAGCGAGTCCAACATCATCTACAGCTCGGGCACGACCGCCCAGCCCAAGGGCATCGTCCACAGCCATGGTTGCCGCGTCTACTGGGCTAACGACCTTGCCATTGCGCTGCGTTACCACAGCGGCGCGGTCACCCTGTGCTCCCTGGGCCTGTACTCGAATATCAGCTGGGTGGCGATGCTGTCGACATTCCTGTGCGGCGGCACCGTGGTCATCATGCCGTCGTTCAGCGCCCGGGCACTGACCGGGCACATTGCGCGCTACCGTGTCACCCACGGGGCCTTCGTACCGGTGCAGCTGCAGCGCCTGCTGGAACTGGACGATTTGCGCAGCTGCGATTTCAGTTCACTGCAGGCCATCATGTGCTGCGGCTCGCCGCTGCCGCCACCAACCAAGCTCGCCGCCCGCGATTTGTTAGGTTGCGAGCTTATTGAACTGTACGGATTGACCGAGGGAATTGTCACGACACTGGCGCCCGAGGATTTCAATGACCATCTTGAATCGGTCGGGAAACCGATACCAGGCCAGTCGCTGCGCATACTAGGCGACGACGACAAGGAAGCGGCGCCCGGTGTTGCCGGCGAAATCGTCGGTTATGGACGGCTCGTCATGGACGGCTACCACAACAGGCCGGCCGCGACGGCTGAGACCACTTGGATTGCGCCCGACGGCAAACGCTGGCTGAGAACCGGTGATATTGGCAGGCTCGACGACCAGGGTTTCCTGTATATCGTCGATCGGAAGAAAGACATGATCCTGTCCGGCGGACAAAACATCTATCCGGCCGATATTGAGGCTGTAGTGCGGGATTATCCGGCTGTCGGCGAGGTCGCGGTGATCGGTATTCCCGATGCCAGGTGGGGCGAAACGCCATTGGCGGTTGTGGTGCCGCGACCCGGCGCCAGCCTGGATGCTGCGGACATCGTGCAGTGGACTAACAGCCGCGTTGGTAAACAGCAGCGTCTGAGTGCTGCCGTGGTCCGTTCCAGCCTGCCGCGCAACCCAAATGGCAAGATCCTCAAGCGCGAACTGCGCGCCGAGCATTCGGCGCGCCGGGATCCCGGAGCTAACACATGACGACGGAGCGCGAATTCACCTACCAGTCTGACGATGGCTTGAGTCTTTTCTGCCGTGAGTACGGTGACGCGGCAGCAAGAACCGTGGTGTGCCTGCCCGGACTGACGCGTAACTCGCGGGATTTCATGGCGCTGGCGCGGCATCTCGGGCCACGCTACCGCGTTTTGTCACCTGATTTGCGCGGCCGCGGGCTTTCGCAGTGGGATCCGAAACCCGAGCAGTACAATCCGATGGTCTATTACCGGGATGTGCAGAAACTCCTCAACGAGAAACTGACTCAGCCGGCCGCCATCATCGGTACTTCGTTAGGCGGCATTCTCGCGATGTCGCTGGCCGCTTTCGCGCCGCAGAAGATTGCCGGCATAGTGCTTAACGACGTCGGGCCGGAAATCGGCGCCGAAGGCCTGGCGCGGATTGCCTCCTATGTCGGGCTGCGCCCAGCGCCGGCAACGTGGTCCGGGGCAGTGGCGCAGACCCGGGCGAATTACGGTGTTGCGCTGCCGGACCTGAACGATGCCGACTGGGAGGCCTATGCGCGCGCGTCGTTTCGTGAACGCGAGCCGGGCAGGATCGTCGCCGACTATGATCCGGCGATTGGCAACCTCGTGCGGGCCGGCGCGGCGGCACCCGCCGATATGTGGCCGCTGTGGGCGGCGCTCGCCACGAAACCCGTCTTGGTAATTCGCGGCTCGACCTCCGACATCCTGACACCCGCGACGCTGGCCCGCATGCGGCGTGAGAAACCAGACTTGTCTGCTGTCGAAGTGCCTGATCGCGGACATGTGCCGCAGCTCAACGAGCCGGTTGCACTGGCTGCAATCGACGGCTTTCTCGCGCGCCTCTGGTCATGACCGAGTCGCCATCGCGGCGGGGCCCAGCCTACAGCCGAATCGTGCTGGCGGTGCTGTTGCTCGTCTACACGTTCAACTTCATCGACCGCATCATCCTCGGCATTCTGGTGCCTCCGATCAAGGCTGAGCTCGGGCTCACCGACACGCAGCTTGGCCTGTTAGGGGGAACGGCCTTTGCGCTGTTCTATACGGCGCTCGGCATTCCGATCGGTTGGTTGGCAGATCGTTTCAGCCGCGTCTGGATCATGACAGTCGCTTTGGCATTGTGGAGTGCATTCACGGCGGCCTGCGGCCTGGCGCACGGGTTTTTGCAATTATTTCTGTGCCGCCTGGGCGTCGGGATCGGCGAAGCCGGGGGCGTGGCGCCCGCATATTCCCTGATCGCCGATTATTTTCCGCCTCAACAACGTGCTCGCGCGTTAGGCGTCTACGCTTTCGGCATTCCGGTCGGCAGCGGGCTCGGTCTGTTTTTTGGCGGCTACATCGCGACGGCGATCGACTGGCGTGCGGCATTTTTCATCGTTGGCGGCGCTGGAATCCTGTTAGCACCGCTGATGAAATCAATCGTGCAGGAACCAACGCGCGGCGGCCTCGACGGCGCCGTCAGCCAGGATGCCGGACCGGGTTCCGGGCGGCCGGCCGGGGCCGGCGCGCCTGCGCTGCGGGAGGTGTTTGCCGTGCTGGCGACCAAGCCCGCGTTCTGGTGGCTGTCGCTGGCTTCGGCCGCCAGTTCGATCATGGGTTATGGCTTGTTCTTCTGGCTGCCATCGCTTTTCGTACGCAGTTACCAGATGTCGCTCGTGCAGGTATCAATTTTCTATGGCGGCGTGACACTGGTTGGCGGCGTCCTGGGTATCTGGCTGGGAGGCTGGCTGGCTGACCGATATGGCGGCCGCTCGAAGGCCGCGTATGCGATTGTGCCTGCCGCGAGCCTGCTGTTGTCGATGCCGTTTTACATCGTCGGCGCGATGCTCGATTCGCTCTCCTGGGCGTTTGCGATTTTTGTCATCCCCGCAGCCCTGAGTCTGGCGTGGCTGGGGCCAGTCACCGCGGCAGTGCAGCACCTCGTGCCAGCTAACATGAGGGCAATAGCGTCGGCAGTTTTTCTGTTTATCAACAATCTGATCGGGCTCGGATGTGGCACCTTGATCATCGGCGCACTGTCGGATGGCATGGCTGCGCGATTCGGCGCGGACTCGCTGCGCTATGCGATTGTGGCGGGCACAGGATTTTATCTGCTGAGCGCCATATTGTTTCTACAGGCCGCGCGGCATATCAGCCGCGATTGGCAAACAACGGATTCGCCAGCGCCCGTCGGCTAAATTCAACGTACCGGTGGTCCACTGGCTGTGCCACTTCCACCACAGGCCGCGTCACTTTCGTGAGCGCGCCTTCGCGGGAACCAGCAATCGCGCCAGCACGCTGACGTCGGCCAGTTTCTCGAGCCGGTCCACGGTCGCGACGATCTGCTGCACGCGTGCCGCGCTGAGCAGGCCGTCCGACATCGCCACCAGCTTGGCGATCACCTGCTCGCGGCCGTACTTTGGCTTGTCGCCCGGGAAGGTGACGCTGGCTTCCAGCTTGCGGCCATCGTTGAGCGTGACTTCCACGCGCGAACGCATGATGTTCTTCTGGAACCAGTCGAGATCCATTTGCGGATCTGCGAGGCACTCGATGCGATCGATCATGGCGCGCACCCGGGCGCTGCGCAACGTCTTGTCCGAGTACAGCGCGGGCGTCAGCGGCAGACCTAACAACGTGGTCGCGATCGCATAGGGCAGCGAGAACTGCGCGTCGACCGCGCCCGCGGGATGAAGGTCGGCGATGCGCGAGACACCGACGTTCCAGACCCGCACTTTGGCCACCTGCGCGGGCTGGATCTGGTGCGCGTTGATCAGCTTCTGCAGCGCGACGAACGGCGGGTGGCTCCAGGCTATCGATGGATGCAGCTTGAAATCCGTGCCGAGGATCAACCACTCCGTGCCGAGGCCTTGCAGCATCTTCGGAAAATCACAGCGATCGGAACCGGCCATGATCCAGAAGCCTTCGCGTCCATCCAGAATGCCGTGGCCGCCGCGAAACCCCGCGGCCGCGGACAGGGCGCCCATGGTGCCCGCCATCGACATCCAGCCCCAGCCGAGCTTGGTTTCGCGCATCGGCCGGGTTTCCTCGACGATGCCGAAGTACTTGTACGCTGACGGTACCGGCGCGTAGCTGCCGGCGACGCCGAACGCCGCGTCCATCTGTTCCGGCTTGAGCCCTAACAGATTGCCGATCGCCGCGCAGGACGCAAACGGCGTGTATTGCTGGCCCCAGACCTGCGCGCCGCGCTCGGGCGAGGGCTGCATCGCCCAGCCGATGCGTGTGCCGACTTCGTAGCCGGCGACCACGCTGGTCAGCATGCGCCGGCCGCTGGCGCGCATCGATTCGGCCACGGCCAGCGCCGCGGGCACCACGATCGGTCCCGGATGAATCACATACTGGCAGACGTCCTCGTAGTCGAGTGCGAACGCGAGACTGCCGTTGGCATAGGCGGCGATCGGCCGGGAGACTTTGGTGCCGTCGCCAATCAGGCTCGACTGACGGATGCCACCGCCGATCTGTTTGGCGAGATTGAGGTGCAGGCCGCCGATGCGCGTCTGCGCGCCGCCGATGGCCGCTGCGAGAATGTTTAGCACCGCGGTCTTGGCGATGCCAACCACCTCGGGCGGAAGGTCGCGATAACGGAGCGCCGAGGCGTAGCGGGCCAGCGGACGGGTAACGGCAACAGAGTCGTTCATTGATTTTTTCCAGTGGGTTCGGCGAACACTAGAACCTATCTCAAAATCGTTTAATGAGAATACACATGGAAGCGAGCTGTACGAAACCGAGGAAGTTGCGCGGGTAATATTCCCAGCGTACTAAC
>JAYUGT010000090.1:0-5254 GCA_043738315.1 Gammaproteobacteria bacterium
GGGTGGCCGACGGCGCTGCGCGCACGCGCCAGAAAATCCTTGCCGCGGACCCGCCGCAGCGCGCTGGTGCCAACCACGCGCACGTTGTCAGCGTCCATGGACCGCAGTCGCTGGCCAAACCGTTCCAGGCAGGCGAGCGCGCGTTGCGCGACCGCGGGGTCGAGGCTGCCGTCGGGCTTGAGTCCCGCGGCGAGTCGCACCGGCTCGCGCAAGCGGTCCATGACGGACACCTGTCCGTGATGGAAACGGGCGACGACCAGATGAAAACTGTTGGAACCTAGATCAACGGCCGCCAGCAAACCGGCCCCACGACCCACGATTGTTAGATCTTAGGCCGCAAAGGATGAGCCGCAGCCACAGGTCGTGGTTGCGTTGGGATTACGGATGACGAACTGGGCGCCGTCCAGCCCCTCGCGGTAATCGATTTCCGCGCCGGTCAGATACTGGATGCTCATCGGGTCCACCAGCAGCTTGACGCCGAGGTTCTCGACGCAGGTATCGCCTTCCTGCAGCTGCTCGTCAAACTCGAAACCATATTGCATGCCGGAGCAGCCGCCGCCCTGCACATAGACGCGCAGCATCAGCGCCGGATTGCCCTCGCCACGGATCAGGTCGCCGACTTTGCGGGCGGCGGATTCGGTGAAAACCAGGGCGTCGGGGTGTGAGTGGTTATCCATAGGCGGGTGCACTCTACGATGCGGAGCGCCTACCGTCAAAATTACCTGGAACTGCCTTGAGCGCGACCGCCGCGGTCTGCAGCGCAACGGTCACCGGCTGGTTGAGGGGCATCAGCCGGCCCGACACCTGGGCGCCCTGGGCCATCTCCATGATGCCGTAGCTGACATTGCCCGAGATGCTGGCCTTGGGCCCTAACACCAGTTTTTCGCGTACCGAGACATCGCCGCGGACGACGCCGTTCAGGATCACATTGGGAACGTCAATATTGCCCTCGACCTGGCCCTTTTCGCTGATCCAGAGGGTGGAGTTGTTGCCGGGTTCCGAAGCCACATTGCCGGTAATCTTGCCATCGAGGTGCAGGCCGCCACTGAAGCCGACGTCGCCGACGATCCGGGCGCTATCCGAAATCAGCGTGTCAACGCGACCGTGCAACGTTTCCTTTTTCGATCCGAACATGTAACTCTCCTTGGGTACGCGAGACCCGCAAATCAAGTGGCGCCCGCATCCCAGACCTGGGTCTGGACCAGCGGGTCGGCGCCCTTTTTGGAGGACCGAAGCTCTACCGTAACCCGTTCGGGGCGGAAATCAACGGGAAGTGTGAGATCCGTGTCGAGGTTCTCAACGTAGCGAAAACTGTATTGCAGGCTGGGGGTTTCCGGGTCGGTTATTTGGCGCAGTTCAAGGCGTACCGGCAGGCCTTTTTGCTGGCCATCGACCTGGACCTGAACGGTCCCGGATACCAGGCTCTCATTCTGAACCGGCCGGACCAGCACGATTTTCAGCCGAAACCGGCCCGGGCCCGCGCCGGCCTCCACGCGGATGCGTTGAATCCTGACTTCCGCGGGGCTGGCGCCCTGGCTCACGATGCCCTTGTAGAACGCCAGCTGCTGCTCCTGGCGCGAAACCTGCGCCTGCAATTCACCGATATTGCGCGCCACCTCGGCGCGCTCGCGGTTGAGACTGAGCCGCTCGGTTTCCGCGGCAGCCAGCTTGCCCCGGAGTGCCTGGTTTTCACCCTCCAGCGTCTCGATACGCGCGTTGAGCTCGCGGCGCTCGACCACTGCGCCCCAGAAATCGTAGCTGGAACTCGAGCGTCCATATTCAAACGCGCCGAAAAACCCCACCAGCAGGGTCAGCCCCAGCGCAGCTAACAAAAGTCGCTGCCGCCAGGGCATGGGCTCGCGGACGATCAGCTGTGGGCTGGGAACTGCCATGCGCTAACTCGCCCTGCGGGCCGCGGGTGCGACGTCCGGCCACCAGGCCGGGTATGGCGGCAACCCGGCTGGAAAGGCGATCGCTCCCAGCTCGTGCAGCGCTTTCACATAAACCTTGCGCTTGAATGCGATCACTTCGCGCACCGGCTCCCAGAAACCCACCCAGCGCCAATCGTCAAATTCCGGCTTGGCGCCGTGATCAAATTCAAAATGCGTCTCGGGATCGCGCAGGCCTAACAAAAACCAGCGCTGCTTCTGCCCGATGCAGAGCGGCAGCGTATCGCGGCGCACCAGCCTGCTCGGCAACCGATAGCGCAACCAGCGTAAGGTCGAGCCACGCAGCTCCACCTGCTCCGGACGCAGGCCAATTTCCTCATGCAATTCCCGGTACAAGGCCGCTTCCACCGGCTCATCCTGCTGCACGCCACCCTGCGGAAACTGCCAGCCTTTGCCGCCATGGCGGCGGCCCAGGAATACGCGGCCATCGTCATGCATCAGCAGAATGCCGACATTGCTGCGAAATCCGTCGGAATCGATTTGATCAGTCACAGCCACACTTTGTACCCGGCCTCCGGTTACGTCACAAGGCTGATAGGCTTGGCGTGGTTATGTCCACGTCCGCACTAACGCGCCGCTCGACACTGGTTTTCGGCCTGTTGGCCGCCGCCGCAGTCCTGGCCGCCATTTTTGGCAGTGTCGCAGGCTCGGCAGATCTGTCAGGCCGCCAGATCCTAGCCGCGCTGGTCGGGCCGGGCGATGAACTGGCCCACAGCATTGTGTGGCAGTTGCGGATGCCGCGGGTCCTGGCCGGGTTTGCCGTCGGTGCGCTGCTGAGCCTGGCAGGTGTACTGCTGCAGACCATGCTGCGCAACCCGCTCGCCGACCCCTACGTCCTGGGGCTGTCAGGCGGGGGTGCCATAGGCGCCCTGGCCGCCATGAGCCTGGGTGCCGGGTTGCTGGCCACGCAGGGCTGCGCGGCCGCTGGCGCACTCCTGGCACTGCTGCTGGTGGTCACCCTGGGCGAGCGCGGCAGCAACGCGCGGCTGCTGCTGACCGGCGCCGTGGTGGCCAGCGCCTGCGGGGCGCTGCTGACCGTGCTGCTGACCATCGCCGATGCGCCGCAGCTGCGCGGCATGGTGTTCTGGCTGGCGGGCGACCTGGGCTGGGCGCCGGAACCGGCCTGGGCACTGTCGCTGGCGCTGGCGGCCACCGTGGTCTGCATGTTCTCCGGCCGCGGGCTCAATCTGTTAGCCAGCGGTGACCTGCGCGCGGCCAGTCTCGGGCTCGCCGTGCCGTTGTGGCGCCGCTGCATTTTGTTAGGCAGCGCGATCCTGACCGCGTTTGCGGTGGTGACCGCGGGCGCAATCGGCTTCGTGGGCCTGATCGTCCCGCATGGCGTGCGCCTCGCGCTCGGCAGCGCGGATCACCGCGTGCTGGTGCCGGCGGCGGCGATCGCAGGCGGCACCCTGCTGGTGGTGGCCGATGCGCTGGCGCGCACCGTGGCGGCACCGCGGCAGTTGCCGGTGGGGGCGGTCATGGCGTTGATCGGCGCGCCGATATTTGTCGTGCTGCTCAGACGCGCCGCTCGTTGAGGCTGCGGCGATCCTCGAGATACTCGCGGCCACGGCGCATCAGCGCGGTGAAATCGCCGCGCTGGCGCGACAGCACCGCGGTGCGGATTTTTTCCACCGCCTGGGCCAGCGCCTCGAGTGATTCCGCGCCGTAGTCGTTGAGACTCTGGATTTCGAAGTACATGTCGGCATTTTCCTGCGCGACGCGGCTGGCGATGTCGAGCTGCGAATCGAAGGTGGTCGAGGACAGCTGCGACAGGCGCGGCGCGGCTTCGCCGCTGCCGGCGAGCGCCGTGAAGAAGGCGATGTTCACGGCATGCGACAGGCCTAACACGTAGGCAATCAGGCGATCGTGCTCGTCGAGCGACATGATCACCTGCTCGACCATGGTCGGCCGGAACAGGTCGCGGGCTTTTTCCAGCGCCTCGGCGTGGCCAAGGTCGACAAAAATCACATGCCGGCTCGACAGCAGGTCGGTGTCCGGCCCGAACATCGGGTGCACCGAGGTCACGCGGCAGCCGTGTGATTTCAGGGCCATCAGGCCGCCGCGCAATGGCGACTTCAACGATGCCAGGTCGAAGATCACGCCCGGCGGGCGCCGCATCGCCAGTTCGCGCAGTACCGAGTCGGTCATCGACAGGGGCGTCGAGACCACGATGAACTGGTGATCGAGCGGATTCTGGCGATAGTCGCCGACATCGCGGGTGCCAGCCGGCGCGCCCGCGGGATCACTGCTGTCGACCGCAAACCCCTGGCTCAGCAGGAAGCGGCAAAACCAGCCGCCCATCTTGCCGGCCGCGCCGATTACCAGTGCGCGCTGCCCGGAGCCGGCGCTGCCGGCCACCACGCTCGCCTGCTCCTGGGTGGTCAGGGAACTGCGGATCAGCAGCCGCATCAGCGTTTCCGCCAGTTTCGGGTCGACACCGATGCTGGTGGCCCGCTCGCGGGCCCCGAGAATGACCTCCCGCTCGCGCTGGAAATCGCGGGTGGCCTGGCCGGTGCTGCGCTTGACGCGGGCAATCTCGCGGCTCTTTTCCTGCCGTTCGGCGATCAGCTCCAGAAGCTGGCCGTCGATCTCGTTCAGCCGCTGTCGTAGTTCTTCGAGGGTCATCGTCGCTCCAGGGTAAGGTTCTGTTGTAACCAGAGCCCTCCGCATGCGCAAGCGCTTTCCGGGCGATAACATGTGCACATGAAGCCACTGACCGAATTTCTGCCGGACACCCTGCCCGACGACCCGCTGCCGCTGGCCGCGAGCTGGCTGCAGCAAGCCTATGCCGCCGCCAGCCAACCCAATCCCAATGCGATGGTGCTGGCGACCGTGGATGCCGCCGGCTGCCCGTCCGCGCGCGTGGTGCTGTGCAAGGAAATCAATGCCGCGCAGGGCTACATTTCTTTCTTCACGAATTACGAATCACGCAAGGGCCAGGAACTGGCGGCTAACGGCCGGGCGGCGGTGGTCATGCACTGGGACGTGCTGCACCGGCAGTTGCGAATCGAGGGCCCGGTTGCACGCGCTCCCGCCGCCGAAAGCGATGAATATTTTGCCTCGCGCCCCTGGCAACGGCGTGTCGGCGCCTGGGCCAGCGCGCAAAGCCGTCCGCTGGCGCAGCGCCGTGACCTGGAGCGCGCTGTCGAGGCAACCGCGGCGCGTTTTGGCGTGCCGGTCCCGGGTCCCGAAGACGACAACGGCATCACCGCTAACATCCCGCGGCCGCCACACTGGGGCGGCTACCACCTGCGCATCGACGCGCTGGAACTCTGGACCGAAGGCGGCTCGCGGCTGCACGATCG
>JAYUGT010000091.1:0-5236 GCA_043738315.1 Gammaproteobacteria bacterium
CGCTGCAGATAATCGGCGGCGACCGCCTGCGCCGATTCTCCATTGATCTGCACGCGCGCATTGAGCTCGCGCAGCGTGTCCGCATCGAAGCTGGTCATCAGCGGCGCCAGCAGCGCGCGGATCTGCGGGTTCGCGCTGAGCACCGCTTCGCGAATCATCGGCACCGGCGCGTAGATCGGCTGGTCGTGGCGGTTGTCTTCCAGGATCACGAGGTTGGCCGCAGCAATCCCGCCGTCCGTGCCATACACCATCGCGGTGTTGATATCGTTGGTGCCGGCCGCTGCCGCGGCGATGGTGGCGGTGGTTTCACCGCCGGCGAGCACGATCTTCTGGTCGGATCGCAGGTGGAAGCCGTAGGTTTTCTCGAGCGAACGCAGCGTGCCGGCATTCGCGAATTCGGCCGAACAGGCCAGCACCACCGCGCCGCCGCCCGCCACCCAGCGCGCAAAGTCGCTCATGGTTTTGAGGCGCTGGGCGCTTGCGACGTCGCGCCGCACGGCCAGCGCCCAGGAGTTGCTGGCGTTCGCCGGCGTCAGCCAGACGATGCGATTGGCCTCGTAGTCCAGCCGGGCACCCAACTCATAGCCCTGGCGCAGGTCTTTCCACACCGGGTCCGCAGGCCGGTTGAAAAAGAAGCCGGCGTTGCCGGTGTATTCGACGTAAATATCGATCTCGCCGGCGATCAGCGCCTTGCGCACCACCGGGGTGGCGCCGAGCGTGGTGCGGTCCACCGTCGGGATACCGTGCGCCTGCAATACCAGGCGAATCATCTGCCCCAGCATCGCCGATTCGGTCGACAGCTTCGAGGACACGACCACCGCGGCTTGCAGCGGCACTGCGGCGAGCAGCGCGATTGCTACAGCCAGCCGGCGTGCCTTTGCAGGTTTCATCATTCCGCGGCTAGGGTCGCGCGTGAGGGTCCGGGCGTCAAGCTGGGTCCCTGTGCCGTTCGGAACGAAACGATATGATGGCGTCCAAAACAGGGATGTCTTATGAATAGTTCTGCACGAGCCGTGGTCATTGGCGGTGGCGTGGTCGGCGCCAGCGTGCTCTACCACCTCGCGAAGATCGGCTGGACCGATGTCATGCTGATTGAAAAAAGCGAGCTGACCGCAGGCTCCACCTGGCATGCGGCCGGCGGCATGCACACCTTCAACGGCGAGGCGAACATCTCGCGGCTGCAGAAATACACCATCGATCTCTATCGCGAGATCGAGGCGCTGTCGGGCCAGTCCTGCGGTCTGCATCCTAACGGCGGCCTGATGCTCGCGGCGACCCAGGGCGAACTCGACAGCCTGAAACTCATCTGTTCGCGGGCGCGCTACCTCGGCATGGAAACGCAGATGATTTCCATGGCGGAGGCGCAGCAATTGAATCCGCTGATCGACCCGAGCTATTTCTGCGGCGCCCTGTGGCGCGCCGATGGCGGACACTGCGATCCGTCCGGCACCACCCATGCCTACGCGAAAGCGGCGCGCCAGCTGGGCGCTTCGGTCGAACGTTTTACGCGCGTGCTGTCGCTGACGCAGCGCCGCGATCACAGCTGGGACGTACTGACCGACAAGGGCAGCGTGCACGCCGAGCATGTCATCAATTGCGCCGGGCTCTGGGCGCGCGAAGTCGGCCACATGGTTGGCATCGAGTTGCCGGTGCTGGCGATGGAGCATCACTATCTCCTCACCGAGGACCTCCCGGAGCTGAAGGGTCGCGACCGCGAAGTCGTCAACACCACCGACTATTCGGGCGAGATCTACCTGCGCCAGGAGCGCGGCGGCATGTTGATCGGTACTTATGAACCTAACGGTATCCCCTGGGCGCCGATCAAGACCCCCGATGATTTTTCGATGCAGCTGCTGCCCGATGACTTTGCGCGGCTCGCGCCATACTTCGAGGTCGGTTTCCGGCATTTCCCGGCGCTGGGACGCGTTGGCATTCGCAAGGCCATCAACGGCCCGTTTACCTTCGCGCCGGATGGCAATCCGCTGGTCGGCCCGGTTCGCGGCCTGAAGAATTTCTGGGTGGCCTGCGGCGTGATGGCCGGATTCAGCCAGGGCGGCGGTATCGGGCTGGTGCTGTCGCGCTGGATGGCTGAGAAGGATCCCGGGCAGGACATCATTTCCATGGATGTCGCGCGTTTCGGCAGTTTCGCGACGCCGAAATACACGGCCATCAAGGTGCCGGAAAATTACGCGCGGCGTTTTCGCCTGACCTATCCGAATGAAGAACTGCCGGCCGCTCGGCCGGTGCGCCGCTCGCCCATTTACGATCGTTTGTTAGCCGCCGGCGCGGTCATGGGCGCGAACTTCGGGCTCGAGCAGGCGCTGTGGTTCGCGCCCCAGGGCATGGCGCGCACCGAAACGCCGACTTACCGGCGCTCCGAAGCGTTTCCGATCGTGGCGGCCGAGTGCCGCGCGGTGCGCGCGAGCGTCGGAATTTACGAGACCAGCAACTACGGAAAATATGAAGTCACGGGCCGCGGTGCGCGCGCCTGGCTCGATCGTGTGTTTGCGTCGCGCATTCCGAGGCCCGGGCGACTGGGACTGGCGCCCATGTTGAACACGGCGGGACGAATCATCGGCGATCTCTCGATCGCCTGTCTTGCGGAGGATCGCTTCCTGATCGTCGGCTCGGGATTCGCGGAAGAATTCCATTTGCGCTGGTTCTGGCAGGCCGAGCCGCCAGCCGATGTGTTCGTGCGCTCGGCCGCCAGCACGCTGGCCGGGGTCTCGATTGCCGGACCTGACGCGCGGGCGTTGTTGCAACGTATGGTGCGGGCAGACCTGTCGGCGGCGGCGTTCAAGCTGTTCCAGGTCCGGGAGACGGCGGTCGGTTTTGCGCCGGCGATTGTCACGCGCGCCGGATTCACGGGCGAGTTGGGATACGAAATTTGGACCACGCCGGATTATTTTGCGACGCTGTACGACGAGCTGTGGGACACGGGGCGGGATCTCGGCCTAACAAGATTCGGCGGCCGGGCGCTGTCATCGCTGCGCCTGGAGAAGGGTTACGGCTCGTTCAACAAGGATTTTCGCCCGGATTACACGGCCGCCGAGACCGGGCTGGATCGTTTCGTCGATTTCGGCAAACCTGAGTTCACGGGTCGCAGCGCCGCGGTGGCTGAGCGCGCCAGCGGTCCGAAACGCCGCTTCGTCATCCTGGAAGTCGATGCGCTCGATGCCGATGTCGTGGGTTACGAATCGATCCTCCAGGACGGCCAGGCCGTCGGCTATGTGACCTCGGGCGCCTTCGGTCATTGCGTGGGCAAGAGTCTCGCGGCCGGTTACGTGCCCACGGCACTGGCACGCAACGGCGAGTCTCTGGAGATCGATATCCTGGGCGAGATGTGCCGCGCCACGGTGCGCATCGAGCCGCTATACGATCCGCAGGGCGCGCGCCTGCGCAGCTGAGGAGAGGCCCGTGAAGACCGTCATCGAACCTTTCCGCATCAAGTCGGTGGAACCCATCCGCATGACCACGCGCGCGCAGCGGCGCGAGCTCCTGATTGAGGCGCATTACAACCTGTTTGCACTGCAATCCGACGATGTGCTGATCGACCTGCTGACCGATTCGGGCACCGCCGCCATGAGTGCGCGACAGTGGGCGGCCATGATGCAGGGCGATGAGAGCTATGCCGGTTCGCCATCCTTCAAGCGCTTTGAGACGGCGGTGCGGCACCTGATGCCGTTCCGGCACATCATCCCGACGCACCAGGGGCGTGCCGCCGAGGCCATCCTGTTCCACTTGTTAGGCGGGGCGGGGCGGGTGATCCCGTCTAACACGCACTTCGACACCACGCGCGGTAACATCGAGGCCACCGGCGCGCAGGCCGTGGATCTACTCATCGAGGAGGGGCGTGATCCCGCCAACCTGCATCCCTTCAAGGGCAACATGGATCTTGCGCGCCTCGAGGCGCTGCTCAATGCCGAGCGCGGCAAGGTGCCGTGCGTGATGCTGACGGTGACTAACAACGCCGGCGGCGGCCAACCGGTCAGCCTGGAGAACATCCGCGCGGTCGCCGCGCTCGCGCATGGTCATGGCATACCGATGATCATCGACGGCTGCCGCTTCGCCGAGAATGCCTGGTTCATCAAGATCCGTGAGCCGGGGCAGGGCGCGCGCGGCGTGGTCGAGATCGTGCGCGACATGTTTGCCGATGCCGACGGCATGACCATGAGTGCCAAGAAGGATGCCTTCGCCAACATCGGCGGCTGGCTGGCGCTGAATGACGATCAACTCGCCGAGCAGGCGCGCACGCGGCTGATTCAGACTGAGGGCTTCCCGACCTACGGCGGCCTGGCCGGGCGCGACCTGGAGGCGATTGCCCAGGGCCTGACCGAGATCGTGGATGAGGAATATCTCGCCTACCGGATTCGCACCAACGCCTACATCGGCGAGCGCTTGTTAGCGTTGGGAATCCCGATCGTGCGACCCGTGGGCGGCCACGCGGTCTTCGTCGACGCGCGCGGCTGGCTGCCGCACATCGACCCGCTGGCGTATCCGGGCCAGTCGCTGGCCTGCGCGCTGTATGAATACGGTGGCGTGCGCAGCTGTGAAATCGGCACGGTGATGTTCGGCATGTCCGCCGAGGGTACCGAGCGGCCCGCGCCCATGGACCTGGTGCGTCTCGCGATGCCACGGCGTGTCTATACCCAATCGCATGCCGACTATGTTGTGGAAACCTTCGCCGAGATTGCTGTCGACCGGAAAAAACTTCGCGGCTACCGCATCGTGCAGCAGCCGCGCGCGATGCGGCACTTCACGGCGCAGTTCGCGCCGCTGAGCTGAATGTGTCATCCGCCCGGGGGCGCGCTGTTAGCAGTCAGCTTGTCCTGCGTCTTGTGCTCGAAATCACTGGCGTCGTGCCGTTCGTGCAGCTGCTCGGCGGGATCGCCGTAGGTTCTGTTCACCATGCGGCCGCGGCGCACCGCGGGGCGCTGGGCAATGTCCTGGGTCCAGCGCTGGACATGGGTGTAGGTTTGGACCTGCAGGAACTCGCCAGCGTTGTAAGCCGTGCCCTGCACCAGCGTGCCATACCAGGGCCACACCGCCATGTCGGCGATCGTGTACTCGGCGCCGGCCAGATATGGCGATTTCGCGAGACGGCGATCGAGGACGTCCAGCTGGCGCTTCACTTCCATCGTAAACCGGTCGATCGCATATTCGATTTTCGTCGGCGCGTAGGCGTAGAAGTGGCCGAAGCCGCCGCCCAGGTAGGGCGCGCTGCCCATCTGCCAGA
>JAYUGT010000092.1:0-13070 GCA_043738315.1 Gammaproteobacteria bacterium
CCGAATCCACCGGCTTCGCCCAGCACCGCTTGCATGACTGCCAGCACCTCCGGCGCGAGCGGCGTGCTGGCGGCATGGTCGAGGTAAATGGGTGCGTGCACGCGGGTTCAGGTCCGGCCGGCCGGGCGGCGTTTGCCCTGGATCGAGGCCAGGAAGCCGCGCAGGATGTTAGCTTCGTTGCGATCGAGCTCGGCGCGCAGCAGGAAACGCCGCACGCGGTTCATCAAGTGGATGCCGGAGGCAGTGCGGTCGCGGAACTCGACCTCGTTCATGACGGTTTCCCAGTGCTCGAACAGCTGCGCCATTTCGTCGCCAGTGGCGAGCGGCACCGGATTGGGCGGCGCCTCGACCGCCGCGCCGCGCGCGCGGTAGATCTCGTAGCTAACAAGCTGCACCGCCATGGCGATATTGAGCGAGGCATAGTCCGGATTGGCGGGGATGCGCAGCAGCAGCCGCGCCGCGGCGATCTCCTCGTTGGCAAGACCCGAGCGCTCATTGCCAAACAGGATCGCAACCGGACCGCGCGCCGACTCGCTCACCAGCTCCAGCGCAGCGTCGCGCACGTCCAGCACCCGCGTGTTCTGGTCGCGTTCGCGCGAGGTGGTGGCGGCGACCAGACCGCAATCCGCGATCGCCTCGGCCACGCTGTCCACGACCCGGGCCTGCGCCAGCACATCGTCCGCGCCCGAGGCGCGCGCGGTCGCATCCTCATGCGGAAACAGCCGCGGCCTGACTAACACCAGGTCCCTGAGACCCATGTTCTTCATGGCGCGCGCGACCGCGCCGATATTACCCGGGTGCGAGGTCGCTACCAGGACAATGCGGATCGGGGCGTCGGCTACGGTTTTCATCGCGTGCTATTCTAACGTCTGTAATCCCACGCTCTTTGTCATCATGCAACCGCTCCTGAATCTTGCTCAGCGCGCCGCGCGCGCCGGGGCCGAAGTGATCCTGCGCAGCCTCGGCCGCCTCGACAGCCTGGACGTCGCCTCCAAGGGCCGCAACGACTTCGTCAGCGAGGTCGATCGCGCCGCCGAGCGCGAGATCATCGACAACATCCAGAAGCTGTACCCGGACCATGCCTTCCTGGCGGAAGAATCCGGCGCCAGCGGCAATCCCGCGAGTGAAGTCCGCTGGATCATCGACCCGCTCGACGGCACCACCAATTTCCTGCACGGCTTTCCGACCTTCGCGGTGTCGATCGCCGCCGAGGTGCGCGGCCGGCTGGAAGCGGCCGTGGTGCTCGATGTCATGCGCCAGGAGTTCTTTACCGCCTCGCGCGGCGCCGGCGCGCAGCTCGAAGGCAAGAAGATCCGTGTTAGCAAGCAGCTGACACTGGAAGGCTCACTGATCGCAACCGGGTTTCCGTATCGCGCCGAGGCGGATTACGTCGATGATTATCTCGCGATGCTGAAAGCCATCATGCAGAAGGCCGCCGGCGTGCGCCGGCCGGGCTGCGCGTCGCTCGATCTTGCGTGGCTGGCAGCGGGCCGCGTCGATGGCTTCTGGGAAATCGGACTCAAGGCCTGGGATACTGCCGCGGGCACGCTGCTCATCCAGGAGGCCGGCGGTCTCGTGGGCACGCTCACCGGCGCGCCCTACACCCAGGGCGGCAACATCATTGCGGCGCCGGCCAAGCTGTTCAAGGAAATGGTGCAGCTCATTGCGCCGTTGACGCCCGCGAGCCTGCGCGAGACGGATATCGGCAGCGTCATTTAGGGTCTGACAGTGCCAGGCGTTGCTGACGCCGACCTATCTGCGCAAAATCTGACAATTGGTCAAACCAATCGAGGCCGCCCGTTCGTCTTCAGTCTGGCAACGATTTCAAGTCGTCATTGGAGGCTACGGACATGATGCATCGAATACTGCCCGGCTGGATCGTCGCCGCGGTCCTCGGACTGGCTTCGGCGATGGCGGCTGCGGAAACCTACCTGCTGGTCCCCGGTGTGTCCGGCGACTCAGTCGCCAAGGGTCACGAAGGCTGGATCCGGATCTCCCGCATCGACTGGGAGGTCGAGGCCGAAACGTCATGGACCAAAGGCGGCGGCGCATCGGTCGGCAAACCCAATCCTGGAAAAATCAACTTCAAACTCGCGAATGGCCCCTGGTCCAGCGCGTTCCTGCGTTCCATCACCACCGGCACGACGCTGGACAAGGGTGGTTCGATTTTCCTGGACCACGTCGCGACCGACGGGCGCCTGCTGGTGCGGATGAAATTAGACGGCTTGTTCGCGACCAAGTACCAACTTGCGACCGCATCCCAGGAGTTGCCGCAGGATCAACTCGAGGGAGTATTCAAAGCAGTTCACCTGGAAATTTATTATGCGGGCACCGACGCCAAACTTGCGCCAACCGGCCTGGACTGGGACATCCCGGCTGGTGTTGTGAAATAACAGGCCGTTTTCGCGTAGTCTGGGTGGTGGCTGAGCCACTCAGGATTTTTCAAACCGGTCGACCACCGCGGTCGTCACCAGGTCCGCGCCGACGTTCACCATGGTGCGGGTCATGTCGAGCAGGCGGTCCACGCCTAACACGATGCCGATGCCTTCGGCCGGAATGCCGAACGAGACCAGCAGGCCCGCAATGATCGGCAGCGATCCGCCGGGTATGGCGGCGACCGCCACCGCACCTAACACGGCGAGCAGCAGCAGCGTCAGCTGCTGGACAAAGCCGAGATCCACGCCAAATACCTGCGCCACGAACAGCACCACGCAGCCTTCATAAAGCGCGGTGCCTGCCATGTTCATCGTGGTGCCGAGCGGCAGCACGAAGCCGGCGACGCTCGGCCGCAGGCCGAGGTCCTCGCGCGCGACCGCCAGCGCGGCCGGCAGCGTGGCGCTGCTCGAGCTGGTGGAAAATGCGGTGACCAGCGCCGGGCGCGCCCGCTCCCAGAAATCCAGCGGCTTGAATTTGGTCAGCAGCCGGATCCATAGCGACATGGTGCCGAACAGGTGCAGCAGCATGACCACAAAGCAGCCGATGAAAAACAGCCCGAGTGCCACCAGGATCTGCCAGCCGATCTTGACCACCACGCTGAAGATCATGGCTGGCACGGCATAGGGCGCGAGCCGCAACGCGAAGTGCACGATCCCGGTCATCAATTCATTGACGACCTCCAGCCCCGAGGTAAACTGGCCACGCCGCCTGTCGCCCATCTTGATGGCCGCGGCCCCGCACAGGATCGCGAACAGGATCAGTGGCAGCATTTCGCCCAGCTTGCCGCGATCGCTGCCGATAAACGCGCCGAACAGGTTGCGCGGCATGAACATGTCGACCAGGCCCGTGGGATCGATCCGCGGCTGCGCCGACTGCGTCGCGATGTGCTTCTGCGCATCGCCGCCATACTCGGCCACCAGCTGCATGCGCGTCTCGGCATCGAGGGACATGCCCGGCTGCAGCACGTTCATGGTGATCATGCCGAGTGCAACCGCGATCGACATGTTGACGAAGAACAACCCGAAGGTGCGCCCCGCCAGCGGCCCGAGCCTGGATATATCGCCGAGCTGCGCAACGCCTAACGCGAGCGACGCGAATACCAGCGGTATCACGACGAAGAACAGCATGCGCAGGAACACCTGGCCGAGCGGATCGAAGATGTTCCTGGCCAGCCAGCGCGAGCCGGCCAGCAAACCGGGGGACATGCCGGCCGTGAGCAGCACCAGCGCGCCGGCCACCGCGCCGAACGCCAGGCCGAACAGGATGCGGTTAGCGAGCCGCCGGTCGTGCTGCGCCATGACCCGACCCGCCTGGTTACTTGCCCGGATTGCGCAGCTTGGAGTGTTTCGCGCTGTACAAGGTGTATACCGCAACACCTAACAGCGCGTAACCGACCAGCAGCCACAGCGCCACCGGATCGCTGGTCACATCACCGGGATTGCCAACGATCGCGCCGAGGATGTCGTAATTGAAGGCCTTGGACATGATGTCGAGCAGGATCGGCACGATCATGAACAGCGCGCAGGAAATCACGCCCAAGATCGGGGTCAGCGGATACCAGGGCACGCGGAACGGCCGCACCAGCTCCGGATTGCGCTTGCGCAGGTACATGACGCTCATGCAGACCATCGCGAAGGCGACTGCGGTTCCCAGGCTGACCATGTCGCCGAGGACATTGAGCGGCAGCACCGCTGCGGCCACCGCGATGATCATACCTAACAGCAAGGTGCCGGTCGCCGGCGTGTGATATTTCGGGTTGATGCGCGAGAATACCGGCGACAGCAAGCCATCTTTCGCCATCTGGTAAAACACGCGGGTCTGGCCGTAGATCAGCACCAGCATCACCGACGTCAGGCCGGTAAATGCGCCGACCTTGATCAGCATGGCTAACAGGTTGAGAGTCCCCGATTCCGTCAAGCCCCAGGGCACGACCGCCCAGGTCGGATTCATGCGATCGATCGCGATCGCGATCGGCGCGCCGCCGGCCAGTTCCCGGAACGGCACCACGCCGGTCATCACCGCCGCAACGACTATGTAGAGAACGGTACAGACCGCCAGCGAACCCAGTATGCCGATCGGCAAGTCTTTCTGCGGATTGCGCGCCTCGCCGGCGGCGGTCGACACGGCCTCGAAACCGACGTAGGCGAAGAAGATGATCGACGCCGCGCGCACCACGCCCGACATGCCGTACTTGAAGCCACCCTCGTTCTCGGGGATGAAGGGGTGCCAGTTGGCGGGATCGATGTAGAACACGCCGACGGCGATGAACACCAGCAGCACTGTTAGCTTGATGCCGACAATGACGTTGTTGACCTGCGCCGATTCGCGCACGCCGCGCACCAGCAACAGCGTAACGGCCATGATGCCGGCGGCGCCGACCAGGTTGATGCTGGGGACGGCCTGCAGCGCGCCGTCCTTGTACTGCAGCGTCGAGGTAGTCAGCACCTCCGGAATGACCAGGCCGAAATCCTTGAGCAGGCTGGTCACATAGCCGGTCCAGCCGGATGCGACCGTTGACGCTGCGACGCCGTACTCGAGCAGCAGCAGCCAGCCCATGACCCAGGCAATGCCCTCGCCCATGGTCACGTAGGAATAGGAGTACGCAGAACCCGCGACCGGAATCGTCGAGGCAAGTTCCGCGTAACAAAGACCCGCGAACGCGCAGGCCACGCCTGCAAGCACGAACGACAACATCACGCCGGGACCGGCAAAATTGGCCGCCGCATTTCCGGTCAGCACGAAGATGCCGGCGCCGATGATGCAACCTATCCCCAGGCTCACGAGATTCGCGGCGCTCAGGCTGCGCTTCAGTTCACCGGAGCCGAACTCCTGCTGGACCTGTGCGACGGATTTACGGGCGAAAAGACCGACGTTAGCCATTCGTTGTGCTCCTGCGGAAAACAGGAGCGTAGGCGCTTCACCGGGCCAAGGCAAGCTTCCGGGACCCGCGCGCCGGGCCGCGGCGTGCCAGCCACTCCATCATGGCATCGCGTCAATCACCTTTCTGTCTTCGCGCGGAAACAGGTGCTCGAATCGCAGCCCGGTGTCGAGGGCCACCGCGCTGGCGATGTAGATCGAGGAATAGGTGCCGACCACGATGCCGATGATCAGCGCCGTGGAAAAGCCCAGCAACACCGGCCCGCCTAACAGGAAAAGCACCACGACCACGATCAGAGTCGTGGCGCTGGTCATGATGGTGCGCGACAGCGTCTGGTTGATCGACTGGTTGAGAATATCGACGGCCGCAACGCGCTTCTCGGCGTGGAAGCGTTCGCGGATCCGGTCGAACACCACCACGGTGTCGTTCAGGGAATAGCCGATGACCGCCAGCACCGCCGCGACCACCGACAAGTCGAAGGGCATCCCGGTTACCGAGAAAAATCCCAGTACGATGATCGGATCATGCAGCGCCGCGAGAATGGCGCCGAGCGGCAATCGCCAGTTGTGAAAACGGAACACGACGTAGACGAAGATGAACACCATCGTATAGATCAGCGACCAGATGGCGCTGTTGCGCAGGTCCTTGCCGACCTGCGGGCCGACGACTTCGACGCGGCGCACCTCGGCGCTCTTGTTGAACGCCAGCGCCACCGCCTCGACATCGCTGCGCATGGTCTTGCTGTCCTTCACCTTGTCGGGCGGCGGAAGGCGCACCAGGATGTCGCGCGTGCTGCCAAAATTCTGCACCTGCGGCTCGACATAGCCGCGCGTCACGAGTCCCTGGCGAATCTGATCAAGATTAGGCTCGACCGGAAAATTCACTTCAATGGTCGTGCCACCGGTAAAGTCGATGCCGAGATTCAGTCCGCGGATGCCGAGGGACAGCAGGGAGCCGACGATCAGTGCCGCCGACAGCCCATACCAAAGCTTGCGCGTTCCCATGAACGCAAAACGGGTATTGGGTTTGAAGAATTCCATGGTTGAAAATCCGTGTTAGCCGGTGGGTCAGATGGCGAGGTGGGCCGGGCGGCGCGCGCCGCCATACATCAGGGTCAGCAGCGCGCGACTGCCCAGCAACGACGTGAACATCGAGGTGGCAATGCCCAGCGACAGCACGACCGCGAAGCCGCGGATCGGACCGGTGCCATAGACCCACAGCACGATGCCCGCGATCAGGGTCGTGACGTTCGAGTCCGCGATGGCGGAAAAGGCCTTTTCGAAGCCGCTGGCGATCGCCTTCTGCGGCGTGACCCCGTTGCGCAATTCCTCGCGGATGCGCTCGTAGATCAGCACGTTCGCATCGACCGCCATGCCGACCGTGAGCACCATGCCGGCGATACCGGGCAGCGACAGCGCCGCCTTGAACATGGTCAGCAGCGCCGCGAGCAGCACGATGTTAGCTAACAGCACGAGGTTCGCGACCATGCCGAAGGTCTTGTAGTACACCGCCATGAACACGAACAGCATCAGCATGCCGATGACCAGCGCCTTGACGCCTTTTTCGATGTTGTCCTGGCCGAGCGACGGGCCGACGACCCGCTCCTCGACCACGGAAATCGGCGCCGCGAGCGCTCCGGCCCGCAGCAGCAGCGACAGCTCATTGGCCTCATTGACGCTCAGCCCGGTGATCTGGAAGTTGTTGCTGAACACGCCGCGAATGGTCGCCTGGTTGATGACCTTCTCATCCTTGACGGTGCGCGAGACTTTCTCGCCGTTGACGTCGACGGTCTCCTTGCGGGTCTCGATGAAGACCACCGCCATCGGATCACCGACATGCCGGCGCGTGGTCGAGAGCATCTCGTCGCCGCCGGCGGAATCGAGCTTCACCGAGACCGCCGGCCCGTCCTGGGTGGTGGCGGCGGTGGCATTCGTGAGCTGACTGCCGGTGACGATGATATCGCGCTTCAAGAGCACCGGCGCGCCGCTGTTAGTGCTGGTGTACAACTTCGAACCCAGCGGCACGCGGCCGCGGGTCGCCGCTTCCTGGGCGCTGTTGGCGGTGTCGACCAGGCGGAATTCCAGCGTCGCGACCTTGCCTAACAGGGCGGTGACGTCCGCGGCATTCTGCACGCCCGGCAGCTGCACGGCGACGCGGTCGCGGCCCTGGCGCTGCACGATCGGCTCGGACACGCCGAGTTCGTTGACGCGATTGCGCAGCACCGTCAGGTTCTGCTGGATCGCGGCATCCTGGCGCTGCACGATCTGCGCCGCGGTCATCGACGCAACGATACGTGCGCCAGCGGCTGCGTTGTCGACGTTGTAGCTGAGATCCGGCTGGATTTCCTTCAGGGCTGTCACCATCGCGTCGCTGTTGGCGCCCGCCGGCAGGGCCACGACCACACGATCTTCAATATTCGAATCTGAGGATTTTTCAATGGTGATTTCGCCGTAAGCCAGCTGCTTCTTGCCGAGCACACGCCGGAAGTCCTGGTCGTAGCTGTCTAACAACTGGCGCACGGCATCGCCGACATCGACCTGGTACAGCAGGTACAGGCCGCCGCGCAGGTCGAGGCCGAGCGGCATTGGCCTGAACCCCAGGTTGCGCAGCACGTCCGGCGCACGCGACGCATACGACAGTGCCGTGTTGAACTGGCGGCGGAAATGCTCATTGACGGCGTCGCGGGCGCGCAGCTGAGTGGCGCCGTCCGCGAACCGCACCATCAGGCGGCCGTCCTCGACATAGCTGCTCTTAAGCGGAATCTTCTGCTCGCGCAGGTAATTCTCGATGCTGGCGCGGCTGCCATCGTCGATCTTCTCGCCGGCCGGCTTGATGACCTGCAGCGCGTAGTCCTCGCCGAAGACGTTAGGCAGCGCGATCAGCGCGGCGGCCACCAGCACGAAGGCGACCAACCAGTATTTCCAACGGGCAAATTCGAGCATGGAGTTTCTATTCCGGAGAGATGACGCCCTGCGACGGGCGAATCAGGCGCTCTTGAGCGTGCCTTTCGGCACCAGCTGGGTGATCTGAAAACGTTGCACCTTGAGGCGCACATTGTCGGCGACTTCCAGCGTGACGAACGCGTCGCCAACCTCGATGACGCGGCCCAGCACGCCGCCGGCAGTCACGCACTCATCGCCAGCCGCCAGCTTGGCTAACATGGCCTGGTGCTCCTTGGCCTTCTTCTGCTGCGGACGGATCAGCAGGAAATAGAAGATCACCAGGAAGACGATCATCAGCACGAACGGCTGCAGCATCTGGCCGGTACCCGCCGGCCCGCCGGCCGCCTGCGCATAGGCTTCAGGAATCAAGAAACTCATAAGTGCACCTGTCTCGGATAGGCGTTAGTTCGCCTTTGGATAGCCGGTAATTATGCCACAGGGAACTCAGCGGCCAACGGGATCAGGCGGCCCGCCTCGATGGCGGCGCGGATCTCGGCCATCAGGCGCAGGTAGAAATGCAGGTTATGGATGGTATTCAGGCGCGATCCAAGCATTTCCTTGCAGCGGTCCAGGTGGCGCAGGTACGAGCGCGAATAGTGCTGGCAGGTGTAGCACTCGCAGCCCGGGTCGATGGGCCCGGTGTCGCGTTCATGCACCGCATTGCGGATGTTGATCGTGCCGCGGCGCGTGAACAGGTGCCCATTGCGCGCGTGGCGGGTCGGGATCACGCAGTCAAACATGTCGACGCCCCGCAGCACGGCCTTGACGATGTCCTGCGGGAACCCGACGCCCATCAGGTAGCGCGGGCGGTCTGCCGGCATGGCCGGCAGCAGCGTGTCCAGTACCTGCAGGCGCTGCTCCTCGGGCTCGCCGACCGCCAGCCCGCCGATGGCGAGGCCCGGCAGGTCCAGTTTTGTTAGCTCGGCGAGCGACTCGGCGCGCAAGTCCGCATACATGCCGCCCTGGACGATGCCGAACAGGTTGCCGGGCGCGGCGCCGGCCTGGTAGTAGTGGCTCTTGCAGCGCTGCGCCCAGCGCATCGAGCGGCGCATCGAGGCGGCGGCCTGTTCCCCGGTCGCAGGCCACGGCGTGCAATCGTCAAAGGCCATGACGATGTCCGAACGCAGCGCGCGCTGCACGTCCATCGACTTTTCGGGCGTAAGCTCGACGGCGCTGCCGTCGATGGGCGACTGGAAGCGCACACCCTGTTCGTCGATCTTGCGCAGCTCGGACAGGCTGAAGACCTGGAAGCCGCCGGAATCCGTCAGGATCGGTCGCGACCAATGCATGAACTCATGCAGCCCGCCGTGGGCCGCGATCGTGTCGGTGCCGGGCCGCAGCATCAGGTGAAAGGTGTTGCCTAACACGATTTCCGCGCCGAGGCCGACCAGATCCTCGGGTGTCATCGCCTTGACGCTGCCGTAGGTGCCCACCGGCATGAAGGCCGGCGTCTCGATCGTGCCGCGCTCCAGGGTTATGCGGCCGCGGCGCGCCGCGCCGTCAACAGCCAGGCATTGCCAGCGCAGACTCATGCACCCCCCGGCGTGGCGGCGTGCGGCGTCAGCCACATCGCGTCGCCATAACTGAAGAACCGGTAACGCGCGGCCACGGCGTGACGATACGCCGCTAACACGTGGTCGCGGCCCGCAAAAGCCGACACCAGCATCAACAGGGTCGATTGCGGCAGATGAAAGTTGGTAATCATGGCGTCGATGGCTGCGAACCGGTAGCCAGGATAGATGAACAGCCGCGTATCCCCCTGGAATGCCCCGCCCCCCGCCGCCGCCGCGGACTCCAGCGCCCGTACCACCGTCGTGCCGACCGCGACCACGCGGCCGCCGCGGGCGCGCGTTTCGCGGCAGGCCGCAATCGTAGCCGCCGGCACCTCAACCCATTCCGCATGCATGCGGTGCTCGCTCAACTGGCTGACGCGAATGGGTTGAAACGTCCCGGCACCCACATGCAGCGTCAGCTCGGCGCGCTGCACCCCGGCCGTGCCCAGGCGCGCCAGCAGCGCGGCATCGAAGTGCAGGCTTGCGGTCGGCGCCGCGACCGCGCCCGGCGCGCGCGCAAAGACGCTCTGGTAACGATCAACGTCGGCGTCATCGGCCAGCCGGCTGATATAGGGCGGCAACGGCACGGCGCCATGACGGGCACAGTAGTCCAGCGGCGGCTGCGGAAATGCTAACAAAAACAGGTCGTCCTGCCGCTCGATGATCTGCAGCGGGCCGCCCGCGCCGGTCAGCACCAGGCCAGGCGGCAGCGCCTTGCTGGCACGCATCTGCACCCAGGCATGGCGGTCGTCGACGACGCGCTCGAGCAGAATCTCGACCGCGCCGCCGGTGGGTTTGCGGGCTGTCAGGCGTGCCGGCACGACCCGCGTGTTGTTACAGACCAGCAGGTCGCCGGGCCGCAACAGCGTCGGCAAGTCGGTGAAATGCAGGTCCCGGCATACCCCCGAGTTACCCTCGACGGCGAGCAGGCGCGAGGCCGCGCGCTCGGGCAAGGGGCGCTGCGCAATCAGCTCCGGCGGCAGGTCGAAATTAAAGTCCTCGATTTGCACGGCCGCGACTTTATAGGATTCAAGCGCCCGTATTCACGCGCTTATGACCCGCCCGCCTGTCAACCGATCCGGCCCGGCGGCGATATGGTGAGCATGACCGCCCAAATAGCTGCGAACCGCTTTGGTCTCGGCGCGCGACCCGGGGAGCTGGCGGCCTATAGCAAAGACGGTCGCGGCGCCCTGCTGGCGGCCCTCAACCAGCGCCCGGCGGCCCTGGCCGGCGATCTCGCACCTTCGGATGCGATCCTGCGCCAGGCCATGGAGCTGCGCCAGCGCAAGCGCCTAGCAGACGCCGAGCTGGGCCTCAAGCTCGGGCAGATCTACCGACCCTATTACCTGCAGGAGGCGCAGGCGCGGTTCGCCGCCGCGGTCGCGAGCGAGCACAGTTTCCTCGAGAGGCTCGTGCATTTCTGGAGCAATCACTTCGCGGTCTCGATCGACAAGCTCGCGGTGCTGGGCCTGGCCGGCGCGTTCGAACGCGAGGCCATCCGGCCTAACATCCTCGGCGACTTCACCAGCATGTTGTTAGCTGTCGAGCGCCATCCGGTGATGCTGCTGTACCTTGACAATCACATTTCAATCGGACCGCACTCGAGCGCTGCCTGGTTCGCGGCGCGGCGCGGCGGCGGCCGCAAGGTCGGGCTCAATGAAAACCTGGCGCGCGAAATTCTCGAACTTCATACCCTCGGCGTCGACGGTGGCTATGCGCAGCAGGACGTCACGACGTTCGCCGCCATGATCACCGGCTGGTCGATCGGCGGTGATGCCGGGCGCCTGCGCGGCGGTGAACCCGGGCGATTCTTCTTCCGCGAGGTGTTCCACGAACCCGGCGCCAAGCGCCTGCTGGGCAAGGACTACCGCCAGGACGGCATGTCCCAGGGCGAACACGCGCTGCGGGACCTGGCGCGCCACCCTAACACCGCGCGGCACCTGGCCACCAAGCTGGCGCGGCATTTCATCGCCGATGACCCGCCGCCAGCCGCGATCGACAGCCTGGCCGCCGCCTGGCTGCGGAGTGACGGCGACCTGACGAGCGTCTATCGCGCCCTGCTCGACTGCCACGATGCCTGGGATCCGGCGCTGCGCAAGTACAAGACGCCCGCGGATTATGCGCACTCGGTATATCGCGCCCTCGACCTGCCGGTCGACGCCGGGCGCGGCGGCCTGCTGGCGTTCGAATTGTTAGGTCAGCGAACCTTCCAGCCAGGCTCGCCGGCGGGCTGGCCGGACCGCAGCGTCGACTGGGACGGCTCGTCAGCGCTGCTCAAGCGCATCGAATTCTCCCAGCAGCTTGGGGCGCGTAGCGGCTCGCGCGTCGACGCCGCCGGGCGGGCGCGCGCGGTGCTGGGCGACAGCCTGAGCGCCGCGACACTGAGCAGCATCCAACGTGCGCAGGATGGCGCGCAGGCGCTGACCCTGCTGCTGTCGGCGCCGGAATTCATGAGGCGTTAGGTCATGAGCACTACAAACCGTCGACAGGTCCTGAAATCAGCTGGTTTGCTGGCCGGCGCCGCCGCCGCAGAAATCGTCTGCACGCGCCTGGCGTTTGCCGCCGGCAACCGCAGTTCCGACAACCGCCTGGTGTTCGTCATCCTGCGCGGCGCGCTCGATGGCCTGAACGCCGTGCCGCCGATCGGCGACCCCGACTACGCACGCCTGCGCGGCGCGCTCGCGCTCGGCAAGCCGGGCAGCGAGGGCGGCGCGCTGGCGCTGGATGGCACGTTCGGACTGCATCCTGCGCTCGGTTTCATGGCCGAGTGCTGGCGCGCGCGCGAGCTCGCGGTGCTGCATGCAGTCGCGACACCGTACCGCGAGCGTTCGCATTTCGATGGCCAGGATGTGCTGGAAAACGGCCTGGTGCGCGCCCATCAGACTGACAGCGGCTGGCTCAATCGCGCGCTGGCGACGCTGCCGCGGTCCGCGAACAACCCGTCTACCGGTAAGTCGGCGGCCGGCATCGCGCTGGGAGCCAATATTCCGCTGGTCATGCGCGGGCCCAGCGAAGTCGCGTCCTGGTCGCCAACGCGCCTGGCCAGCCTGGATGACGACACCCTGCAGCGCATTGCCGACCTGTACGCGCAGGATCCTTTGTTGTCGCGGCGCCTCGCGGATGCGCTGATGACCGACGCGGTCGCGGCCGATGCTAACAAAGGCGCCGGCATGGGCGCGGCGGCGTTTGTAGTCGGCGGTGCGGTGCGCGGCGGTCGGGTCATCGCCGACTGGCCGTCGCTGGCGCCAGGCGCGCTCTACG
>JAYUGT010000093.1:0-5181 GCA_043738315.1 Gammaproteobacteria bacterium
TGCTTGCGCGAGCAGGACATTCACGACGCAATTGCGCGCCACGGCCCGCGCCTTGCGCTGGTGTTGTGGCCGGGCGTGCAGTTCTGCACCGGGCAGGCCTTTGACTGCCGCGCCATCGCCCGCAGCGTGCATGCGGCCGGCGCGATTGCCGGATTCGATCACGCGCACGCGATTGGCAACGTGCTGTTAGATCTGCAGGCGGATGATGCGGACTTTGCGGTCTGGTGCAGCTACAAATACCTGAACTCGGGACCGGGCGCCATGGCCGGTGCCTTTGTGCACGAGCGCCATCACCGTGACAGCGCGCGCCTGCGCCTGGGTGGCTGGTTCGGGCACGAGGCGGGTTCACGCTTCGCGATGCTGCCCGGCTTCAGGCCGGAAGCCGGCGCCGCGGGCTGGGCGGTCAGCAATCCGGCCGTTTTTTCCGCAGCGCCGCTCGGCGCATCGCTGCAGTTGTTCGATCGCGCCGGCATGGCGGCGCTGCGCGCCAAGTCGCTGCGCCTGACCGCCTGGCTGGAGCGCTGCCTGCAGGACCGCTGCGGGAAGCTGCTGGACATCGTCACCCCGCCCGACGCGGGCGCTCGCGGCGCGATGCTGACCGTCAGTCCGCGCTCCGGTACCGTGACCGACACCGCCACTTTGTTAGCGCGGCTGGCGCAGCGTGGCCTGGTGATCGACCAGCGCGGCCAGTGGCTGCGTATTGCGCCGGCGCCGTTCTTCAATTCTTTTGCGGAATGCCTGACCTGCGCCGACTGGATGCGCAGCGAACTGACCAGGCCGGGCTGAATGCGAACCCGTGCGCCACTGCAGATCGTCGGCGCGGGACCGGCCGGCGGCCTGCTCGCGCTGCTGCTCGCGCAACGCGGCTGCCGCGTGCGCCTGTTCGAGAAACGCGCGGATCCGCGCGGGCAGGCGGCCGATGGCGGCCGGTCCATCAACCTGGCGCTGGCGGCGCGCGGCCTGAAGGCGCTGGAAGCTGCAGGCCTCGGTGCAACCGTTCGCCCGCTGATGATGCCGATGCCCGGCCGTATCGTGCATGACCCGGAAGGCCGGGTTGAACTGCAAGCCTATGGCCAGGCGGCGCACGAAGTGATTTATTCGGTTTCGCGGGCGCAACTCACCAACACGCTGGTCGCAGCCGCCGCCGCGCATCCGGCCATCGAGATCCGCTTTGAGCAGGCCTTGATCAGCGTCTCACCCGCGACCAACACGCTGTTTTTCCGCGACCTCCAAAGCGGCGCGGCCTACGAATGCGCCCTCGCAGCAACGATTGCCACCGATGGCGCCGGCTCCGCGGCGCGCCTGTCGCTCGCGGCCGGCGGCTGGCTGCAATCGCAGGAAGATCTGTTAGATCATGCCTACAAGGAGCTGACGATTCCCGCGCGCCAAGGCCGCTACGCGCTCGACCCGGCGGGCCTGCACATCTGGCCGCGCCAGGATTTCATGCTGATCGCGCTGCCCAATCCGGACGGCAGCTTTACCGCGACGCTGTTTCTCACCGCCAAAGGCGGTACCGCCAGTTTCGCCGCGCTGGCCGCAGCACCGATGACGGCACGCCAGTTCTTCGTGCGCGAGTTTCCCGACGTGCTGGAGCTAATGCCGGATTTCGATGCCGAGTTCGCCCGGCACCCGGTCGGCAACCTGGGCACGGTGCGTGCCGACCGCTGGCATGTCGGCGGGCAGCTGCTTTTGTTAGGCGACGCCGCGCACGCAATCGTACCGTTCCACGGCCAGGGCATGAACTGCGCGTTTGAAGACTGCTTCGCGTTGCGGGAGCTGTTCGACCAGCACCAGGACTGGGCCACGGTATTCGCGGCTTTCGGGGCCGAGCGCCGCCCGCAGGCCGAGGCGATTGCGCGCATGGCGCTGGAGAATTACCAGGAAATGCGCGATGACGTGCTGGACCCGGAGTTCCTGGCGGAACGCGAACTGGCCCGCACCATGGAACGGCTGTACCCCGGCCGGATCATCCCGCGGTACTCCATGGTGATGTTCCACCCAGAAATTCCCTATGCGACGGCGTTCAGGCGCGGCGCAGCGCTGCAGGATTGCGTGCGTACACTGCGGCGCGCCGGCATCGGCGCCAAGCCTAACGCCGTGGTGGAATCCGGCGTGCTCGCAGCCCATCCGGCGGTGCAGGAACTGCTGGCGCGCCTGCCGGCGCTTTGACAGACGTTATCAATTTCCACCGTCCCGCGCTTCCCCGGTGCGCCGCAGCGTACTGAAGCTCATGGCATAAGCGTGCCGCGCGTCCGCCGGATGATGTTCCCGGGCGGATTCCCGCCACTCGGCCGGATCCAGCGCCGGAAAGAGTACATCTCCGTCCACCTCGGCCTCGACCCGGGTCAGTTCGATTTTGTTAGCTGATGGCAGGGCCGCGCGATAGATCTCGGCGCCACCGATTACCATGACCTCGGGCTCCGGCCGGCACAACGCGAGCGCAGCTGCCAGGCTGGCGGCAACCTCGATCCCCGGCTCTGCAAACCGCGGGTCCCGCGTGACGACGATGTTGCGGCGCTGCGGCAGGGGCCGGCCGATGGACTCGAAGGTCTTGCGACCCATGATCACGGTCTTGCCGAGCGTCAACGCCTTGAAGCGCCTGAGATCGTCGGGCAGCCGCCACGGCAGCCCGCCCGCGCGGCCGATCACGCCGCGCAAGTCCATGGCGACCACGAGTGTCACTGCCGTGGCTGGCACAGCGGTCAAATTCAGCTCCGGTGGTGCGGACTGCGCTTGTGCGCGTGCGCCTTCTTCGTGGCGGCCTTGCGTTTCTTCGCAACCGGCCGCTTTGCCGGCCACAGCATGGTGCCGCGGCACTTGGCGGCGCCGCAGCGGCAGGCATAGATCTCATCGATGTTAGGCGGATCGTCTTTTTCGCGCCCGATCTCATAGTCGTAGCCCAGCTCTTCACCCCGGGCAATATCGCGTACCGCTTCGATGTACACGCGCCTTTTCTCGATGGTGGATTCGCAGTTGCCGTCGCAGTTGTGATTGATGAAGCGCGCCTCATTGCCGCCGACTGCGGCATCAATGACGGTGCGCGAGTCGACGATGAACAGGAAGGTGTGATTATCGTTTTCGTCGTGATCCTCGTAGCGTTCATCCGCCGCCTGGTGGGAAATCCGCTCGCCCACGTATTCGACGATGCGCGTGCCCTTGGGGATATGGCGCAGCGCGAACACGCCGCTGCCGTGGATGGGCGAGTTACGAACTGCAATCAACGGTTTCTTCATTACATTCCTTGGAATAGCTCGATCTAACTGACAAAAATCCGGCGTCAGACGGCGACGGGCGCCTTGATGGCGGCATGCGACTGATAGTTGACGATGCGAAAATCGTCATAGGTGTAGGAAAAAATGTCCGGCGGCCGCCTGAGGATTTCCAGCTGCGGCAACAGCAAGGGCTTGCGTGACAGCTGCAGGTCCGTCTGCTCGAGGTGATTGACGTACAAATGGCAGTCGCCGCCCGTCCACACGAAATCGCCCGGCTGCAGGTCGCATTGCTGGGCGACCATCAGGGTCAGCAGGGCGTAGGACGCAATGTTGAACGGCACGCCGAGAAAAAGATCCGCGCTGCGTTGATAGAGCTGGCAGGACAGCTTGCCGTTCGCGACATAGAACTGGAACAGCGCGTGGCAGGGCATCAGCGCCATCTGCTCGAGTTCGCCGACATTCCACGCGCACACCATGATGCGGCGCGAATAAGGATTGCTGCGCAGCTGGCGCATCACCTCGGCAATCTGGTCGATGTGCCGGCCATCCGGCGCCGGCCAGCTGCGCCACTGGCGCCCATACACCGGCCCGAGTTCGCCCTGCGCGTCGGCCCACTCATCCCAGATGGTTACGCCGTGGTCGCGCAGGTACTTGACGTTGGTGTCGCCGCGCAGAAACCACAGCAGCTCGTGAATGATCGAGCGCGTGTGCAGCTTCTTGGTCGTGACCATCGGAAAGCCGGCGGCCAGGTCGAAGCGCAACTGCGCGCCAAATACCGACAGCGTGCCCGTGCCGGTGCGATCCTCGCGGCGCGCGCCCTCATGACGCACCCGATGCAGTAAATCGAGATACGGCTGCATGCGGACCTAACGCGCGGGCGCGACTGCGAAATTACCGCTCGCCGTGGGCCGGCGATACGCGTACCACAGCATCACGACTCCGCTCAGCACCATGGGCAATGACAGCAAATGCCCCATGGTCAGCCAGTCGCCCGCGAGGTAGCCGATCTGCACGTCCGGTACGCGCCAGAACTCCACCGTAATGCGCGCACTGCCATAGAGGATCAGGAACAGCCCTGAGGGCGCCAGTTGCGGCCGTGGCTTGCGGGTAAAGATCCACAGCACCGTAAACACCAGCAGGCCTTCCAACGTTGCCTCATACAGCTGCGTCGCGTGCTTCGGCACGCCATCCACGACCATGGCCCAGGGCACGTCGGTGGGCTTGCCCCACAGCTCGCCGTTGATGAAGTTGCCGATGCGCCCGAAGAAGAGCCCGAGTCCCGGCAGCGGCGAGGTGAAATCGATGACATCCGCGATCTGGCGCTTTTGCTTGCGCGCAAACCACCACGCGCCTAACAAAACGCCGACGAAGCCGCCGTGGAAGGACATGCCGCCGCGCCAGATCTGGTAGATGTAGTGCCAGTCCTCGGCCACCTGCTCGCGCCCGTACACCAGCAGATAGCCGATGCGGCCGCCGAGGATGACGCCCAGCATCAGGTAGAACAGGAAATCATCGACATCCAGCGGCTTCCAGGTCGAACCCGGCTGCAGCGCGCGCCGCCGCCCGAGCCACCAGGCCGATGCGAAACCTAACAGGTAGGTGATGCCATACCAGTGGACCTGCAGCGGTCCGAGTGAAATGGCCACGGGATCAAACGGCACATAGGGGATCATCGGTTTATTTTCGCATTATTCCTGCGTCACTCGCGCAAAAAAAGCCTTCAAATAGCGCGTTTCCGGGATCGCCGGATGGATCGGATGGTCCGCGGACTGGCCGCCGACCGCGATCACCTGCACCAGGCGATCCAGATGGCGCGCGCCGGTCTGGATGGCGCCCAGCAGCGCGTCCGGCGGCAGATGCCATGAACAGGAACAGGACACCAGCAGACCGCCATCGGTCAGCAGGCGCATGGCCAGTTGATTGAGCTTGCGATAGGCCGCCTCGCCCTGCGGCAGGTCTTTCTTGCGCT
>JAYUGT010000094.1:0-2052 GCA_043738315.1 Gammaproteobacteria bacterium
AACTTGTCGTTCCAGTCCTGGAAGCGCCCGGGGAAGCGTCCGACCTGATAGCCGCCGGGTCCGGCATCCCAGGGTTCGGCGATCAGTCGTGCCGCGGCCAGGACCGGGTCCTGGCGCAAGGCGGTGAAAAATCCGGCGCATGGATCGAAACCCTGGTCGGTGCGCCCGAGCACCGGCGCCAGGTCGAAGCGGAAGCCATCCACGCCCATTTCCCGGACCCAGTAACGCAGCGAGTCGAGCACGAACTGGGTCACCTTCGGATGCGCCGTGTTGACCGTGTTGCCGCAACCGGTGAGGTTTTCACAGCGGCTGCGATCTTCGGCTGTCCGCCGGTACCAGCTGGCATTGTCCAGGCCGCGAAAGCTCACCGTCGGGCCGAACTCGTTGCCTTCCGGCGTGTGGTTGTAGACGACATCGAGCACTACTTCCAGGCCGTTCTGATGCAGGATGTCGACCATCTGCCGGAATTCGGCGACCACTGAACCGGGTTCGGAACCGCAACCGGCCAGGCGCGGATCGGGACAGAAAAACCCCAGCGTGTTGTAACCCCAGTAGTTGACCAGGCCGCGCTCGACCAGGGCGCCTTCATCAACACAGTAGTGCACCGGTAACAGCGACAGCGTGGTCACGCCGAGCGATTTGAAATGATCGAGCGCTGCCGGGTGCGCCAGGCCGGCATAGGTACCACGCAACTGATCGGGAATGCCGGGATGCGTCTTCGAAAATCCCTTGACGTGCAGCTCGTACAGCACGACATCCGCATCGCGATGGCGCGGTGCATTGAACCAGCCAGGCGCCGGAACCGGCGCCGCCGCCACGCGTGCCTTCAGGGCGATGCGGGCGTTGTCGCGCTGGTCCAGCGAGCGAATGCCCTGGGCATCGCCGAGGGTATAACCATGATTCTCCGCTCGCCAGAGGAAATGGCCGACGATCTCGCGCGCGTACGGATCGAGCAGCAGTTTGTTGGGGTTGAACAGGTGTCCTGCCTCCGGCCGGTGCGGGCCATGCGCGCGCAGTCCGTAGACCAGGCCGGGACCGGCGCCAGGCAGGAAGCCACTGAACACCGCATCGTGCGGGCCGTGCAGGCGATAGCGCTGCACCTCCCGCTCGCCGTCGGCATCGAACAGGCAGAGCTCCATTTGATCGGCGTGCTGGGAAAACACCGCGAAGTTGACGCCCTCATCGCGGGCGAACGCGCCCATCGGCTCGGACCGACCCTCGGCCAGGAATTCAATCATGCCGGCACCAGGAAAATCGTCGCCAGCGGCGGCAAGTCGAGCACGATCGAACCGGTTCGGCCCTGCGCCGGCACCGACTGCACGGACACCGCGCGTCCGGCCTGGTTACTTCCGTTACCGCCGTATTCGAGCGCATCGGTGTTGAGAACTTCCAGCCAGCGCGCCGGACCGTCCGGCACACCGATCCTGTAAGCCGGCCTGGGCAAGGGCGTGAAATTGCTGACCACGATCATCATCGCAGCGTGTGCATCAGCACGCAGCCACGCCAATACCGAGTGCTCGGCATCGTCGCCCACCAGCCACTCAAATCCCTGCGGCTCGCAGTCCAGCGCGTGCAGTGCCGGATAGGTCGAGTACAGGCGGTTCAAGGCGCGGATCAGGTTTTGCACGCCGCCGTGCCGTGGGTCATCGAGCAGGTGCCATGGCAGTTCGCCGTCATGATCCCATTCGCCGGGCTGGGCGAATTCCTGGCCCATGAAAAGCAGCTTCTTGCCCGGATGCCCCCACATGAAGCCATAGTACGCACGCAGGTTGGCAAATCGCTGCCAGTCATCGCCGGGCATCTTGCCCAGCAGCGACCCCTTGCCGTGCACCACCTCGTCATGCGACAGCGGCAACACGAAATTTTCGCTGAAGGCATAGACCAGGCCGAAGCTCATCTTGTCGTGATGCCATCGCCGATGGACGGGATCTTCGCGCATGTATTGCAGCGTGTCATTCATCCAGCCCATATTCCACTTGTAATGAAAACCCAGGCCGCCAACGCTGGTTGGCGCCGACACGCCTGGAAATGCCGTCGACTCCTCGGCCACGG
>JAYUGT010000095.1:0-5153 GCA_043738315.1 Gammaproteobacteria bacterium
GAAGGAAAAAATTGACGTGACCAGCCGCAGCCGGATCGTCATGCATGCGCAGCGCGGCTTGACCGAGGCGCTGCTGCGGAGCTGGCAATTGCCAGCGGCCGTCAGCGCCGCGGTGCTGGGATGGCGTCAGATGGGCGAACTCGGCGTGGTGACGCGCGAAAGCATGGCGGTCTATTTCGGGCACTTGTTAGCGGTGGAGTCCCTGTACCCGGAATTCTGCACCGAGGGGCTCGCCGATTCACTCGGTGCGGATCTCGGCTTTGATCACGACAAGATTGCCGTCCTGCGCCAGCAGGGAGTCACCGCACGCGAGCTGATGCTGGCGCTGGGCTGAGGAGCCGGCCGCGCGAATCCTGGCACGGGCGACAGGCTACAATCGTCCGATGAGCCCGACCCACCCCAGTACCCCCGCCGCGGATGGCTTTCGCATGCCGGGCGAATTTGAGCCGCATTCCGGCTGCTGGATGTTGTGGCCGCACCGGCTGGATAACTGGCGCGACGGCGGTCTGCCGGCGCAACGCGCGTTTGCCGCGGTGGCGGCGGCGATCGCCGAATTTGAACCGGTCACGGTCGGCGTCTGCACTGAGCACTACGAATTTGCGCGCGCCCAGCTGCCGGCGTCGGTACGGGTACTGGAAGTTGCCAGCAACGATGCCTGGATGCGCGATGTCGGACCGACCTGCGTCGTCGATGATCGCGGCGGGGTGCGCGGCATCGACTGGCATTTCAATGCCTGGGGTGGCCTGGCCGGTGGTCTGTATTTTCCCTGGGACCAGGATGATCTGGTGGCGCGCAAGGTCCTCGAAGCCGAGCGCCTCGAGCGCTATCGCGCGCCCATCGTCTGCGAGGGCGGTAGCATCCATGTCGATGGACAGGGCACGCTGCTGGTGACCGAACAATGCCTGCTGCGCGGCAACCGCAATCCGCAGCTGACACAGGCGCAGCTCGAGGTCATCCTGCGCCAGTACCTGGGTGTTAGCACGGTGATCTGGCTGGACGAGGGCGTGTTCAACGATGAAACCGACGGCCACATCGACAACATCGCCTGTTATGCGAGACCTGGCGAGGTTGTGCTCAGCTGGACGGATAATCGCCGCGATCCGCAGTACCGGATTTCGCGTGACGCCCTGGAACGCCTGAGTGATACACGCGACGCGCGTGGCCGCCGCCTCAAGGTGCACAAGCTGCCGATGCCGGGGCCGCTGTACATGAGCCGGGCCGAGGCCGCGGGAATCCTGGCGCGGGCCGGCGCCAAGCCACGCCATGCGCGCGAGCGACTGGCCGCCAGTTACGTGAATTTCTACCTCGCCAACGATGCGGTCATTGCGCCGCTGCTCGATGCGCGCACCGATGCGGCCGCGCTGGCGAAGTTGCGCCGCATCTTTCCGCAGCGGCGCGTCATCGGCGTGGCGACGCGCGAAGTGTTGTTAGGCGGCGGCAACATACACTGCATCACGCAGCAGATTCCGAGTGGTGGTGGCGTGGGCGCCAGGAGATCGCGATGAGCCAGAAACGTGTCAGTCGCCGCGGGATTCCAGAAATACTGCAGGTCGAGCCGGGCAGCAAACCCAAGCTGCGCGATGACCAGGCGGCCCGGGACTTCGGCTGGGACAGCGAACGTTGCGACGCGGCAGCTGCCGAGAATCGCGCCCGCCTGTCAGAGCTGCAGTACAAGATGTTCGTCGACGGCCGCTACGCCGTGCTCGTCGTGCTGCAGGCGATCGATGGTGGCGGCAAGGACAGCACCATCCGCCGCGTGTTTTCTGCGTTCAGTCCGCAGGGCTGCACGGTGAGCTCGTTCAAGGCGCCGAGCGCCGAGGAAATGCGCCATGACTACCTGTGGCGCGTGCATGCGCATGCGCCGCCGCGCGGCGAAATCGGGGTCTTCAACCGCTCGCATTACGAGGACGTGCTGATCGTACGGGTCAACAACCTGGTGCCACCCACCGTCTGGCGCGAGCGCTATGACCAGATCAACAACTTCGAGAGCATGCTGACGGCCTGCAATACCCGGGTGCTTAAATTGTTCCTGCATATCAGCAAGGACGAACAGAAGCGCCGCTTCGAGGAGCGCATTGCCGACCGTCGCAAGCACTGGAAATTCGCTCCGGCTGACCTCGACAAGCGACAGCAGTGGGACCAGTACCGCGAGGCCTTTGAAGCGATGCTGGCTCGCTGCAGCACTGCGGAGGCGCCCTGGTACCTGATTCCGGCGGATCGCAAGGCGTTCCGGGATTTCGCGGTTTCGCAGATCCTGCTGCGCGAGCTCGAACACCTGCCGTTGCGCTGGCCGGCGCCGACCTATGATCCGGGCAAGATCCGCGTGATCTGAAGACGGCTTTTCCCGCCGTCGGCCGCATCGCCGGGCTCACCGGGGCTCTGCGGGCAGCGGCACCTGACAATGGTTCCGCCGCCTGGCGCGGGCAGGATCGACAATTCGCCGCCTAACATCTCAGCGCGATAGCTCATGGTCTTGAGACCGATTCCGGCACTGCGCGAGCTGGTTGGCGCCATGCCACGGCCGTTGTCGCGGATCGAAACGTCGATGTGACTGGCCGTTGAGATGACTGTCAGCGTCAGGCGCGATGCGCGACCGTGGCGCACGGCATTGGTCAGGCCTTCCTGCACAATGCGGTACAGGTGCGTCGCGGCCTCGGGACCGATCTTCAACGGCCGGCGTATCAACCGGCGCATCTGGATATTGACGCCGTAGGCGCTGCGCGCACGCGCGATCAGCGTCTGCAATGCCGGCAGCAGGCCGCCGCCCTCAATGCTGACGGGCGACAGGCCGCGGGCCAGCGCGCGCGTGGATTCAATGCTGTGATTGACCAGCGCAATCGTCTCATTCATGTCGATATTGACCTGCGGATATTCCTTGCGGATCCGCCCGGCCAGCGCGCGCAGCATCAGGGCAACACCCGTCAGTTCCTGGCCGAGGCCATCGTGCAGGTCGTTGCCGATGCGTTGTTGTTCAAGACTCGACACTTCCAGGATTTCGCGCTCGAGCAGGATTCTTTCGGTCACGTCACTGATGACCAGCAACAAATGCGGTTCGCCATTGACCTGCATGGGCGTGACCACGGCGGCCGCCGAAAACTGGCTGCCATCCAGGCGACGCACCGAACTTTCCAGGACCGCCGCAGTTGCGCGCAGTTTGGCGGGTGGCACCAGTAACAGCGATTCGATCCGCATCCCGGTCAACTGACCGACGGTCGCGCCGCACATGCGATCGAACGCGGGGTTCGAGAGTGTCACCAGATTCTGGGCATCGAGCAGCACCACGCCTTCGCGAATGGTCTCGAGCACCAGGCCCTGCAGTCGCAGCAGCTGTTCCCGTTGCTGCTGTTCCGTGATGTCGGAGGTGATGACCAGCGCCCCGACCGTGGCGCCGTCTTCGATGACAGGCCGCGTGCGGTGCATGAGCACATGCCGCGTTCCCGTCGACGGGGCAACGACGGTCTGCTGCAGCGATACTTCCTGCCCCGCCAGTGTGCGGGCAAGCGCTGCTGCAACTTCGCTGGGCGATTGGTTGTTAGTGACGGCAAGATCGGCCACGGGCCGCCCGATCATCTGTTCGACGGTCACACGTCCCAGTTGACGATTGGCGTAGCGCACACGGCCGTCCTGGTCGAGCAGGAACAGCCAATCGGGCGAGTTCGCGGCGATGATCTGCATTGACGCCTGCGCTTCGCGCAGCGCGGTTTCAGCCGCTTTACGTTTGGTGATGTCATGCGCGACCGCAATTGCCGTGGTGTAGTGGCCGCTGCTGTCCGCCAGGGGCCGGGCGATCAGATATATCCACCGGATCTGCCCGTCGTGCCGACGCACCTTGACCTCAAAGTCGACTTGCGTGCCACTCGCGACCAATCGGAATCGTTCGGTGGCCGTACGCCAGTCGGCCAGGTCCGCGAACAACGCCCGCAAATTTGTCGTGTCGGCAAACTCGGCAAATGGGCGCCCAAAAACCTCCGTGAATCCCTCGCTGGCCCAGGTGAGTCGCGGCAGCTGGTCGTCGAACAGCGCAACTTCAGCGACAAACCCTGGCGTCAGGCTGGCGACGCTGCGGTAGCGCGCCTCGCTCTTGCGCAGGTTGTCTTCAAATGCCTTGCGTTTGTTGATGTTGAAACAAATTCCGGAAACCTTGCTGGGCTGGCCCGTGGCATCGCGCGCAATGGCGCGGCTGCGCTCCAGCACCCAGGTCCACGCGCCCGCGCGCGTTCGTACGCGATACTCGCTTTCAAACGAGTCGGTTGCGCCTTGTACCATGCGCGTAAAGGCGGCGGCCGCATCCGGCAGATCGTCCGGATGAATATGCGAGTCCCAGGCGTTGACGTGGTCAGACTCGCAGGGATCCAGGTCTTCGCGTTCGCACCAGTCGCTCAACCAGCGCGTGCGTTGCGCCGCGACGTCCATTTCCCATAAACCGAAGCTGCCGCCCCAGATGGCCATGGAAAGCCGCGCCTCACTGGCTAACAACGCCTGCTCGATACGCTTGCGTTCCTCGATATTGACCAGCAGGCCGATGACCCGCAGCGGCTCGCCGCTCGGGCCGCGTTCCACGATCCGCGCCCGGTCCATGATCCAGATCAGCCGGCCATCGCCGCAGCGCAACCGGTATTCCATATCCGCAAATTCGGTTTCACCGCGCAGGTGCGCGGCAAACCGTCGCTGCACGTCGGGCCGATCATCAGCGTGGATGTAGGATTCCCAGCGTGCATCGTGGCCCGGCGTTCCTTCGAGCGGCAGGCGATGGCGCGTGCACCAGTCGTCCATGCCGGACGCGGTGTCATTGACTACGTTCCAGTCATAGAAACCTGTCTGCGACGATTCCATTGCAAACTTGAACTGGTCGCGCGCGGCTGCCAGCTGATCCTCGGTCGCGCGCTGCTCAGTGATGTCGATGCTGACGCCCGCAAGCAGGCGCGCGCCGGTGATAGGGTTGAAGCCCGCGCTTTGCCCGCGCTCGATAATCCAGCGCCAGCCGCCGTCCTTGTCCCGCGTACGGAACTGCACCTGCACCTCATTCGCCAGGCCGCGCTCGACCACGTCGTAGCTCATCCGGACGGTTTCGCGATCATCCAAATGGATATGCGCGAAATAGTTTTCCTCGGTGAAAAAGCCGTCGACGGTGCCGAACAGCTTGGGCATGCCGG
>JAYUGT010000096.1:0-5148 GCA_043738315.1 Gammaproteobacteria bacterium
TTGACCTGGAATGTCATGACCAGCGTCGGTTCATCCACCAGGATCGGCGGCAGGCCGGACGGCGCCAGCGGATCGCACAGCGTCAGGCCGATGGTTACATCCTCGATCCCGGTGACTGCGACGATGTCGCCGGCACTGGCTTCTTCCACGCTCCTGCGCTCCAGCCCGTGGAAGGTCAGGACCTGCGCGACCTTGCCGCTGCCGCGGTCTTCAGCGCCATTGCGCAGGCTGACATTCATGCCGGGGCGCAGCGTGCCGCGGCGAATGCGGCCGATGCCGATGCGCCCGACATACGAGTTGTAATCCAGCGTCGAGATCTGCAGCTGCAGCGGCGCATCAGGTTCGGCGGGCGGCGGCGGCACATGCTCGATCACGGCATTGAACAGCGCCTCCATGTTGTTAGGCCGCGGGGCCGCCAGGTCCGTGGTTGCCCAGCCCTCGAGCGCCGAGGCGTAGATGATCTGGAAGTCGAGCTGCGCATCCGTGGCGCCCAGCTTGTCGAACAATTCAAAGGTACGGTCCACGACCCAGTCCGGCCGCGCGCCCGGGCGGTCGACCTTGTTGACCACGACGATGGCCTTGTGACCTAACGCCAGGGCCTTGCGCGTGACGAAGCGGGTCTGCGGCATCGGCCCTTCGACCGCGTCGACCACCAGCAGCACGCCGTCCACCATCGACAGCACGCGCTCCACTTCGCCGCCGAAATCCGCGTGCCCGGGGGTATCGACGATGTTGATACGCGTGTCGCCGTACTCGACCGCACAGTTCTTGGCGAGAATCGTGATGCCGCGCTCGCGCTCGATGTCATTGGAATCCATGACCCGTTCGGCGATGCGTTGATGCGCCGCAAACGTGCCGGACTGCTTCAGCAGGCAGTCGACCAGCGTGGTCTTGCCATGATCGACGTGCGCGATGATGGCGATATTGCGAATGGGGCGTGGCGCGGGCATGTTTTTGGGCGACGATTGGCGCAGGAAAAAAGGGCGCGAAGGGTACCAGAGCGCCGCCCCAAGAGCGACTTTTTCGGTCAAGTCCGCTAACATATCGCGTCACACACCTTGGGGTGGCCCTGTAACGGGCCTGAGATGCGGCAGAAGCCGTGAACCCGTTGAACCTGATCCGGTTAGCACCGGCGTAGGGAGCAGGTCATGAGCAAAAACAAACGCGTATTCATTGGTTTATTGCTGGCAGTCGGCTGGGCCTCAGGCGTCTGGGCTGTCGACGCCCGGGCTATCGACGATGAACCGCTGGCCGAGGTGCTGGTGACCGCGAGCCTGCGCCGGGTTCCGTTGCTGCAATTGCCCGCCAGCGTGACGGTGCTGGATGCGGCCCGCCTGGCCCGCTCCAGCACCGAGCACCTGCAGGACGTGTTGCCGCTGGTGCCCAACCTCAACTGGGCCAGCGGCACGTCGCGGCCGCGCTATTTCCAGTTGCGGGGCGTCGGTGAGACCGAACAATGGCAGGGTGCACCCAATTCTTCGGTGGGCTTCCTGATCGACGACATTGATTTCTCGGGCGTCGGCATGCCGGCGGGCAGCTTTGACCTGGGACAGGTCGAGGTGCTACGCGGGCCGCAGGGCACGAGTTATGGCGCCAACGCGCTTGCCGGCCTGATTGCGCTGCGCGGCCGCGAGCCGGGCGCAGCATTTGAGTCCGCGGCGGAGCTGAGCGCCGGCGACTACGGCGCTCGCTCGCTCGCGGCACTGGTCAGCGGCCCGCTCGGCTCGCCGGATTTGTTAGGCCGGTTGACGGTGCAGCGCCATCGCAGCGACGGCTTCCGGCGCAACCTCACCCTGCAGCGCAAGGACACCAACGGCTACGATGAAACCTTTACGCGGGGCAAGCTGCACTACCGCATTGATGAGCGCACCCGGCTCGATCTCACCGCACTGTGGGCCGATCTCGACAATGGCTACGACGCCTTTGCGCTCGACAATTCCCGCAACACGCGTTCGGACAAGCCGGGGCGCGACGCGCAGCGTTCCCTCGGCGCCTCGGCGGTACTGGAACATGAATGGCGCAACGGCTCCAGCCTGCGCAGTGTCAGCGCGCTGGCCGATTCCAGCATCGGCTACGGTTTTGACGGCGACTGGACCGCCGCGCCGGACAATGACTTCACCTCGAACATTGATCGCGCGCATCGTGTCGTCAGCCAGGACCTGCGCTGGATGTCCGCGGCTGCGGGCGGCTGTGCGCCGTGCTGGGTGCTGGGACTGTATGGCCAGAACCTGCGCGAATCGCTGGCGCAGCTGGACCTTTACAACGGCGCCGTGTATCGCGAGCTAACAAGTGATTACCGGGCCGACAATGTCGCGGGCTACGGGCAGCTGGAGTTTGACTACTCGCCCGCCACGCGGCTGACCGTGGGGTTGCGGCGCGAACAGCGCAGCGCGCGCTACCAGGATTCCGATGCAACGCGCTTCCAGCCGCGCGATGGCATGACGGGCGGGCAGTTGAGTCTTGCGCATGCCTGGGGCGGCGGCAGCGCCAGCGCGGCCTGGCGCTGGTATGCGAGCCTCGCGCGCGGCTACAAGGCCGGTGGCTTCAATATCGGCGCGGCCGTGCCGGCCGCGCAGCGCGGCTATGGTCCGGAATTCCTGTGGAGCGCGGAAACCGGTTTGAGCGCCGCCAGCGGCGATGGAGTCTGGCAGGCGCGCTTCGCGCTGTTTGCGATGCGGCGGCGCGCGCAGCAGGTGGCGACCTCGTTGCAGCTCGATCCAGCGGACCCGCTGTCGTTCCTGTACCTCACCACTAACAACGGCCGTGGCCGCAACGACGGGCTGGAAGCCGAAGGCCGCTGGCAGCTGACGGAGCGCCTGAGCCTCGCCGGTTCGTTAGGACTGCTGCGCGCGCGGCGCGCCGACGGCCGCGACCAGGAACATGCGCCGCGCCAGCAGGTCGCGGTCAGCGTCGACTGGCGGCAGCCGCAGGGCTGGTTCCTGCACGCCGACGCGCAGCAGGTCGCGCGTTTTTACTTTTCCGACAGTCATGACCAGCTGTCGACGCCATACACGCTGGTCAACCTGAAAGCGGGCCTCGAGCGCGGCGCCTGGTCCGGTACGCTGTGGTTGAAGAACGTCTTGAACAAGCGCTATGCGCAGCGCGGTTTTTTCTTCGGCAATGAACCGCCGGACTTTCCCGAGAAACTCTACCTGCAGCAGTCCGACCCGCGCCAGGTCGGGCTTACCGTGAGTTACCGGTTCAACCAGCGTCCATGACCGCCTTGCTGCAGCAGTTGCGGGCGGTCAGCGCTGCGGAAGCACTGGCCTTGCTTACCGGCATTGGCTATGCGGTGCTGGCGGTGCGGCACAGCCGCTGGTGCTGGGTGTCCGGCGCCGTGAGTTCCGGCTTGTTAGCCTGGCTGGCCGCGCGACAGCAGCTGCCGATGCAGGCGATCATGCAGGCGAGCTATGTGGCGTTTTCCATCTACGGGTTCTGGTCCTGGACCCAGTCCGCAACCCGCGCGGCCAGTCCGCCGGTCACGACCTGGCCGCTGCGCTGGCATCTGCTCGGCCTGCTCTGCATCGCAGTCGTATGCCTGCTGGCGGCGCCCTGGCTCGCACGCTACACGCAGGCGGCCTGGCCGCGACTCGACACCGCCATCATGTTAGCCAGTTACCTCGCGACCTGGATGACGGCCGCCTCGAAGCTGGAAAACTGGGCCTACTGGATTGTGATTGACCTGAGTTCGATGCTGCTCTACAGCGCGCAGGGCTTGCAGTTGGCGGCGGTTCTCTATGTGGTTTACGCCGTGATCGCGGTGGTCGGCCTGCGCAGCTGGTGGCTGCGCTGGCGGAGCGCGGCTGCGTGACCGGTGATTGGCGCCACCTGCTGCCGGGCTGGCGCCCAGGCAGTGTCTTGTTAGAGTGCAGCGAGCTCGGGCAGGGCAGTGGCGGTGAGGTCTGGCGCGTCGCCACCGCGCAGGGCAGCTGGGTCGTCAAGCAGCACCTGCATGAAGACGCCGCGGTCGACCTGCGGCGTATGCAGGAGCTGCAGAATCTGGCCGCACAGCACGGCCTCGCGCCGCGGATCGTGGCAATTGACTTGCGCAGCGGCACGGAAGTGGCGCAATGGCTGCAAGGGGTGGTCGCGAGCGCTGCCGAATTTGAAAAACCCGATTACCTGCAGCGCGTCGCCCAGCGACTCGGAGAATTGCATCGGATCCCGGTGCCGCGCGCCTGGGCGGCGCGGGACGACTGGCAGTTCGACATCCTGCAGCATCTGCAGTTGCGCTTGAGCCGCGTGCAGGCGCGGCCCGATGCCGCCGCGCACAGTCAGCTGGCGCGGCGCGTGCGCGCAGCCCCGGCGCTGGTCGCGGCCCTCCAGGATCGGCAGCGCCGGTGGTCGCTGCTGCACCTGGATGCGCACGCCGGCAATTTGTTAGCTGGCGAAGCCCTGGTGCTGCTTGACTGGGAATATGCCTGTCTCGGCGACCCGATCTGGGACCTGGCGTCCTTGCTGGCGCCGCTGCCCGTCGATGAGCACCTGGGCGTGCAACTGATCGGCGCGGCGGGGCGCGCGGACGACACCAACTGGCAGCAACTGCGGGCGGCGCGCGAGCTGTTCATGCTGTTGAATGAACTGTGGAGTGTGGAACGGGCGGCGCCCGCAGCGGCGGGCTGAGCGGCGGCTTGCGGGCATTTTTACGCTGGCAGCGGCGCGGCAATCTAGGCAAACTACCGCCCCGGCGCGCTCCTGGGGCGCTGCTGTATCGTATGCAACCCGATGAAAAGACAGGAATCTCAATGCCCGAGTTGAAAGTTGTCGATCGCGACGGGGTCGAACACCCGGTAGCGGCGAAAGCCGACGTCAAGGTGATGGAGGCGCTGCGTGAGCTGGACTATGGCGTCGCTGCGATTTGTGGCGGCATGTGTTCGTGCGCGACCTGCCACATCTACATCGACCCCGACTGGCAGGGCAAGTTACCGGCCGCGATGTCAGACGAGCGCGAACTGCTCAGTGAGCTGACGCATTACAAGCCGAACTCGCGCCTCTCCTGCCAGGTCGAAATGACCGAGGCACTGTCGGGCATGCGCGTCATCATCGCTCCTGACGAATAAGGCGCAGCCATGTCCGAATCGACCATCCTGTTGGAACAGCGCGGCGCGGTGGCGCTGCTGACGCTGAACCGTCCCGAAAATGCCAATG
>JAYUGT010000097.1:0-12921 GCA_043738315.1 Gammaproteobacteria bacterium
TCGGCGCCATCGGGCGAAATGACCAGTCGCAGCCGGCCCCGTTTCTCGGCATCAGGAAATTGCTTCTGCTGGTAACGCGGCGCCACACCCTTCTTGTCAGGCACGATCCAGATCTGCAGGAAGTGCACCAGTTCCTGTTGCGAGGCATTGAATTCGCTGTGCGTGATGCCCGTGCCGGCGCTCATCATCTGCACTTCGCCGGGATGGATTGTCGAGCCCGTGCCCATGGAATCCCGATGCGCGAGCACGCCTGCGAGGACAAAGGAAAAGATTTCCATATCGCGATGCGGGTGCGTGCCAAATCCCTGGCCCGGTTCCACACGGTCATCGTTGATCACGAGCAGGTCCGAAAACCCCATTTGTTTCGGATCGCGATACTGGCCGAAAGAAAACGTATGCCGGGAGTGCAACCAGCCGAACTCGGCGCTGCCGCGGTCTTCAGCTCTGCGAATTTCCATTTCGGCCTGACTCCTTAACCATAGATTACGATCTGCTGCATCATCGGGAAATACAGCGCCGCGCGCACCGGCGGGCCCTTCTGGGCCAACAAACGGCAGTAGCGGTCCATCTGCGGTTGATAGCGGCGTTTTTCGTTTTCCAGGAACTCGGCAATTTTACCACCCAGGTGCTGCCCGGATTTGTAGTCGATGACCCAGCGTTGGCCGTCGCGATCGACAAAGTACCGGTCCACGACTATGGCTGCCAATTCACCATCCAGCAATCCGCTGTGCGCCTGCTCACACTGCGCTTCGGCGTGCGCAGGATCCAGGATCCAGCGGCCGGTCTCATCCTTGAGGGTCGCTCGCAACGCGTTGCCGATGCGGCTCGCCGCCCTGGCAATGCGTACCGGGGCAACGCCGAGGGCGCGTAGCTCGGCCGCCCACAGGGGATCGTGCGGCAGCCCGGTCGGCAATGCACCCCGCTCCCGCGCCGACACGGCGATTCGTTGCAGCGCTGCATGCAGCACGGTGCCGACGTGGCGCGATTCGATGCCAGCCCAGTCGAATTCGGGTTCCTGCTCGGGACGCGGGGCACCCGCGGTACGCACCTGGGTATCAAGCACCGCATCCGCCGCCGGCACCTGCCAGTCATCGGGCAGTCGCCGCAGCCGCCTCGGCTCCGGCGTTAGCCCGACCACGGCGGGCGCCGCGGTTGGGGCCGCGGCAGAAATCATCGCCGCGCGATCCAGGGAATCGCCCGTGCGCATGCGGTCGGCGAGCACCGGCCACAACAAACGCAGTGTCGAGTTGGCGGGTGGCAGCCGCCATTCGCCCGCGTCATCTTTCGCCAGGCTGGCCACCCAGTGCAACGACTCGCGGGCCCGGGTCGCTGCGACATACATGAGTCGCAGCTTCTCCTGGGCGGCGCGCTCGCCAGCTAGTTTCATCAAAAACGCATAGACACCGTCGCTCCCGGCCGCGGCCGGATCGGGCCGCGCGGCCAACACCAGGTCGGCGGGCGCTCCGTCGTCGCCGGGGATTTCGCGCCAGGCTAACAGCCGGCGCGTTTCGGCCGACCATGGCACCGCGAGCCCGGTCAGAATCACATGATCGTATTCCAGTCCCTTGGCCTGATGGATCGGCAGAATCTCCAGCTTCGTGTCCGGACCGGCTTCCGCGTACAGGTCCTGCGTCAGCGTTGCCAGTGAGTGGCGGCCGCGCCAGTCGCGGCTGGCTGCCGCGATGGCCAGCCGGTCAAGGTAACTCTCGGCGTCGCGCAGCCGGGCGTCGGCGCCCATGCAGGCTGGCCCGCCGAGATCCGACCAGGTCGCGCTGACAGCTGCGGCAATGCCATCCCGCGTAACGGCGGCCAGTCCTGCTAACAAACATGCCGTCACTGACCGCAAGCGTGCAGCGGCGCCGGCCGGCCAGGCGTCATGATCCAGGGCATGTTGCAGCGCCAGCGCAATCGCGCCCTGGCCGGCGGAGCGCGCCAGCTCCTCGAGCACATCCAGCGACGCCGCGCACCAGGGCGCCCGCAGCACTGCCAGCCAGGCGATCCGGTCCAGCGGATCCAGCAAAGCCTGCGCCAGCGAATTCAGATCCTGGATGGCCGGCAGATCCGCCAGCGCGACCATCTTGACGCCGCGAACCGGCCAACCGCGATCGCGCAGCATTTCGGTGAGTCCCGCGACGCTATTGCGCGTCTGGGTCAGGATCGCAACGCTGCCCTGCGGCGACGCCTCTCGGAGCTCCGCGACCAGGGCCAGTATCCGCTCGGCCTCCAGGTCGCGTGCGGCCTGGCCGGCGCCCCTTACTAACAAATGAAACCGCACTTCCCCGGGCGCGCCGTCGGTTCGTGCTGCGACCGCGCCCGAGTAGACCGCCTGTCCGGCCTGCAGGTCATCCTGCTGCGGCATGAGGGGCGCGAAACTGTGGTTCACAAACTCGACGATGCCTGCCCGGCTGCGAAAATTGCGGTGCAGCTCCAGGTACTTCAATTTCAACTCACCGAGGCCCTCGCACCGTGCCCGCAGGAACAGCGCCACTTCCGCGTCGCGAAAACCATAGATTGACTGCATCGGATCGCCGACCAGCAGGACGCTGCGGCCATCGCCGTCAGCCCAACGCAAGGTGAGATTCTGCAGCAATTCAAACTGGTCGATCGACGTGTCCTGGTATTCATCCACCAGGATGTGCCGCAACGACTCACCCAGGCGCAGCGCGAACTCCGTGGGTTCGGAATCGCTGGACAACGCCTGACGCGCGCGACCGGCGACCGCGACCAGGTCGCGCAGCCCCTGGGCTGTCATCAGCTCCTCCAGGGCCGCCGCCGCCAGCGGCAACAGCGCACGCAGTGCCTGCAGTGCGCTGCGGCTGTCCGGCGACAGCTCCGCATGCGGCAGCTCCTTGAGCGCCGCCAGCACCGCGCGCGCTCCCGGCCGCAATTTCAGCTCATCCGCCAGTTCCCTGAGCAGTCCCTTGTGCTGCTCCGCAACGCCGGGCAGGCCGTTAGCAGATGGAAAGCGGCTGCGCAATTCGTTCTTTTCCGTCAGGAAAAACCGACCTAACAGCCGCCACATCGGCAGCAGTTCCGGCAACGGTTGCAGTCGCCGCGGCGTTCCCCACGCGACCCAGTCCGGGTCCTGCTCGCCGCGCGCAATGCGCTCGCGAGCCGTATCCTGCAGCACGCGCGCGGCGCGTTGCAGAAAATCCGTTCCGATCGCCTGCTGCGCCCGCTGCTGGGCCGCGACCGACAGGCGCTCAAGGCAGCGTGCGATTTCGCCGCATTGCTGATCGAATGACATTTTGCCGAGGTGCCGCCACCAGCGATGACGCTGCGCGAGCAGTTCGGCTATTTCTTCCTCGAGGGAATTCCAGCGGTTTTCGACCAGGCGCAGCAAGCGCGCCAGTTGCTCACGCAGCGCCGGATCGTGAGCTGCGAGGTCCAGCGCCTGGCGCGCGGCGTCGCGGTAAACCCCGAGCGGCTGCTCGACGATATCGCCATCGCCAGTGCCGGCGCTCGCTGGCAGCTGTGTGGCAATCCAGTGATTCAGAGATTCGATGGTCTGGATGCGCAATTGCGCCGGGTTCTGCATCAGCTCCCAGCCCTGGCGGGTTGCATGACGCAGGGTTTCCTGCGCCAGCGCAATGGTGCGACGCAAGCTGTCGTTAGCAGTCGCTGGCACCGGCTGCGCGCCATTGGCAAACGCCAGCGCAGCCAGCACCCGCTCACGCATTTCCGCGGCGGCCTTGCGGGTAAAGGTGATCGCCAGCACCTGTTCCGGCCTGGCGACCCTTGTTAGCAACACCAGCAACCGCTGCACCAGCACGGTGGTCTTGCCACTGCCGGCCGGCGCGCGCAGCAGGATCGAGTCGACCGACTCGACCGCTTCGCGGCGCACGTCGCTGTCATCCAGCATCGCCACCGTCAGCTCCGTTGTCATCCAAGTCGGCAACGCCATCGCCGCCGGCCAGCCCCAGACGCTCATCGCGCCGGCACAGGCCGCGCAGGTCGCAGTACTCGCAGGCGCCTTGCAGGGGATTCAGCCTGGCATCACCCTGCCAGAGGCGCCCCGCCAGCTCATGCACGCGCCGGCTCCAGCCGGGCTCGAGCGCCGACCAGTCCACCGCCTGCCTGCGCGGCGCCAGGGGTGGAAATAACGCCAATTCGGTTGCCGCTGCGCCGCCGGCCGTGACTTTGCCCGACAGCAGGTGCCAGGTCAGGAGGCCGGCCACTGCAGTCCCGGCAGCTAACAGGGCTTCGCGATAGATCAGCAACTGAATTTCGCGCGGTGGGTCGCCCCCCCAGCGCGGTTTGCCGGACTTGCCGGTCTTGTAATCGATCACCAGCCTCTGATCGCCGATACGATCGACGCGATCGAGTCGCACCCGAAAGTTCACTCCTTCCAGTGTCAGCGGCAGCGTGGCTTCGAGATTCTCGATGACAAACGGTTCCCGATTGCGCTCCGCGTTCAACAACGCGGAGATCCGTTCCGTCAGGCGTCGTTCCTCGACCGCCAGTGCAGCGCGGCGCGCGGCCGCGGAATTCTCGCCCCTCGTCGACTGCTCGCGTAACAGGCCCGCAACGATATCAGCCACGAAGTCCGCGGTCTCCGGCGCCGGGATTTGCGCGAGGCCCGCGGAGCCGCCGAGCCGCTCCCAGACGCGCTGCAGTGCCAGGTGCAGCAGCGACCCGCTTTGCAGCGCTTCAAAGCCCGGGACCGCATCCTCCTTTTGCACCAGCGCCAGGCGCAGTTGCGCCGCGCCGCGAAACGCACATTCGTTGAAGAGATTTAAAACCGGCGCGCCGCCGCGGATCTCGCCCTGGATACGTCGCGAGTAGGCATCATCGGCGAATTGCGTCAGTACCGGCGCTGCCGCCTGCACCTGGGCCGCGCGGCTGAGCCGCGTCGGCGCCGCTGCCGCGGCGGCAGTTTCCCTGAGGCCCAACTCCAGCAGAAAAGGGCTGACACTCGCGCCGTGCTCATCCAGCAGTGCGGGATAGCTCAAGTGCAGCTCGCCGGTGGCGCAACGCCACGCACTCAGCTCGCTGCGGGCTTCATGTAAACGGCCGGCAGCGCTGGCCGCAGGTAATCCCGATTCCGTTTGCAGGGGCTTCGGCACCCAGGGATCCGGTTGCGGAGCCAGCGGCCACTGGGCGGCCGCGAGCCCGCAGACCCAGATCCCGTCGTATTGCAGGATCGGATCCTGGGTGGAACGGGCGATATGCAGGCGACTGTCCGAGCGTCGCTCAGGCCAGGGCGATCGCGCCGCACGCGCTGTCAGCAGTGCCAGCGCGCGTTGCAGGGAATCCGGATTGCCGAGCGCCGCCAGCTGGCTGCACTCGATCAGCAGGTCCTGCCAGGACTGTTGCAAACTGAAATCCAGCTCTGGATTGCCAGTGCTCCACGCCATTGGCAACAACTTGCTGGCGGCTGCCAGTCGATCGGGCCAGTCGCCACCCTGCTCCTTGTCAGCTACCAGCGCGTCATGCGCCGGCTGCAATTGCGCGAGCCAGTGCTGCGCAGCCTCGAGAGCCGTACCGGTCGCGGTGCGCAATAACGCAGCGATGCGCGCCAGACCGACCTCGCCCGTGGTCTGCGTTGCTAACAACTGCGCCAGTTGCGCGCGCGCGACCTGCTCCGTCAGCCCGGCGCCACCATCGCGCAGGCCGGCACAACACTCCGCGACTGGCAGCGCTCCGGCCAGCAGGCGCAGCAGGAACAATTGCTGGCGCACCGGCGGCGCATCCGCGAGGCGCCGTTGCCGATCAAGAAAAATGGCCTGGTCACGACCCGCATCGAGCCGCACGGACGCTGCCAGCGCGCGCTGCAAGGCAGGCTCGTACGCGCGGCCCCACGGCACGACCACCAGCAGCCGTGCAGCAGAATTCTGATCCAGCTTGTGGCGGGCCCAGCTCAGCGCCGCAGCCACCTCGTCCGCCGGTGTCGGCGCAGCGTGAAGTTCGATGGCATTGCTCGGCGCCGCAGACCTGGGCGCGGCCCCGGTCGACGCTTCCGACCAATCCCGAAAGGCACGCGGCAGCGCGGCGAATCCCAGCGCGACACGGCGCGTCGGCGCCGCGAAATCGCCGGGCCTGAGAAGCGCGGGCGCAGCTATACCCCAGGTTCGCGCGCGATCGTGCAGGTACTGGAAGGCGGCCAGCAAGGCTGCCGTCTCCGGTGTACCGAACGCCGCAACCCGGGCGGGCGCAATGTCCTGGTCCCGCAGCAATTGCAGGCTGCGCTGCCAGGCGTCGGCCAGGCCGTTGGCAGACGCGCCGCCGCCCGAGCCGGCATCCTGGGCCAGCGCGAATTCGCGCAACAGCATCCATTCGGTCGCGCGGCTCATCAGCGGTTGCCGCGCCTCCGCGGCCACCCGGGCGAGCAAGGCCGCAGGTGTTGAGATGTCGGGTGTCGACCACACCGCGCGACCAGACTTGAGTTGCTGGTCGGCATAGGCGAGACGAATGATGGCGGCACGCGCCGGATCCGGTACCAGAATGCCGTGCCCCGCCGCGAGCGCCGAGCGGACTTCCGGCGGCAGACTCATTGGCAGAGTCTATTGGAAACCGGAGCTATTTGAAGCGGGCGCGCGCCTCGAGCACATTCGACGGCCCGCCGCGCGTTGCGGCATAGTCCGACAACAACTCTTCGGTGCGCGTGAAGACGACTTTCAGGGTCGCGACATCGGGCAGGTTGGTGATGCGGAAACCGTTGCGGTAGGGAACATTGAAACTGGTGCCGGGCGCAACCAGCACATGCTTGCGCTCCAGCAGGTCTAGTGCAAATTGCTGGTCGTCGATATCCGGCAATTCACTCGCCTTGATGCGCGGGAACGCGTAGATCGCACCCGCAGCGGTGCCGGGCAATTCGAGGTACTTGCTGGCGGCCACGCCGTCGACAATAGCGCGGCGCGATTCATAAAGTCTGCCACCAGGCGCGACCAGGTCCTTGATGCTCTGGTAGCCGCCTAACGCGGTCTGCACCGCCCACTGGCTCGGCACGTTGCTGCACAGGCGCAGGGAAGCTAACAATTCGAGCGCCTCCATGTAATCAGCCGCCGCCGACAGCTTGCCGGACATGACCGCCCAGCCGACCCGCAGGCCGCAGGCGCGATAGACCTTGGAAATGCCCGACATGGTCACGCACAGCGTGTCATGCACCAGCGTCGCCATCGGAATGAACTGCGCGCCGTCATACAGGATCTGGTCGTAGATCTCATCCGAAAAGACCACGAGCGAGTGCCGCTCGGCCAGCCCGGCCAGTTGTTCCAGCACCGCACGCGGATACACCGCGCCGGTCGGGTTGTTAGGATTGATGATGACGATCGCGCGGGTGCGCGGCGTAATGAGACGCGCAATCTCTTCCGGATCCGGGACATGGCCTGCTTCCGGACGGCAGGGATAATGCACCGCCTTGCCGCTATTCAACGTGACCGCCGCGGTCCAGAGCGGGTAGTCCGGGCTCGGCACCAGCACTTCGTCGCCGGGATTCAGCAGCGCACGCAGCCCCAGATCGATGAGCTCGCTGACACCGTTGCCGATGAAAACATCTTCGGCGCTGACGCCGATGACCCCGCGCGCCTGCTGCTGCATGACCACGGCTTCACGCGCCGGGAAAATGCCCTTCTGATGACAGTAGCCCTCGGACTCGCCCAGGTTTTCGATCATCGCGAGACGCATGGTTTCGGGCGTCCGGAAGCCAAACAGGGCCGGATTGCCGATGTTGAGCGACAGGATTTCATAGCCCTGGCGCGCCAATTCCAGCGCCCGGCGCGCCAGACGGCCGCGAATCTCGTATTTGACGCCGCGCAGGCTGGCGCTGGTGGCAATGGTGGATCCGGATTTCATCTCGAAAGCATACCCAGACCCGGGCGTAAACCCAAGGATTTACTGAAGATTTGGGCTCAGCCTCTCAGCGCAACAGGCGGCACAGGTCGATCCGGCGCCCCTTGCCGGTCAGCGGCTAGGCGGGATCGCCCAATTCGTCGATGGCGGATTGCCAGTTGCCATCCAGCAGCCAAAGCCCCTTGCCGCTGGGATTGCTCGCCGACTCTTCGGAAAAATAGTAGACCTGTCCCTGGGTTTCGATGAGCGTATCGGCGGATGCCAGCGTCCACAACTCGAGTCGACCGCCGGCCTGGCTGGAGTAGGTTTTGGTGGGATCTAGCTGATTGGTGATCGTGTTGCCGACACCAGGCGCCATTGAGATATAGCGGCCTTCCTTGGTGACGAATTCCTGCAGTTCTCCGGCAGCGCTGAACTCAATCGGAAAATCGCAGACCTGCCCCGCTTCGAACACCAGGTAGTCGTTGTATGGCACCGGCGCAAACAGACTGCCGGATTGGGCGCTGGCCATGGCGAGCGCCAAGCCGAGCGCTATCGAGCACTTGAAACGTAGATTCATAACGCCAACAGGCGGGCTATTTCCGCCGCCGTTTCTTCTTGTGCTTGTGCTCGACCGAGCCGTCACCATGGTGGTGTGGCGTGTCGCCATGCGCATGGCCGTGGTCGTGCTCGAAGTCAACCGGATGGTTGTGCCCCCGCATATTGATCCAACTATATAGATCCGGCTTCCAATGCTGTATGCGGCTTGCCGCACGTTCCCGGTTCTCCTCGATGTTGGTCCATGGATTGAAGTGGAAGTGGTTGTACAACTGCGTGTCGGTGCGGCCGATCGCGAGAATGCCGAGCTTGGAGGCAAACGCGCCGTGATTGATATACGGCGGCCGGTAGAAATAACCGCCGGTGGGCAGATCACCAAATTGCATCATCCAGGACGTGCCCCAGATGTGATAGGCCTCTTCACAACAATCGTGGTAGGAAATGTTGTCCTGCCAGAAATTCGGCGTCATGCAATACAGGAACGTGAAGCCCTGCGTGCGCTGATCAAACTTCAGGATCTTGACCAGGCAACCCGGCGCGGTGGCCGGATAGAAATTGGTCGAGGTCCACTGCATGTTTTCGTAGGAATTCACCGCGGCGAACCGATGCCGCTCCGCTTTCGCATGATCCGTGTCGGATTCCACGAACGAAGGCTCGCCGTAGTTGTAGAACAGCAGCGCCGTGGCGCCACGCGGCGAACTCATCGCCTCCATGGTGACGCCGGCCGGAACCATGAAGTAGCTGCCGGGACCCCAGGTCTTGCTGCCAACGGTGATCGAACCGGACTGAATGAAAAGTTCGTATTCGGCATAGCTCATGCCGGGGGGCTGCTTGTAGCCGGGTTCGTACAGCACCGTCATCGTGCAGGCGCCGTCATCCGTATCCAGCGACAGCATCTTGTATTGCATGCCCTTCGGGAAGCCCGGCAGGGTCATTTTCTTGAAGGAGACGTCGCGATCGACGAACGGTTCGATATGTGGGCGTGCCATGTATTAGCTCCGTCTAGAAAACAACTCTGAACTTGCGCTTCGGCTTGGTCGGGATTTCGTCCGGCCGCACTTTGCGCATCTGGTCGAAGTGCACGTGCACGCCGCGGGTCTGGATCCGCTCGAGGAAATCCGCAATCCAGCGATCGCGCTTCGGCGCTAACGCGTCCTGCTCGCGCACAATTTTCTTGTAACGCTTGGTCTGTTCCAGCGTTTCCTTGCGCAACCAGATTTCCGTTTCACGGCTGCGTCGATGCGGTATCAATTTCATGCAGGTCAACCTCCGGACGATTCTTCAGGAAAACTTATAACAGGGCGCTAGTACCCAAGCAACATGGCCAGGCCGCAGCAAGCAAGTGCGCTGCCGGCGGCAATGTGACCGAACTTGGCGGGTTGCCAGCCCGCTTGCCGCGTGACGCGCTCGTATCCGCGTGTCAAGGCAAACACCGTGATGACCATGGTCAGCAATGTCACGACCACGAAGACCGCCGCGACGGCCAGCGTCAGGGTCGCATCACGCTGCGAGGCCGGCACCATGACGAGCGGAATCAGCGGCTCGCAGGGCCCTAACACGAACACGACAAACAAGCTCCAGGCGATCAGGCTACGCTGGGAAGCGCCGGGTCTGGAATCAGCCTCGGCCAGATGCGGGTGGAGATGCTGCTCATGGTGATCGTGGCCGTGGTCGTGCACTGTTCCATCACCATGCGCATGCGCATGACTGTGCCCTGGCGGCGCGCGTCGGGCGAGCTGCTTCATTCCCCAGACGGTGTACGCCGCCCCGAATCCGATAAACAGCCAGGCCGCGAGATTGCCGCGCAGCCCCTGCCATCCCGTGACGCTGGCCACGGACCAGCTGCCGATGGCGACCCCCAGGCCTAACAAAAGGCTGCTGCCAACATGACCCAGGCCGCACACGATCGTGGTCCAAAGCGTCCGCGACAGGCTCCAGCCGCGCGAACGGCCCAGCACGACGAACGGCAGATAGTGATCCGGCCCCAGCAGTGTATGCAGGAAGGCGATGCCCGCTGCGGACCAGATGATCGGATCTGCGAACAATTGAATTACCCCGTTCAGGACACGGCCGATTATCGCGCAGTCGGCCTGACCGGACGGATTTCTTAGAGCCGCAGGCCCGCTGCGTGGCCGTCCGACGTGGCGGCCAGTACCGACCGCGGCATCAGGCAGTCGCCGATCCGGTCCACCGCCAGGCCAAGTTCGCGCAGCGGCACGTCGAGGGCCAGACGCGGGCGGCGCGGAGTGGCGTAGGTCAGCAGTGCAACTTCGTCGATGCGGGTGAGATCGCCGTTATAGATGTTGCGGCACGCTATTTCACCCTGCTCCCAGTTGGAGCCGGGATCAATTTCATGAAATGGAAGGATGCGAATCCGGAGCTGGTTGAAACGGCGCCAGATCCTGAGCTGGGTCACCAGTGGCACCTCCTGCGCCAGGCGTTCGCGCGGCGTCACCACGACGACCTCATCGAAGCGGCCGGCAAAGTGTTCCGCCGCTGCGTAGGTCCCTTCGGTCGCGTCCATATCGAATATCAGTGCACGCCCGCCAATCCAGCCGGACTGTACCGCTAACATGCGGACTGAATCGCGCAGGTCGACGATGGCGCCCGAGCCATGCAACTCCCGCGGCCAGGCGCGCGGCCAGGCGCAATCGCTGCCGGTTGCTAGCAGCACCTGCTCTGGTCTGAGCGACACGATGTCGGAAACCGCCGCCCTGATTCCCAGCTCCAGGGTCACGCCGGCGCGTTTCGCAGCGAGCACCTGGTAGTCGTAGATGCTTGACAGGTGCTCGCCACCCGGCAGCAGCGCATGCAGACGCGTCGCACCGCCCGGCTCGACGCCGGCACCTAACACCGTGACCTTGTGGCCGCGGGCCGCCGCAACCCAGGCAGCCTCCAGGCCGGCGATGCCGGCGCCGACCACAACGACGCGTTTGTGTTGTGCGGCTCTTTTTGGCCAGTAGTCCACTTCGTCGGGCTGCGCCACGCGCGGGTTGTTGTCGCAGGCGAGCGGCTTGTTCTCGACGATCGTGCCCCAGCAGGTATTGCAGGAGACGCAATAACGGATTTGCGCCTCGCGGCCGCTCTGGGCCTTGAGCGGCCAGGCCGGATCAGTGACCAGCGGGCGTCCTAACGCGATAAGGTCGGCATCGTCGCGCTGCAGGATGCCTTCCGCTTCGGCCGGATCGGTGATCAGGCCCAGCGCCATGACCGGCACGCCATGGCAGTGTGCCCGCAGCGCCCGGGTCAGCGGCACGAACGGTGCGCGCGGGCCTGTTAGATCCGGAATATGCATGCCCAGGCCGCTAGAGTGGGAGCCCCAGGTAAAGGCAGCATAGTCGATGGTCTTGGAATCGACGAGGTATTCGGCAATCCGGGCAGCCTCGCGCGAATCTATGCTGCCGGGTACGCCGTCATCCCCGGGCAACTTGAGCCCAAGCAAAAACCGGTTGGAACACGCCGACCGGATCGCACTGACGGTGTCGCGCACCAGCTTCATCCGGCCGGCGAAGTCGCCGCCGTAGTCGTCCTCGCGCTCGTTCGACCAGGCCGACATGAACTGGTGAAAGATATGGCCGTGGCCACAGGACAACTCGACGCCCGCGAACCCGCAGCGCTCCAGGCGTGCAGCCGATTCGGCGAAGTCTGCAATCAGGTTGCGGACCTCGGCGATCGTGAGCGCCCGCGGCACGGTCCAGGACAGGTCATCCGGCAGCGCCGATGGGCCAATCGCGTCCGGCGTGTGGCCTTTCTCGTGCCGGCCGCGGCCCGGGTCCTGGATCTGCCCTAACAAACGACAATCGTGGCGGCTGACGGCCTCCGCCCAGCGCTTCAGGCCGTCATTGCCCTCGTCGTCCCAGACCCGGACCTTATGAGCTAACACCTGGTTGCGCGCGACGTTCATCGACTCGGTGACCACCAGCGCCGCGCCGCCCGCAGCGCGATTCGCGTAGTACTGGATCAGGCGCGGTGTGACGCGCTGGCCGGCCGCCATGCGGGTGGTCATCGACGCGTGAATCACGCGGTTGCGCAGCTGCAGGCGCCCTCGCTCAAAGGGCTGGAACAACAACGGATAGGGATTGATCCCGGTCATCGTGTCAGCGCTTGCCCTGGCGCAATTGCTGCCGGCCGAAAAACGCTTCGCGCGTGGCCTTGTCAGGATTGCCGATCTTTTCGTCCGCTTTCAACAAGCCAACGCCACGCTGCACCGCGGGACGTGCGGCGATTTTCTGGTACCACTTTTTCACCCGCGGGAACTCGTCGATGTCGATCTTGTGCAGCCAGCGTACATGCACCCAGGGCCAGGTCGCCATGTCGGCAATGGAATAATCGCCGGCGAGGAACGGCACCTTGCGCAGGCGCTGGTCCATCACGCCGTAGAGTCGCAAGGTTTCGTTGCGGTAGCGGTCGATGGCGTACGGAATCCTGCGCGGCGCGTAGCCCAGGAAATGACCGCACTGACCGAACATCGGGCCCACGCCGCCAACCTGAAACATCAACCATTGCAGCACGATGTAGCGAGCCCGCATTTCGCGCGGCATGAACTGCCCGCTCTTTTCCGCCAGGTACTGAAGGATCGCGCCGGACTCGAAA
>JAYUGT010000098.1:0-5132 GCA_043738315.1 Gammaproteobacteria bacterium
CCAGCAATTGATGTACTTCGTGCGACTGTGGCGCGCCATGGAGGGCGGCACCCCTCACTCCCACGCAACGGCTGCCGTTCTCAGGCAGGCTCGACTGCGACTCCCAGTCCTTTGGCAGCTTGGCGCACGCGCTCGTCGAGGCTCAGCAGTCGGAGGCCGACGACCGCGGATCGCGCAACAAGAAGCGATGCGAGGTGGATAGCATCCAGTGTTCGAATCGGGTCACCGGGAAACGGCTGACGCGCACGATCAACGATCTCGCCCGCGATTCGAAAGACTTGCCAATGCACAGCAGCGGAAACGAGGTGTGCTCGACGGTCGGCGGCTTCCGCCTCCGTCAGTTCCTTGAGCACCACGGCCCGCAGCAATACGCGATCACACTCGATCAGGGTCAGGTCGGACGCGACAATGACCTCGGCCTCGCCAAGCAGGCGGCGCAGCGCCGGTGCGGTTGGCTCGTCGAGGAGCCAGGCCAGCACGGCACTCGACTCCGCGTAGAGATTCACCGCGAGCCACGCTCCTCGTCGAGCAATTGGGCGACGCTCCGTCGACGTTCGCCCTGCTTGCGCTGCAGCGCCGGATACAGATCCGTTCCACCTCGAGTGCCCAGGGTCAGGAGGCCCCGTTTGGCCAGCGACTGGAGTCCCGCCGGCACCGCCGGATCAACCTGCCCTTGCCCGGGTGGCAGGAGCTCAGCCACGACTTCCCCCCGATCGGTGACCAGGACGCTCTCTCCCAGCCGCACGCCGCGAAGATATTCGCTCAGCTTGTTCTTGAGGTCACGGACACCGACGGTTTTCATGAAAGTCATTGTAGCTACTAGTAGCTACAATGTCAATGGAGGCGGGCGGATGGGAAATTCAATCGATCGGCGACCGAACCGATTCGCGTATCCGGCGTTATGGTGAGTCAGAATCTACCGCCGGCTGCTCTCGCCGGCATACCCGCCCCGTTCGAACAGACACGCGGGGCCACGCCACAGCTGGAGGTTTACGATTGCCGCGTTTCAGTCACCGTGAGTGACTCTGGTCGACGAAAGATAACCCGCGCATCCAGTTTGGCCCGCGTCCTCCCGGAATGCCCACGCTGCATTTGCCTGTGAGCCAGCTCACAATGAAGCGCAGCGGCTCTCACTCCCACTCGATCGTGGCCGGCGGCTTGCCGGAAATGTCGTACACCACGCGCGACACGCCCGGCACTTCATTGACGATGCGGCGCGAGCAGACATCTAACAACTCATACGGCAGCGGCGCCCAGTGCGCCGTCATGAAGTCGATAGTCTGCACCGCGCGCAGCGCGATCACGGGCGCATAACGCCGGCCGTCGCCGGTGACGCCGACGCTGTTGACCGGCAGGTACACGGCAAACGCCTGGCTGGTCTTGTCGTACCAGCCGGAGCGGCGCAACTCCTCGATGAAAATGTGATCCGCCAGCCGCAGCGTGTTAGCTGCGGCCTCGGAGACTTCGCCGAGAATTCGCACTCCAAGGCCCGGTCCCGGAAACGGATGGCGCATGACCATCGACTCTGGCAGGCCGAGCTCGAGACCGACACGCCGCACTTCATCCTTGAACAGTTCGCGCAGCGGCTCGACCAGCTTCAGGCGCATGTGCGCCGGCAGGCCGCCGACGTTGTGATGGCTCTTGATGACGTGCGCCTTGCCGGTCTTGGCACCGGCCGACTCGATGACATCCGGATAGATCGTGCCCTGGGCCAGGAACTGCACGTCAGTCAGCTTCGCCGCTTCGCGCTCGAATACATCTATGAACGTCTTGCCGATGATCTTGCGCTTGATCTCGGGATCGGCCACGCCGCGCAGCGCGCCAAAGAATTCCGCGGTGGCGTTGACGCGGATGACGTGCACGCCGAGCTGCTCGGCGAACACCTTCATGAGCTGATCGCCTTCCTGGTGGCGCATCAGTCCATGATCGACGAACACGCAATGCAGCTGTCTGCCGATCGCCTTGTTGAGCAGCGCCGCGACCACGGCCGAATCGACACCGCCCGACAGACCTAACAAAATACCGGCATTGCCGACCTGCGCACGCACCCGCGCGACCGCGTCCTCGATGATGCTGCCGGCGCGCCAGCTCTCGCCGCAGCCGCAGATGTCGTGCAGGAAGCGCGCATAGATCTTCGCGCCCTGGGTGGTGTGGGTAACTTCCGGATGAAACTGCAGCGCGTAAAAATGCCGCGTCTCATCCGCCATGCCGGCGAACGGCACATCGCCGGTGGAGGCGATCAGCTTGAATCCCGGCGGCAGCGTCACGACCCGGTCGCCATGGCTCATCCAGACATCCAGCAGGCCGTGGCCGTCGGCATTCTGGCGGTCCTCGATGTCGGCTAACAAAATCGAATGACCGCGGGCGCGGATCTCGGCATAGCCGAATTCCTTGACGTCCCCGGGCTCGACGCGCCCGCCCAGCTGCGCCGCCATGGTCTGCATGCCATAGCAGATACCTAACACCGGTACACCGAGCTGGAACACCGCCGCCGGCGCCACCGGCGCGCTATCCGCGGTGACCGACTCGGGGCCGCCCGACAGCACGATGCCACGCGGGCGGAAGGCGCGCAGCTCGGCGTCCGGCATGTCCCAGGGATGGATCTCGCAGTAAACACCGAGCTCGCGCACGCGCCGCGCAATCAACTGGGTGTACTGCGAGCCGAAGTCCAGTATCAGGACGCGGTCGGCATGAATATCAGCCCGGGCCGCTGGCGAGGCGGGGCTCATCGGCCGGTCAGGAGACGCGGTAATTGGGCGCCTCCTTGGTGATCGACACATCGTGCACATGCGACTCGCGCACACCGGCGGTCGTGATGCGCACGAAGCTCGGCTTGCTGCGCATCTCATCGAGCCCGGCGCAACCGGTGTAGCCCATCGCGGCGCGCAGGCCGCCCGCGAGCTGATGCAGGATCGCGACGATGCTGCCCTTGTAGGGCACGCGGCCCTCAATGCCTTCCGGCACCAGCTTCTCGAGCTCCGAGGTGGTGTCCTGGAAATACCGGTCGCTCGAGCCGTGCCGCTCGCTCATCGCACCTAACGAGCCCATGCCGCGATAGCTCTTGTAGGACGCGCCCTGGTAGAGCTCGACATCGCCCGGGGATTCTTCGGTGCCCGCGAACAGTCCGCCGATCATCACGCAATGCGCACCCGCGACAATCGCCTTGGCCAGATCGCCGGAATAGCGAATGCCGCCGTCCGCGATCAGCGGCACGCCGTCCTTCGCCAGCGCCTCGGCGACGTTAGCCACCGCGGAGATCTGCGGCACGCCGACGCCGGCGACGATACGCGTGGTGCAGATCGAGCCCGGGCCGATGCCGACCTTGACCGCATCGGCGCCGCAGCGCACCAGATCGCGCGCCGCCTCCGCAGTCACGATGTTGCCGGCGATCACCTGCAGGTCGCCATAGCGCGCCTTGATTTTCTCGACCATGGTCATGACGCCGCGCGAGTGGCCGTGCGAGGTATCGACCACGACCACATCAACGCCCGCCTCGGCCAGCGCCGCGACGCGATCCAGGGTGTCGGGCGAGGTGCCCACCGCGGCGCCGACGCGCAGCCGGCCGCTTTCGTCCTTGCAGGAGCGCGGCCGGTCGCTGGCTTTCTGGATGTCCTTGACCGTGATCAGGCCGCGCAGGTCGTTGTCGGGTCCGACCACCAGCACTTTCTCGATGCGGTGCTTGTGAAAAAGTTTCAGCACCGACTCGCGCGGCGCACCTTCGGGCACGGTGATCAGGCGCTCTTTCGGCGTCATGGCCACCGTCACCGGCTGATCGAGGCGGTTTTCAAAGCGCAGGTCGCGGCTGGTGATGATGCCGACCGCGCGGTTGCCCTCGACCACCGGCATGCCGGAGATGCCACGCGAACGCATCAACGCCAACGCATCACGGATCGTCGTGTTAGGCGACACGGTGATCGGGTCCTGCACGATGCCGCTCTCGAATTTCTTGACCCGCGACACTTCGCGCGCCTGGGCTTCGACCGTCATGCTCTTGTGGATGACGCCCATGCCGCCCTCCTGCGCCATGGCAATGGCGAGCCGCGCTTCGGTGACGGTATCCATCGCCGCCGACAGCACCGGCAAATTGAGCCGGATACGCCGGGTCAGCTGGGTCGACAGGTCGACCTCGCGCGGCAGAACCTCGGAGTAGGCGGGAACCAAAAGCACGTCGTCGAAGGTCAGTGCTTCTTCGTGTATGCGCATTGGGAACGTCCAGGAGATTTTGGACGGCGCATTCTACGGAAACCATCGACTAGCGTAAACTTGGAAAATAGCGCCCCGCGTGCCACCCGCCCATGCCGACCTCCGATATGAGCCCTGAATATCCCCTGCCCGCGCGCGACGTTTACAGCGTTGCGCGGCTCAACCACGAGGTCCAGCAGCTGCTGCAGCAGGGCTTCGGGGCCCTATGGGTCGAGGCCGAAATCTCCAATTTGTCGCGCCCCGCCTCAGGACACTGGTATTTCTCGCTGAAAGACCGCGATGCCCAGGTGCGCTGCGCGATGTTCCGGCAGCGCAACCTCGGGGTGCGCTTCAAGCCGGCCGAAGGCATGCAGGTGCTGGTGCGGGCGCGGGTCGGGCTGTACGAACCACGCGGCGATTTCCAGCTGCTGGTGGAGCACATGGAAGAAGCCGGCGTCGGCGCGCTGCAACGCGCGTTCGAGCAGCTGCGCGACAAGCTGGCGGCGGAGGGGCTGTTTGCGACCGGGTTGAAGCGCCCCCTGCCCGCCATCCCGCGCGCCGTCGGCGTGATCACCTCGCCCAGCGGCGCGGCGATCCGCGACATCCTGCATGTGCTGCGGCGGCGGTTTCCCACCGCTCCGGTCATCATTTACCCCAGCGCCGTGCAGGGCGCGGCGGCCGCGCCGGAACTGCTCAAGGCCCTAACAACGGCGATCCGCCGCGCGGAGTGCGATGTACTGATCCTGGCGCGCGGCGGCGGCTCACTCGAGGACCTGTGGGCCTTCAACGATGAAACCCTGGCCCGTGCGATTCGGGCCTCGCCGATCCCGGTGGTCACCGGCATCGGTCACGAGGTTGATTTCACCATTGCGGATTTTGTCGCGGACCAGCGCGCACCGACACCCACCGCGGCCGCGCAACTCGTGGTGCCCGACGTACAAAGCTTCCTG
>JAYUGT010000099.1:0-5108 GCA_043738315.1 Gammaproteobacteria bacterium
GACATCATCCTCGCAGCCCTGCGTCTGATTCTGCGTCGCATCGAAACCCGCCTGATACCTGGCGGCCAATCGCGCAGCGACCTGCTGTCGGTGTTATCAGAATCATTGCCGATCGACGCCGCGCGCTTTGCAGAGTGCGCGTTCTGGACCGCGTTCTGGGGGCAGGTCTCCGCGGATCGCAGTGCGAAACAACTCAACGCCTGGGTTCACCGTGAATACGCCCGGGTCTTTGAGCGCTGTATCGACACTCACTGGCCAGAATGGCGGCACTGGCCGGCGAGTGTTCGCGCCCAGGTGCTGGCATCGCTGACGACGTTCATCAATGGCCTGACGGCGAGCGCAGTTACCAGTCGCGGCGACTGGCCGGCCGGGCGGCAGGTGGCGCAGCTCTCGCTGCAATTGCAATTGCTGCATGATTGGGCGAGCCAATCCAGCCGCGGCCTGCACAGCCACTCGCGCGCCGCGCGGGTTTCGCACAAGGGCCTGTTAACGCTATGAACGCCGCTGCGTTGCGCTCAGAAGCATTTCAGGCAAGGCGCGAGGCCCGATGCATGGTTATTCCATGTGAGAGCCGAGCAACGCAGCCTCAAATGCTTCTGAGCGCAACCCCGGCGCGCCCGTTGACGCAGAAGCATTGCGATGGCGCTAACTGCGCGCCGCCATGCGCAAGGCAAGTGCTGTGGGGGCGCGCTTCTTGGGACGGGGCCCGCGCCGCGCAGCGCGGCGTTGGTCCTCGCTCCAGTACATTCAGTACAGTTCGCTCGTCCCGCCTTGCGCTGCACGGCGGAGGCCACCGTCGCTGCGCCGTTCATAGCGTTAACAGGCCCTAGTTACACCGGAGCGAACATGAATTTTTCACTGACTGATGAGCAGCAACAGATCGTCCAGTCGACTCGCGATTTCGTCACTGCGGAACTCATGCCGCATGAAATGGCCATTGAAGCCAGCGGCGAACTGAGCGATGAGCTGTACCGGACACTGAAAGCGCGCGCCATCGAGGCCGGCCTGTACTCGGCCAACATGCCAACCGAAGTGGGCGGCGCAGGTCTCGACACCGTCAGCTGGGTGTTATACGAAAAGGAGCTGGGTCGCACGAGCTACGCTCTGCATTACAACTGCGTGGCCCGGCCCTCTAACATCCTGCTGGGCTGCACGGGCGAGCAACGCGAACGCTACCTGCTGCCGACGGTGCGCGGCGAGCGCGTCGAGTGTCTTGCCATGACCGAACCAGGCGCGGGTTCCGACCTGCGTTCGATGCGAACCTCGGCGGTCGAAAAGGGCGGCGACTTTGTCATTAACGGCACCAAGCATTTCATCAGTCACACCGATCGCGCCGACTACGTGATTCTGTTTGCGTCCACCGGCAGCACCGCCAGCGAGCGCGGGCCGCGGGCGCAGATGACCGCGTTCCTGATCGACAAGGGGCATCCCGGGTTCACGGTCAGGGACGGCTATCGCAACGTGTCACACCGCGGCTATAACAACGGCATCCTGGAATTCCAGGACTGCCGGGTGCCGCGCAGCGCGATCTTGGGCGAGTTGCACCAGGGTTTTGAGGTTGCTAACACCTGGCTGGGCGCGACGCGGCTGCAGGTGGCGGCGACCTGCCTCGGCCGCGCCGAGCGCGCGCTGGATCTCGCCAAGCAATGGGCGGTCGAGCGCCGGCAGTTCGGCCAGGCGATCGGCAAGTTCCAGGGCGTCAGCTTCAAGCTCGCTGACATGGCGGTCGAATTGCGCGCAGCCGAATTACTGACCCTGGAAGCGGCCTACAAACACGATCAGGGGCAGTCCACGGATCTCGATATGGCCATCGCCAAGCTGAAAGCCACCGAAATGCTGGCGATGGTTGCTGACGAAGCGCTGCAGATTCATGGCGGCATGGGCCTGATGGCGGACTTGCCGCTGGAGCGGATCTGGCGCGACGCGCGCATCGAGCGTATCTGGGAAGGCACCAGCGAAATACAGCGGCATATCATTTCGCGCGCGCTGCTGCGGCCACTCGGCGGTTAAAAGCGATCCGCAGTGGCCCTGTTAGCGGCCGGTCCAGCGCGGCGGTCGTTTTTCGCTGAAGGCGCGTGTGCCTTCCTTCAGATCGTCGGAGCGTACAACCCGCTGCACGTAGTCGAGCGAGTCGTGCAGCGCGAACGCTTCGTGCTCCGGCACCATTTCCGTATGCCGCAGCAGCTGCTTGATGGCCGGGAATAGCAGCGGCGGGCCGGCGGCAAGCTGCGCGGCAATTTCCTGCGCCTTGGCGAGCGCCTGGCCCTTGGGCACGACATGGTTCGCGAGTCCCCAATGCCTGGCCTCGGTGGCGTCCATCCAGCGTCCGGTCAGCAGAAACTCCACCGCAACGTGATACGGAATGCGGCGGCGCAGCTTGATGCTGCCCGCGTCCGCCAGCACGCCGACATTGATCTCCGGCAATGCGAAACGCACGTGCTCTTCGATGACGATGATGTCGCAGCCCAGCACGATCTCGAAGCCGCCGCCGCAGGCAATGCCGTTGACCGCAGCGATAACAGGCTTGTTGAGATTGCGTGGATAGTTGAGGCCGCCAAAGCCGCCAGGTCCCCAGTCCTCATCCGATTTCTCGCCGGCCGCGGCGGCCTTGAGATCCCAGCCCGGTGAAAAGAACCGCTCGCCCGCGGCGGTGATGATGCCCACCCGCAGCGCCGGGTCATCCCGCAGTTGCGCGACCGCATCATTCAGCGCGCGGCTCGCGGCCAGATCGATGGCGTTAGCTTTGGGCCGGTCGATGGTGATCAGGAGCACTGCTCCCTGGCGCGTCACATGAATTCCGTTCGACATCCTGCATTCCTCCCAATCGCCGTATTCATTGGTCTAAGTTCTGTGGTCTATGTTCTGTGGTCTATGGCCTACTGCATCCGTCTCGCGAATCAGCGCGTCCACGGCGGTGGCGCCCAGCCCGCGTCGACACACGATGAGCGGATTGACATCCATTTCCAGCAGTGTGCCACGATGAGCGGCCGCGTATCTGCCGATAGCTAACACCGCAACAATCAACGCTTCGATATCGGCCGGCGGCTGGCCGCGAAAGCCGTTCAGTAATGGCCAGCACCTGAGTCTTCGCAGTGCCGCTTCGATGGATCCGCGGGACCAGGGCGGCAGCAGGCGCACCGAGTCCTTCCACAGCTCGGCCTGCACGCCGCCGCTGCCGAGCACCAGTACCTGCCCAAATTGCGGATCGCTGACGACGCCGACCAGAATTTCCGCGAGCCCGCCCTCGACCATTTTCTCGATCAGCAGCTCGGACGCGAGTCTGCAGAGTTTTTGCGCCGCCTGCCCGGCCTCGGCGAGCGAACGGATATTGAGTATCACGCCGCCCTGATCGCTCTTGTGTGCAAAATCGCCGGAGATCTTCATGGCCACCGGAAATCCCAGCGCTTGCGCAGCTGCGGCAGCTGTGGCGGGACTGGCAATCTCGGCGGCAGGCACGCTGAGGCCGAAACCCGCGAGCCGCGTCTTCGCGGCCCGCTCGGTGATCAGGCGCGCTGGCTGTGTCAGGTGGGTGGGCGGCTCGATGAGCGGAAAATCCTGGTGCCACGCTGCAGCGGTGGCTGCGCCATGTTGCAGCGCTTTCAGTCCGTCATCCAGGCCCTGCAGCGGCACCACGCCGCCGGCGATGCAGCGCGCGCGGATCGCGTGGTTCAGGGTCTCTGGCAGCGATGCTAACAAAGCGGCACGCGGCCCGGCATTCGCCGCCGCGGCGATGAATTCATCGATTACCGGCACAAAAGCCGAATCATCGGCACGGCCCGGCGGCGGGCAGTCCAGCATGAAGGCCAGCGCGTCGACGTCGCTGCTGAACACGTGGTCAAAAATCCGGCGCGTGGTGGCGTGATCAAACCAGGTGTAGGTATGGATATCGAAGGGATTGGCGATGGTGACTCGGTCGCCCAGCAGCGCGCGCAGCGAAACGGTCGTATCGGCATCAAAAGCCGGGAACTCCAGCGCCAGCGATTCGGACAGATCGGCAGTCATGGCCATGTCACCGCCGGAGCATCCCATGACGACGACGCGCCCGCCTGCTAACGGCCCGCCGGCATGCAGCAGCTTCAGGGTCTCGCACAGCTCGGCGAGCGTCTGGCAGCGGGCGATTCCCGCCTGATGACAGAACGCATCGAACACCGCATCACTTCCCGTCATGGCGCCGGTGTGGCTATGCGCGGTCCTGGCAGCCGCTGCACTACGGCCGCTCTTGATGATGGCGATGGGCTTACGGCACTCGCGTGCCAGCTGTGACGCTTTGGCGAAGCGCGCCATGTCCTTGATGCCTTCGAGATAGAGTCCGATGGCGGTGACCCGAGTATCCGCGCACAGAGCCTCGATCAGATCTTCGGCGGCGAGCCGTTCCTGATTGCCGATCGTGATCAGGTAGCCGATGGGCAGGGACCGGTCGTTGAACATCAGCGTCAGCGCCAGCGTGCCGCTCTGGCAGATCAGCGCCACGCCGCGCTGCGGGGAGTCGCCGACCACCTGATCGGGCCAGAGCGCGACGCGATCGAAAAAATTGACCATGCCATAGCAATTGGGGCCGAGGTACGGCAGCGTCCCGGCGGCGCGCCGCAGTTCTTCGCTGAGTGCGGCGCCTTCGGCAGTGCCGATTTCAGAGAAGCCGGAACAAAACCCTACCAGCGCGCCGCAGCCGCGCGCGGCGAGCGCACGCGCCGCCGCTGGAGCGTCCGCTGCGGACATTGCCAGGAAGGCGCAGTCCGGTACTCCCGGCAATTCCTCGACCGAACGGTAATAGGTTTTCTGCGCAGTCGACTCCCGGCGCGGATGGACCCGCCAGATCGCGCCGCGGTAACCAATCTTGCCGGCGCCCGCAGCAACCGCATCGGTCCAGTCAGTGGACCCCAGCAGGGCGATGCTGCGCGGATTCAGCAGCGGCGCCAGCGCTGCTGGCTTCATGCCTTGCGACCTAACAACATCGGCCGTGAGCCCAGCGTGATCAGGGCTTCGGGAACCCGCAGGCTGCGCCAGGCCGCCAATCGCGCCTGTATTGCTTCCGGGAAGGGAGCACTGCTCACGGTTGCGCCCTGTTGCACGTGCAGCAGCATCAAATCGACGACGGCCGCCGGATCCGG